>CAYWDK010000143.1:0-4540 GCA_964457025.1 uncultured Balneolaceae bacterium | reverse complement strand
GAATTCCGTCTCTTTATACTGCTGCGGCGTGTCCTCCCGGCGCATGTGGCTTACCGCCAGCATCTCCTGGCCGAGATCCTCCACATAGCGCTGCAGCTCTTCATCCTGATAGACCCCATATTGCTGCTGAATCTGTTGATCGGCTTCCTTACCTATCCGCTTCTCCTGCTCCCAGCTGTAGCCGTAAGCACGCTTCTGCCCTGTCACCGGACTTTTCTGTACTACGCAGGCTGTAAACAGCAGGGCCGCCAAAAAAGTTGAAAGAACCAAACGAATTGAAAGTCTTCTCATGACAATAACCTTTTATGATGGATGGTGATGCAAACTTTAAAGCGAAGTTAGCAAACTTAGTTCCTTTTTTCCTCCATAAGGTGCTTCCAGTGCTGATAAATCATCATCATGGCCAGGGTATCCAGCTCGCAATAACTGAGCAGGTCGCTGCGGAGAGCCTCTTCCTGTTCCCGTGACCACTCCCCGGTCAGCAGTTTGGCGTAGGTGACCATAGCTTCGGTACCCCGGCGCACGCCTCCGGCCTTTTCATACTCTTGCAACAACATGTAGGGGCTCCTGGCACCTTCACCCCGGTCTTGTTGCCACCAGATTATTTCATCGAAGTTAGAGCTACGGTAGGGTTCACGGTAGATATCCCTGAGGCGGTCGCTGACCGACAGCACCGACTGCAACACGTCCTTGATGCTAAGCGAATCTTCCATTCGGTGGTTGTAATAGAAATCCTTCACCATCCGGCTGAGGTCAGCCAGGTAAGGGCCCTGCGGATGGCCGGAGTCATTTCTTCTTATAATGCCCTCTATCCATTCCATCAGCTCCTCCGCATCGGCTACCATCTCCTTTTCGCGCCTGAGTTCCTTTCGGATCGTCTTGAGGGCGTGCCGTTCAAAGTCGGAATACTGCACGATGGTGCCCTCTTCGATGGCAGGCACCTCCCTGAGGCGGCGTACCATTTCGTAGTTGGGATAGCTTTCGTCCATGCCGTCGATCCACTGGTGGTGGCTCCAGCTGCCGTCCGGCTGCAGGCTGTGGCAGGAGAACTGGAATACCAGCAGGTGGTACGGCCTGCGGTTCTCACGAAGGGGCAGCACATAGTTACCGGCCTCAAAATCGAGAAAGTGGATGGGATATTCCCACCGCTCCAGCTCTTCGAAGAGGCGGGGACGGATAATCTCGGCGGGCACCTCCTTCCCCTTGGCCTGCATCACCTGCAGCGACTGCCGATGGCGTTCGCTCATGTGGCCTTCCGAGCGGACAAGCTGTTCCAGCGGAGCTATCTCGTCGTCGACTATATCTTCCTGGAAATAGACTTCCCGTTCCACCCAGTTGCGGGTACCGGGACCGATCAGGTCGAACACCAGCGGATGCTTTTGCTGCTGCAGATTCTTTCCCAAGGCTTCGTCCCAGCATTCGGCAAATCCGCTTTTCTCGTCCTCCAGGTAGGCCCTTTCCGGCTCGATACGGAATTCGCAGTTCCTGCATTTGTTGCCGATCTGGGGCGGGTATTTTTCTTTCCCGTAATACCGTTCTTCCAGGAAAGAGAGTGCCCAGTCAAAGTCATGGCCGCCAAAAGGCTCCTCTTCGAAGATTTCTCCCCGGTAGATACGCTGTACCTCTTCGGAAACATCCACGAAGGCCAGCAGCTGTCCGGACTTGCTTCCTGGGCCGGGAGCGTCCTCATAGAGATTACCGGATTCTGCCCGGGCTTTTTTATCCGGCAGTACCAGAATGGGCACCACCTCGAGATTCGGATGACACCGCTCAACCACCCGGCACTGAAAGGCGATATCCACCAGGTTGTCTCTCCACTTGGAATAGATGCGTCCGTCCATGCTGCTAATGCGGTGCTTGGCGGGGTTGAAGGCCTTGGTCTGAATATGATAGATCCGCAGGGTATTGCCCTTTTTTTCAGCTATAGGCACGCTCGCAAGCAGCCGCCCGTGGATAAAGAGTGGATCAAACAGGACGGTATTCCGTTTTTCAAAGGCTTTCGTGGTTAGTTCGGCCACTTCCTCCAGCGTTGGAGCCTCAATCTCCATTCCCTTCGGGAACTGCCGGCGGCAGAGAGCAGTCAGCTGCTGCTTGTTGAAGCGGTAGTGTTCGATAAAGGGAATGGATTCCCGGTTCTCGGGATAGTTGCGGGCCCGGTACCAGAGACGGGTGGGGCATTCAAGGCCGGTCCTGAAAAGGTGTCGGCTGAAATAACGGAATTCGTCTTTTTCCGAAGGCACAGACATGGCGGACTATTTCACGATATTTACTTCCGGTACCAGTTCGATACCGAATTGCTCCCTGACTGAATCCCGGATTTTTCCCGCCAGATCCAGTATCTCCCGCCCCGTGGCGCCTCCGTGGTTTACAATCACCAGCGCCTGCTGTTCGTAAGTGCCGGCCTTACCGACTACCTTGCCCTTCCATCCGGCCTGTTCGATAAGCCATCCGGCGGGAACCTTCACTTCAATGTCGTTCAACTCGTAGCCCGGCACTTCGGGATAGGTCGATTTCAAATGCTCGTATTTTTGCCGGCTCACAACCGGGTTCTTGAAGAAGCTGCCCGCATTGCCCAAGTCGGAAGGATCGGGAAGCTTGCTGTTGCGAATGGCAATGACCACATCACTGATATCCTTGATAGTCGGCTTGTCAATACCCTTTTCTTCCAACTTTGAACGGATGGCGCCATAAGAGGTATTAACCTCCGGCTTTTTGGAAAGCCTGAGCACCACTTCCGCAACCGCATATTCCCCTTTCAGCTCGTTCTTAAAAATACTGTCGCGGTATCCGAAACGGCAGTCTTCACGGTCGAATATCTTGCTTTGACCCGTTTTGACGTTAACGGCCTCCAGCGACTCAAATACCTCTTCCAGCTCCACGCCGTAGGCCCCGATATTCTGAATGGGAGCGGCTCCCACCGTACCGGGGATAAGCGAGAGGTTCTCGATACCGCCCCATCCCCTTTCCACGCAGTAAAGCACTGTCTCGTGCCAGTTCTCCCCGGCCCCTATGCGCAGCCACACATGCTCATTATCCTCCTCGACCACATCCCTGCCCTTGATGTCCATCTTCAGCACCAGTCCATCGTAGTCATCTACCAGCAGGATGTTGCTGCCGCCCCCAAGAATGAAAAGCGATGCTGGATCGGTATCGGGACGGGAAAGCACCTCTGTAAGCTGCTCAATGGAGGTAACGGAAAGAAAGGACTTCGCCCTGGCCGTCACGTGCAGGCTATTGAATGGGGTCAGGTCAACATCCGATTGAAACGATAAGGTGGAAGTTTGGGACATCTGAAAAGGTTCAGGAATTATTCTTCGTTCTTAAGGCGGGCCTTCTGCTGTTTGGAGCCGTCGGTATTCATTTTGACCCGTAGTTTCCGCACGCGGTTGTTCTGCACAGAGTGAATGGTCATCTCAAGATCTTTATAATAGACCCGCTCTCCGACATTGGGAATGCGTTCGGTAAGGTGGTAGATCAGTCCGCCAAGGGTTTCAAAATCGTCATCGTCGGAGGTCAGCTCACATTCCAGGATCTCTTCCATATCGTCCAGGTCAATCTTGGCGTCGAAGATGTAGACCCCGCTTTTAAACTGGGTATAAAGCTGTTCTTCATTTTCGTCATATTCATCCGAAATATCGCCGACGATCTCCTCCAGAATATCGTCCAGCGTAATCAAGCCCTCGGTACCGCCGTACTCGTCCACCACAATGGCGATGTGCGTCTTCTCTTGCTGGAAGTCGCGCAGCAGGTCGTCCAGTTTCTTGGTAGCCGGGATAAAAAGCGCCTTTCGCGCGATGGTGCGCCAGTTGATGGTGGTCCGTTCGATATCCGAATTGATATAGGGGAGCACATCCTTGGAGTAGATCACCCCGAGTATGGTATCCAAATCGTTTTCATAGAGTGGCATACGCGAGAGGCCTTTTTCCCGGATCAGGCTGAGCACCTCGTCCAGTGTATTCTCGGTCGATACCGCTACGATATTAACCCGCGATGTCATGATTTCGCGTACCGAAGTGGTACCGAATTCAATGACGTTTTCGATGATCTCCCTTTCGTCGCTGCGGATGGAGCCCTCCTTCTCGCTCACCTCCGCCATAGTCATAATATCTTCGGAGGTCATCTTGCTGTCGGGCCGCGGCAGACGTTCTTCCAGGCTCATTGTACTGTCGGCAATCAGCTTGGATACCGGCTTAAGGATCACAAAAAGCACGTAGATAAAGGGACTGATAAATCGCGCAATCTTAAGCGGGTTGTTGATGGCGATTATTTTAGGAGTAATCTCACTTATAATCAGGATGGTGAAGGTCAGCACCAATACCTCGGCGGTATATACTACCAGTTCGGAATAACCCAGCCAGGCTACCAGGTTGCCGGTAAGTACCGCAGCCAATACCGAAGTGATGATATTGGCAAAAGTGTTACCGATGAGGATGGTGGCCAGTAACCGCCGCGGCTTCTGTAGCATGCGGATTACCAGCTCGTCGGCCGAGCCTTCGATCTCGCCTTCATTCAGGGTATCCTGCTTGTCGGAAAGCGAAAA
>CAYWDK010000142.1:0-4559 GCA_964457025.1 uncultured Balneolaceae bacterium | reverse complement strand
GGCTACAACGCCACCAAGTTCGGGGTGCGCGGTTTCAGCGAATCGCTCTTCAAGGAACTGCGGTACGACGGCATCAAGGTCACCTGCTTCTACCCGGGATCCATCGCCACCAGATTCTTCGACAATGCCGAAGGGATGGAGACCCACCCCAATATGATGATGCCGCAGGATGTCGCCAAGACGCTGATTGACGTAATCGAGACGGCCGACAATTTCCTGATCAACGAAATCGTGATGCGTCCCCTTAATCCCAAGCCGCCTGAAGAGAGGTAATCGCTGCATGAGAATAATCATAACTATAATTTCGGCACTGCTCCTGCTTTCCGGCTGTTCCGGCGACCAAAAACCGGACGACCTGATTGCGGAGCAGACCTACATCAAGCTGATGGCCGAGCTTCAGCTCACCAAAGCCTATTGGGATATCCTGCCGGCCGACTCCCTGGCAGCCGACTCCCTCCGCAGGGAAGTCTATGAGAAGTATGACATAACCGAAGAGCGGTTCAAGCTGAGCCACCGGTACTATCAACAACAGCCCGTAGAGCAGCAAAGGAGAATCGAAGAGGCTATAGAGTTGCTTCGGGTGGATGAGGTGGAGGGACAGGAGAAGCAGGATAGCAGCAAGGCGGAGGCAAGGGACACGCTGGGCATTCGTACAGTTAACAGTAATAAGTAAGCAGTTAACAGTTATCCGATATCCGGCAAGCCTGAACACGAATAACGCATAACCTCTCCTCAGTACATTTATCTTCTCAAATGATATTTATCAGCTTCAAAGGTAACCTTCTCCTCTCGGATAAGATGTGCCAGTGATGCTTTCAGCTCTTTTTTGCCGATTTTGGTCTCTTTCTGCAGCTCGTCCATGCTCATGGCTTTGTCATTAAGCGCATTTTGGACGGCGGACAGGTTTTGGCCGGTCACGTCCGCATCGCCGCCGGCATGTACGCCCAGGCAGTTGTCGCAGTGTCCGCAGGCGCTCACCCCCTCCTCCCCGAAATAGGTCCGGATAAACTGCTCACGGCACCCTTCGGTCTCTACGTACCGCTTCATATAGTCGAGCTTGCTCAGCAGGCTGTTGCGGTGTTTTTCCAGCTGGCTTTTGCCGAAAGGCAGCGAGCTCTGCCGCTCCTCGATCAGCCGCACCAGCGGAAGCTCGCCGATCGCTTCGTAGTTGAGCAGGTGGTCGTGGGCATGCAGCACCTGCAGCCCCTTGATGATCCCGTTGGGCGTGGTGCCCAGCTTGCGCACCAGGTACTCCTGCTCCAGGTATTTCATCTCCGCAAAAGCTTCGGTGCCGTACTGCCGGAAGAGGGTATCCAGGAATTCCGCCTTCTGCTTGTTCTCGGTGGCGTTGATTTTATCGCGCACATACTGCTCGCTCACCAAAAAGTGCACCCCCACCTGCGGGTTGATATAATCGATCAGCTGGATCACCCCGAGCTGGTTCAGCACCTTGAGTGCCGACCGGATAATCCGCACCGGCAAGCCAGACCGTTTCTTCAGCGCTTCCAGCGAGACCTGCTCGGCCGTCTCCATTTCCGAGCCGAGCGCTAGGTTCAGTTCGTCGCACAGCACGTCGTACACCTGTTGCAGCTGGTCTTTTTCGGGATAGGAGTCCTTGAGCCGTTTTTCCGCAACCTTTATATCGGAAGGCTTGAAAAGCAGTATGGGAAAGCTCTCCTCCCCGTCACGTCCCGCGCGACCCGCTTCCTGGTAGTAGGACTCCAGCGAATAGGGCAGCTGGTAGTGAATTACATAGCGGCAGTCGGCCTTGTCGATGCCCATGCCGAAGGCGTTGGTGGCAACCACCAGCGGAAGCTCTCCGGCTACCCAGCGGTGCTGGATATCCTTGCGGCGCCCCCCTTCTACGCCGGCATGGTAGGCTTCGGCCCGGAGCCCCAGCTCGCGGCTGATCCGTTCGGAAAGCTCCTCACAGTTGCGGCGGGTGCCCCCGTAAATAAGTCCAGATCCCTTGGGTGCCGCCCTTTTGACCGCTTCCAGCAGTTTTTGCTCTTTCTTCTCGGTTACGGTCACCCACCATTTCAGGTTGGGCCGCTCGAAGCCTTTGGAGATGATCTCGGGGTTGTCGAACTCCAGGTTCTCCAGGATGTCTTTCCGCACCTCGGGCGTGGCAGTGGCCGTCAGCGCCACCCAGGTGGAGGAATCGACAATCGACTCCAGTGAGGGACGGATCTCGCGGTAACTGGGGCGGAAGTCGTGTCCCCATTCGGAGATGCAGTGTGCCTCGTCGATAGCCACCAGGTCGATGTTCAGCTTGGGCAGCTCGGCCTGCCAGAGCGGGGTCTTGAGCCGCTCGGGCGCGCAGTAGAGCAGCTTGTACATTCCGTTGCGGGCGTTGACCAGCCGTTGCTCCACCTCCCAGGAGGAGAGCGTACTGTTAATGAAGGTGGCGGAGATATCGCGGTCGTTGAGCTGCTGAACCTGGTCCTGCATCAGCGCTACCAGCGGAGAGATGACGAGCGTCAGTCCCTCGAAGACCGTAGCCGGCACCTGGTAGCAAAGCGACTTCCCCCCTCCCGTCGGGAAGAGCACCAGGGTGTCGTTGCCCTCCAGTACCGACCGGATGGCTTCATCCTGTCCGGGACGGAAGGAGTCGTAGCCCCAGTAGCGCTTTAGGTTTTCAAGTGCCTGTTCCAGCATCCGTTCGTTCGATATTCGATGAATTCGCTTCGGTTCAGTTGGTCGTTCGAAAGGATAAGAATTATTTCACAGATAAGTCAGCGGTTCTTGCGTGGAGGGAGTCTCTAAGAAATGCATCCCTATTCATTTCCAGCCACTCCAGCGCTTTTGGCGTCTCGGTTAGACGGCTATCACTATGTTCTTCAAGGTACTCCCGGAAGCTTGAGAACTCCCATTCCTCCAGCGTTTCGGCAAAACCTGCCTTTATGGGATTTTGATCAATATAGTGGAGGCATGTAAGTGCATACTCAAGCGATTCTATTTCTACTGCTTTGGTCTTTTGCCTGAAGAGCGAGCCGCTACGATTCTCTTGCTTGTTGATGGCTTGGGTGTAGGATCGCAGGATAACAGCGATGCTATTTACCAAAGGAGGTAGCTTACCCATCTGATCGCTTCGAGCGATCTGATGGGTAACCGCGGTTTCTTTCACCAGCAACATCCAGTGAAAATGGTTTGGCATCAGACACCAGGCGAGGGTGTGGCAATGCGGGCTGAGGTGTTTCGCCATCTTCTTCATGAAGAAGCGGTAATTCTCCCTGGAGAAGAAAATCGGCTGGCGGTCATTCCCCTGGTTATAGACGTGGTACAGTTTCCCGGATTCGAATTTCATGGCGGCCTCCCTCAGGTTTTCCTTTCCATTAAGACCCGGAAGGAGGGGATTCCTTACAAATAAATTTCAACCTACCCATCTGATCGCTTTGAGCAATCAGATGGGTGTAGGGGGGGGGTACCGGATTGACCGCTCAAAGCGGTCTGACCGGTATCAGGCCTCATCCCCAGCCATAACGGCACTCATGTAATTGCGGCGCATCTCGGCGATGGCAGAGATGGAAATGCCTTTCGGGCAGACGGCCTCACATTCGGCAAAGTTGGAGCAGTCGCCGAAGCCCTCCTCCTCCATCTGCTCAACCATGGCGACCGTACGCTGCTTGCGCTCGGGCTCGCCCTGCGGCAGGCGGTTCAGGTGAGCCAGTTTGGCACCGGTAAAGAGCGAAGCCGAAGAGTTGGGACAGGCCGCCACACAGGCTCCGCATCCGATGCAGGTGGCATAGTCAAATGCCGTATCCGCTTCGTGTTTCTCAATGGGAATGGAGTTCGCTTCGGGAGCCGAGCCGGTCTTGACGGAAATGTAGCCCCCGGCTTCAATAATGCGGTCGAAAGCGCTGCGGTCCACCACCAGGTCTTTGATGACGGGGAAAGCCTTGGCCCGGAAGGGCTCGATCACGATGGTATCGCCGTCGCTGTAGTTGCGCATATGCAGCTGACAGGTACAGGTCATCGCTTTGGGTCCGTGCGCCCTGCCGTTGATCATCAGGTTACAGGAACCGCAGATGCCTTCGCGGCAGTCGTAGTCGAATTCGATGGGCACGCCACCTTCGGCAACGATCTGCTCGTTCAGTACATCCAGCATTTCGAGAAATGACATATGCTCGTTAACCTGGTCGCAGGTATAGTCAACCAGCCTGCCCGGTTTGTCGGGGCCTTCCTGCCGCCAGATCTTAAGGTGGAGTGTAAATGTATCAGCCATAATAATTCATTTTAACAGGTCATTCCGAGGAGTTAACGACGAGGAATCACAAACGAATTTGAGATCCTTCGCTCCGCTCAGGATGACTGCGTCATTTATAACTTCGTTGTTTCAGTTCGACGAATTCGAATTCAAGATTTTCTTTGTGCATCTGCTCCTGCAGCTGCCCGTTAACGCCCTGGAATTCCCAGGCGGCAACGAATGAGAACTCCTCATCGTTGCGGAGCGCTTCGCCTTCTTCCGATTGATGCTCTTCGCGCAGGTGGCATCCGGCCGACTCGTCACGCTGAAGCGCGTCTTCGGCCATCAGCTCGCCCAGCTCCAGGAAGTCGGC
>CAYWDK010000141.1:0-4634 GCA_964457025.1 uncultured Balneolaceae bacterium | reverse complement strand
AAAGGCAGCATGGCTCCGATAAAGAGGGAGGCCATTACCGTAGGCTGGGTTACGTCGATACCTGCCAGCGGAGTTTCGTGTGTGGCGTTATAAGCGGTAATGAAAGCAGCAAAAAGCGCCAGGGCTGTCAGTGCGGCAGAGCCGATGGCGAATCCTTTACCGATAGCGGCGGTGGTGTTACCTACCGCATCCAGTTTGTCGGTGCGTTCGCGTACCTCGCTGGGCAGCTCAGACATCTCGGCAATACCGCCTGCGTTATCGGAAATCGGCCCGTAAGCGTCAACAGCCAACTGGATGCCGGTGTTGGAGAGCATCCCGACGGCCGCAATTGCAATCCCGTAAAGGCCGGCCATATGATAGGCGCCGATAATGGAAGCGGCGATAATAACAATGGGAATGGCCGTGGAGATCATGCCCACGCCCAGACCCGCAATAATGTTGGTTGCCGACCCGGTCACAGACTGACGGACGATGGAAGTCACCGGACCAGTGCCCGTACCGGTATAGTGCTCGGTAATCAGGCCGATCAGCAGTCCGGCGGCCAGGCCGAAGATGGTGGCCCAGAAAACGCCTGTCGGCGTATACTCAATTCCGTTGAATGTCCAGCTGGCGGGCAGCATCCAGTTGATGATGAGCCAGGAGGCGACAAGCATAACTATAGCAGAGACAAATTCTCCGATGTTCAACGCTTTCTGCGGGTTGCCGCCCTCTTTAACGCGGACAAAGAAGGTTCCCAGAATGGAAGTCAGGATTCCGGTTCCGGCCAGTGCCAGCGGCAGAAGCACGGCAGAGAGTCCGTTAAAATTGTCAGCCCAGTCGGGACTGGTGATAAATGCGGCACCCAGTACCATGGTACCGATAATAGATCCTACATACGATTCAAAAAGATCGGCACCCATCCCGGCTACGTCACCAACGTTGTCGCCTACGTTATCGGCAATGGTAGCGGGGTTCAGCGGGTGGTCTTCCGGAATACCGGCTTCCACTTTACCAACCAGGTCGGCACCTACGTCGGCCGCCTTGGTGTAGATACCTCCGCCTACACGGGCAAAAAGGGCGATGGAAGACGCTCCGAATGAAAAACCGGTTACGATGGCCAATACCTTGTTCACTGCGGCGCCATCCTGAAGGCCGAACATCTCTCCGAAAATGAGGAACAGCAGGCTCAGGCCGAGAACGCCAAGGCCTACAACACCAAGTCCCATTACGGAACCTCCTGCAAAAGCGATATTCAGTCCTTCACCCAGGCTGCTCCGTGCCGCATTGGTGGTTCTGACATTCGCTTTGGTAGCTACTCGCATTCCGATAAAGCCTGCAAGGCCCGAACAGATCGCACCCGTAATAAAGGAGACGGAGATAAGCCAGTGCGAAGTTTGCGGGTTGGCTGAAAGTCCGAGGATAATAGCCACGCAGATTACGAAAATGGAAAGCACCTTATATTCGGCTTTGAGAAAAGCCATGGCTCCCTTCGCGATATGCGAGCTGATTTTCCCCATCTTTTCGGTTCCGATATCCTGTTTGGATACCCAGTTCGATTTCAGAAAGGTATAAAGCAGCGCGATAGCTCCGGCTGCAGGTACTAAATAAGTGATTAAGGTATTCATCTTAGCGTTGATTTATTGGTCAGCGTTAGTATCTGTCTGTTATCAGTTAAAATCGTTCATAGCCTGATCGATACCGGCTCTCAGAAATGAGTGCACCGCATCGACAGCCTTGTCCAGAACTTCGTCAATAATTTTACGTTCGCTTCGGTCGAATTTGGAGAGAACATAATCTACCTGCCGTCCCTCTGCAAATGAATTTCCAATACCGATTCGCAATCGGGGAAATTCATCCGTTCCCAACTTCAGTATGATATCTTTTATACCATTGTGCCCGCCGGCGCTTCCTCCTGGCCTCAGACGGATGGTGCCCAGGTCCAGGTCCAGGTCGTCGTAGCAGACCAAGCAATCTTGCGGTTGTACTTTATACCAGTTCAGTACCTGCTGCACAGCATCGCCGCTGAGGTTCATGTAGGTGGCCGGTTTTACAAGAATCAGTTTTTCGCCCTTAAAATGGCCCGTACCTACATGAAAAGGGCCTTTTCCAGGCCCTAATGTGACTGACTGCGATGCAGCCAGCCGGTCAATGAGTTCGAAACCCACGTTATGGCGGGTGCCGGCGTATTTGCTGCCGGGATTTCCCAATCCTACGATGACAGTCATAAGAGCATACGCCGGTTTAGGACAGGTTTATTCCGTGGCTTCTTCGCCGCCTTCTTCACCTTCGCCTTCACCCTCTTCGCCTTCTGCGGGCTCTTCGCCTTCAGCAAGCTCTTCACCTTCGGCGAGCTCTTCACCTTCTTCAAGCTCTTCGTCACTGGGTTCTTCAGTAATGAGAGAAGAAGTAAGCAGGGCTTCGGATTTCGGAGGACGGATGGTTACGATGGTACGGCTGAGGTCATCCAGCGGAATAATGCCTTCCAGTTCGAGATCCCGAACGTGCAGCGAGTCGCCGATTTCAAGTTCGGAGATATCCACGGTATAGTCGCCGGGGATGCGGTCGGGGAAAACGCGGATGCGGAGAATGTGCATCGGCTGGAATACGCGGCCGCCGCCTTCGGTAACACCGATAGCGGTACCGGTAAGCCGGATGGGCACACTCAGCGTAACTTTGTGGTCGTCGTCGAGTACGTAGAAATCGACGTGCACCGGACGGTCGTTAATTGGGTGAAATTCCGCTTTTTTGAGGAGCGTCTTGTAGGTCGTCCCGTCGATATCCAGTTCGATGATCTGTCGCTTGCTTACCGAAAGAACCTCTTTTTCAAGAGTAAGTTCGTCGATGGAGAAGTGGACGTTGTCTTCCACTTCGGGACCGTACAAAACACAGGGAACACGCATCGCATCGCGCAGGGCGTCGGCAGCCTTCCTGCCGGTTTCCCTGAGTTCTCCTTTAAGTTCAATTACTTCTGGCGTTGTCATAATTCTGGTCGTTGATTGCGGCCACTAAAACAGTGTGTATCTAAGCTGTTTTAGGCCTTATAGTTAAAAATCAGTTGTTAAAGCGTGCTGTTAATCGTCAAACAGAGCGCTGATCGTATCGTTGGTATGGATACGCTGAATTGCTTCGGCAAATATCCCCGCTACGCTCAGAACCTTGATCTTGGACGAAGGTTTGCGAAGCGGCACCGTATCGGTAACCAGCAGCTGGTCAATAGGTGAATCTTCGATGCGCTGGTACGCAGGGCCCGACAAGATGGGATGCGTACAGGTCGCAATAATATTTAAAGCTCCTCTTTCTTTGAGGGCCGAAGCGGCGTTGGTCAGGGTACCGGCCGTATCAATCAGGTCATCCACGATCAATACGTTTTTGCCTTCCACCTCACCGACGATATTCATCACTTCGGCTACATTCTGTTTCGGCCTTCGCTTGTCGATGAAGGCCAGCTTGGCTCCCAGCCGCTTGGCGTAAGAGCGCGACATCTTCAGGCTGCCCACATCCGGAGCTACCACCACCAGGTTGTCGATCGGCTGTTCCTTAAAGTGATCGATGAACAGCCGGCTCGCATACAGGTGGTCGAGCGGTATATCAAAGAAGCCCTGAATCTGAGCCGCATGCAGATCCATGGTCAGGATCCGGTCGGCTCCGGCTTCTGTCAGCAGGTTGGCCATCAGCTTTGAAGCGATGGAAACCCTCGGCTGATCTTTCCGGTCTTGCCGGGCGTAACCGAAATAGGGAATTACTGCCGTTACCCTTTTTGCCGACGCGCGTTTGGCGGCATCCAGCAAAAGCAGCAGCTCCATAATGTTGTCGCCCGGGGGCGGCGTGGATTGAACCACGAAAATATCTTCACCCCGAATGCTTTGCTCGTACTTTACGTACAATTCACCGTCAGAAAACGGCTTGATGGTAACCTCTCCGAGGTCGGTGCCATAATGTTCGGCGATAGCCCGCGATAGAGCCAGGTTGCTGCGCCCTGCAAATATGGCTAAAGGTGTATCCAAGGAGACGTTGCGTTCGAGGTTGATATAAAATAAAAGGATGGCTTGCCAGTCATCCTTCGTATTGTCAAAAAGTCTGTTGCCCGGGGAGGACTCGAACCCCCACTGACGGGACCAAAACCCGCTGTCCTGCCATTAGACGACCGGGCAATAATGCCTGAATTTGACAGATTTTGATGATATGAATTTACCGATTTGTAATCAAGCAGAAATTACACTTTTAAATACCTCGCAGCCCGCACAGTTGCGCGGAGTGCAGCCTTTTCTCAACTGGTAAATCGCGCCCAGTTTTCCGCGATAAAGGTGGGGAGGGAGGGGGAGCCTGTTGAAAGGCTTCAGCAATGAGGCCGGGATATCTGCAGAGTGGCCGAGCCAGTCGCGGTAGGCCGACGATTGTAACTTGTGCGAGCCGAGCAGATTTCCAAGTATAAAGAGAGCCGGAAGCCAGACGGTTCCGTAAAGGATGCTCGAGCGCTGATTGCCGATGCCGGTTGTATTTCCGCTTTGTGAAATGATCCTTTTCCACAATACAGTAATGTTGCCGCTGAGGCAGTCTCGAAGAGGTAGGTTGTGGATAGACCACAATGCCGAAGCGGCCTGTGAAATGCGAAGGGCCGGATGGTTAGCAGGACGGCATCCCTTGTGATTCCAGCC
>CAYWDK010000140.1:3079-4649 GCA_964457025.1 uncultured Balneolaceae bacterium | reverse complement strand
GCCACGATGGTTTCGGCCTCGGAAAGGTCGATCTTGTCGCCGGAGGCGCTGATAATTTCCTTGAGCGTAGCCTTGAGTTCGCTGTCGTCAAAACTGAAGTCCACATTGACCACTTCGGCATCGGTCTCGTTTTCGACCAGGTCGTATGAGCCGGAGCGGACCGAGACCAGTATTTTATCTCCGTGCGCCTCATTGGTGGAGAGGATCTTGGCGGCCATCACGGGTCGCTTGGCCGAGATGCCTCCGTCAATAAGATCGAATTCCGAGACGTCCGAAAGAACGGCGGCGTCCTGGTTGGCGGCAAGGGCGCCCAGGATGTCTTTGGTGCTCTCGGTAGAGGCAAAGGCAAAGAGGCTCGCGCCCGACTGCTCCATCACTTTGGCCAGCGCCTTGAGCAGGGGCGTGTTAAGGTGGTTTTTGAAAACGGGATCTTCGACCGTATAAATTTTGGAAGCGCCGTATTTCTTCACCTGGTCGGTGTAGCTTGAGGCGTCGGGATCTATAATTACCGCTTCGGCAGTGTGCCCGTGCTCGTCGGCCAGCGCCTTGCAGTGTGAAAGGACTTCCAGTGAAGAGCGTTTTATCTTTCCGTCACTGATTGCAATGTGGGTTAGGATAGAACTCATAACTGATTGATATTAAAGTCTTGAATTAATTGCTTGGAGAAATTCGAAATCCGAATGACCGAAATCCGAAACGTTTCGAATTTTGAACATTCGTGCTTCGGATTTATATGACGTTTGCCTCTTCGTCGAGCAGGCGCGCCACTTTCTGGGCCATCTCTTCCGGCTCGCCTTCGAACTTCTTGCCGGGCTCGCGTCCGGGCTTCTCCTGGTAACCGGTCACTTTGGTTTTTGGCGAAAGCTGCTCGTCAGAAAGTCCCATAGAGGCCGCCTCGATCTCCTCCAGCGGCTTCCGCTTGGACTGCATAATGCCTTTGAGGCTGGGGATTCTCGGATCGTTCATATCGTTGGAGCAGGTGACCAGGCATGGCACAGGCAGTGCGATCATCTCTTGTCCCGCATCGCCCTGACGCTTGACGACCAGCTCGCCGTCTTCAATTTCCAGTCCGACCGCGTTGGTCGTATAGGGCAGATCCAGTTTTTCTGCCAGCATGCTGCCTGTGAGTCCGGAGTCGGTATCCTGGGACTGCTTGCCGCAGGAGATCACATCATACTCCTTATCCTTGAAAAAATCGGCCAGTATATTGGCATAGGTAGCCGAATCGTAGGCTTCCTCGCCGGTGGTCTGGATATGGACCGCCTTATCCGCACCCATAGCCAGGGCTTTACGAATGGTCTCGGAAGATTTGGAGGGGCCTACAAGCACCACTTCTACTTCACCGCCGTGCTTCTCGGTAAGTACCAGCGCTTCTTCTACAGCTGAAGCGTCATAGGCGTTCAGGATCATCCGGTCGGTATCTTGAATGAGCTTCCCTTCCTTTATCTGGATGGGAGCGTTTACATCGGGTACCTGCTTGATACAAACGTAAAATTTCATGCGTAATACTCTTTTCAGTTAGAATGGAAAATTTTCAGCCGGTTTCAAGGCGTCACAATATACAAAAGCT
>CAYWDK010000140.1:0-2979 GCA_964457025.1 uncultured Balneolaceae bacterium | reverse complement strand
AACTCATGGTTCTATAAGTCAAGGTCATATAACAATTTAGAATTCCATGGAAAAGGAAAATGTCATTGAGGAGAAAAGTTTTCAGTTCGCATTGAGTATTGTATTGCTTTATCAGTCTTTGGTTGAAGAAAAAGAGTTTGTAATCTCGAAGCAGTTGCTGAAAAGCGGAACCAGTATCGGGGCGAATGTACAGGAGGCGACAGCAGGTCAGACCAAGAAAGACTTTACAGCTAAAATGGCAATTGCGTCCAAGGAGGCAAGAGAAACAAGGTATTGGCTGCGGTTATTGGAAGAAAGTGGCCTGACAAAAGTAGATATGGCGGGTCTCCAGGAGTCGATTGATGAAATCATCCGGATTCTCACAGCGATAGTCAAAACGGCCCAAAGAAAATCATAGCCAATTCAACATTCAACATTCAACATTCAACATTTAACATTACTGCAATTTGTCGTATTCCGAGAGATGGCTCTGGTCGATTTCGGAGAGGAGGTTGTAGGCCCGGAGGCGGACTCCGGTATCGGCATCTTCAAAGATTGATACGATTTCGCGGTATTTGGCATTGAAGAAGATATCGAACAGCAGGTTGGTGGTAGTATTTTCCTGGGCTTCGCCGATCATCTCCAGGGCATTCAATACCTGTTGCCGTGCTTCATCCGGCTGGTCAAGGAACTGGTCGACTCCAAGCCGGTGATAGTGGTACAGGGCACGGCGGAAAGGTTCGAAGTTCGGGTTGAGCAGGTCCGCCACCAGCTGTGTGCGGTTTCTCCGGTTGCCGCTTGTGCGTGACCAGCCGGCGGAGCCGGTTGTTTGTGCCAGTGAAACCAGGTTTTGGGCTTCTATGTAGTAGGGAGTGCCACCCAGTTCCGAGAAGCTGTCAAAGTCGATGCCAAGCAGCAGGTAGGCATAAAAGTCGAGCAGGGTGGTAATGGTATCGAACTGGAGTTCATCATGAACCAGCCCGCGGTTGGGGGAGTAGTTGAAAATCCAGCTTTCATCGTTGTGCAGGAAGAGCGTAGTCCTCCTGAGCGAATTGTAGATCGGCCGCTGGGACTGGATTATCAAACTGGCTTCAAAATTGTAGTTGTTGTCCACGGCCTGGAGTATGATCTGGAAGTTCGCGTCAAGACGTTCGTGATCTTCGAAGGCGATATCCACCCAGTTGAACTGGTTAAGGTAGGCTTCTATCTGATCGCCGAAATTGTTCATATAAGTGAGTGAAGCACTGTTGATCCGGCTGCGGTCTACCTGCACATTGACGTTCAGTTCCTGTGCATAGGCCTGTTGCGGGGCGATAGCTGCAGTAAGGAGCGCCAGTAGAAATGAGGCAAAGATTATTTTGGATTGAGCAAAGTCCATTGGAGTTTCCGCTTTAATATGTCAACATCATCAGGCAGAGAGTATGATACAAAAGCTTTTACATACAAACAGCGCTCTGTGCAAATCATTGTCCGTAGCCTTTTTCTTTCTTTTTTCAGGATACGCTTCTTCCTTCTCCTTTGCCCAGGCTGTAGTGGGAGCGAGAGAGATGGCTATGGGCCAGGCCGTGACGGCGCTGGCCTCCCAATGGTCGGTCTTTGGCAATCCGGCCATGATGGACCGGGAGAAGGGGACGGTCTCGTTTTTCGGGGTGCGCTATTACGGCTTTTCCGAAATCACGGATATGGCAGTTTCCATAACCTATCCGGTTCGTGCCGGAACTTTCGGTGGAGGGGCGTACCGCTACGGTGACGAGCTGTTCAGCGAAAACCGCTTGCGGCTGGGATATAAAAACGCTTTTCAGGGATTCCATTACGGGCTGGTGATCAATTACAATCACATCGTACAGGGAGGAGGCTACGGCTCGCTGACGGCGTTGGGAATAGACGTAGGCCTTGCCGCACGGATTGCCGAAGGGTTCCTGGTGGGTGCCAAGGCAACCAATATAAACCAGCCGTCTTATGGCAGCTACAACACTATTTCCGAAGAGCCTCCCCGTGAGCTGAGTATAGGCCTGACATACCGCCTCTCGGAGCTGGCGCTATTTAGCAGTGATATAGTAAAGGATGTACGCTTCCCGCTCTCATACCGGGGCGGGGTGGAGGTGAAGGTTTTCGGCAATCTCAAAGGCCGGATAGGCGTCACCGCCGGACCGCTTACCTACGCGGCCGGCTTCGGTTACCGGGCGGAAAACTGGGAAGTAAATGTGGCCGTACAGCAGCACGAAAACCCCGTTTTGGGACTGAGTCCGGGATTTGATCTGTCCATCTTATGGTGAAGGCGGCACTCCTCATACTGCTTTTCAGCTTGGTGGCAGCCCCTTCCTTCTGCCGGCAGGCAGATTCCATATCGGCGAAGGTACAGCAGGATCTGGAAGCCGCGCTGGAGGATTTTGATACGGAGAGCCCGGACTTTGAAGGCGAACGCCTGAGCCAGTTCCTGCAGGAGCTGGCGGCCAATCCCGTAAACATTAACTCCGCGACAGTCGAGGTTTTGCTTACCGTGCCGGGAGTCAACCTCAAAACGGCTCGGGCTATCGTAGAGTACCGTTCTGAAGTAAAACCTTTCGAGCAGGTGAATGAGTTGCTGGCTGTCAGTGGGGTCGGGAAAGTGACTCTGGATAAAATGTGCCCTTATGTGACGGCAGGTTCAGGCCGTGAACTGGGGAAAACATTATATACCAATCGCAGGTACTGGACCCACGACGGCAGGCTGGAGGTTTTTTCCCGGTACCGGCAAGTTTTAGAGCTGCAGGAGGGATACCGCCGGCCGGCTTCGGACGGAGGCTATCTTGGAAGTCCTGCAAAGTATTATCAACGCTTCCGATACAGGAGCGACCACCTTTCTGTGAATTTTACCCAGGAGAAAGATCCCGGTGAGCCGCTTGCCGGTCCGGCGGGCTTCGATTATACCTCCTGGCACTTTGCCTTGCTCGACAACGGCAAGCTGCGAAGGCTGGTGGCGGGCGACTACAGCCTCTCGTTCGGGCAGGGATTGGTACT
>CAYWDK010000139.1:0-4664 GCA_964457025.1 uncultured Balneolaceae bacterium | reverse complement strand
TAAAAGAGGATTCGCTCGGTAACCGTAGTTTTACCGGCATCAATATGCGCCATGATCCCGATATTACGGGTACGCTTAATCCTGTCTATAATCTTGGGGTCGGTTTGTGTTGTTGCTTCTGCCATGATGCGTTAAAGTGTCTGTATATAAATCGGTGTTAGAATCTAAAGTGTGCAAATGCCTTGTTGGCTTCGGCCATACGGTGCACTTCGTCTTTTTTACGAACCGCGCCGCCTTCGTTATTGGCCGCATCCATGAGCTCGCGGGACAACCGGCGAGCCATCGACTTGTCGTTCCGGCTTTTGGAAGCCGTGATAATCCAGCGCATACCGAGCGCCGTGCTTCGGTCCGGACGAACTTCAACCGGAACCTGATAGGTAGAACCGCCCACCCTGCGGGCACGCACTTCCACAACCGGCGAAACGTTGCTCATGGCATTCTTAAAAACATCCATGCCGTTCTCGCCTGTCTTCTCTTCAATAATTTCAAATGCCTGGTACAAAATCTTTCGGGCAACGTTCTTTTTACCGTCTCTCATCAGATTGTTCACAAAACGGGTAACCAACTTGTCTCCGAATACCGGATCCGGTTGAACGTCGCGCTTATCTGCTGTTTTTCTTCTCATGTTCTTGTCTTGTCAGGTTATTCCTACTAATAATAAGGTCTAAAACTACTTGGGCTTCTTGGTGCCGTAGAGGCTTCGGCCCTGCTTGCGGTCGTCAACTCCGGCAGTATCCAGGGTACCGCGAACGATATGGTACCGAACGCCGGGCAAGTCCTTAACACGGCCGCCACGAATCAGAACAATACTGTGCTCCTGCAGGTTGTGTCCCTCGCCGGGAATGTAAGCGGTTACTTCCATTCCGTTTGTAAGGCGAACACGGGCAACTTTACGAAGCGCAGAGTTCGGCTTCTTTGGAGTGGTAGTATAAACACGAACACAAACGCCTCGCTTCTGCGGACATCCTTCCAAAGCAGGAGCAGTTGTTTTGCTCTTTTTGCTTTTTCTACCTTTGCGAATAAGTTGTTGTATAGTAGGCACGATTTTAACGCTTAATTGATTTTTTCGGTCAAACAAGAGTTGCCAATGATAAGGATTTTAGGGCTATGTTTGCAAGAAAATTCCCCTAAATATTTTCACTTTTTTCTGTTATTGTAGGAAAGGCTGAAATCCAGGGCTCGAAAGCCTGCCTAAAGGTCTTAAATATAGATACATTAGTATATAACAATATATCAATTGAAGTTAATTGACCTCCCAAATCTAAGTACGAAGCGGTTAAATGCCCTCTCCAAAACGGGTATTGAGAGCGTAAGTGAATTGCTTGATTTCTATCCCAGAAGATATCTCGACCGCACCTCCGTACTCCCCATCCGCCAGCTCTCCGGACAGGGCGAGGAAGTAACCGTTGTGGGCCGTGTCAAGAAGATACAGGAAGCGGGCTACGGCAGGAAGAAACGGCTCGAAGTCATCATCCAGGATGAGACCGCTTCGCTGAAGGGCGTCTGGTTCAAAGGGGTGAGTTATTTTAAGAAAGCCTTTAAGGAGGGTGAGATCGTCGCCTTCTTCGGCAAGGCGAAACGGTACGGCCGCTATATCTCAATCGCCCACCCGGAGGTTGACAAGGTAGGCGACTCCACAGACCGGCAGGATCTGAGCCGTATCGTACCGGTCTATCCCGGCAACAAAGACTTTTCAAAGACCTACATCACCAGCAAGCTGGTCCATCAATGGATGGAAGTGATCCTGAAGCACGAACATCCGCCTGAATTCATTCCCGAGGAAATCCTGGAAAAGTACGGCTTGCCTCAGCGAGAAGCGGCCTACCGGATGATTCACCTTCCCGAATCGCAACAGGAATACCGGAAGGCCCGGGAGCGGTTCAAGTTCGAGGAGTTGTTTCTTTTTGAACTCAGCATTGCAAAAATGAAGCACCGCATCGAGGAAAGGGCAACAGGACATCGCTTTGATGATCTGGGCAACTATACCAAACGGTTTTTTAACGAACACCTCCCCTTTGAGCTTACCGGCGGACAGAAAGCCGCGCTGTCGGATATCAAAAAGGATGTGCGCTCCGGGCGGCAGATGAACCGTCTGCTGCAGGGGGATGTCGGCTCGGGAAAAACCGTTGTTGCCATAGGCGCCATCCTTATGGCACTCGACAACGGCTACCAGGCCGCCTTTATGGCTCCCACCGAAATCCTGGCCGAACAACATTACCGTACGCTGGCCGATCTTCTGGATCCGCTTGATATAAACATCAGGCTGCTGGTCGGCAACCAGAAATCCAAGCTCCGCACCGATATCCTTACCGATATCGAAGGCGGCGGTTGCCAAGTGGTAGTGGGTACTCACGCAGTAATCCAGGATGAAGTGAAATTTAACAAACTGGGATTGGCCGTGATTGACGAACAACACCGCTTCGGGGTAAAGCAGCGTGCCGAAATGCTCGACAAAGGCTCGCATCCCCATGTGCTGGTCATGTCGGCCACTCCCATCCCTCGTTCCCTGGCCATGACGGTTTACAGCGACCTCGACATCTCCATCATCAAAGAGCTACCTAGCGGCAGGAAGCCGGTGAAGACGGCCGTACGCCCCGAGAGAAAACAAAAAGAGATCTACAGCTTTGTAGAGGAAACCCTGGATGAAGGCGGTCAGGCTTATGTCGTCTATCCCCTGGTAGAAGAGTCGGAGGCGATGGATCTGAAAGATGCCACCGCCGGCTTCGAAAAGCTAAAAAATCGTTTTTCGGATTACAGCGTGGGACTCTTGCACGGACGAATGAAGTCGGAAGACAAAGACGACGTAATGCAGCAGTTTATCAAAAACGAGATACAGGTATTGGTTTCCACGACTGTGATTGAAGTCGGCGTGGACGTGCCCAACGCCAATATCATGATCGTAGAGCATGCCGAACGGTTCGGCCTTTCGCAGCTACACCAGCTGCGGGGACGCATCGGACGGGGCAGCCGGCAGAGCTACTGTATCCTTATTTATGGGCAAAAAGTAAGCAAGGAAGCAAAGTACAGGCTTAACAAAATGGCCGAGACCACCGACGGTTTCGAGATAGCCGAGGCCGACCTGAAACTGCGCGGCCCGGGTGACTTCCTAGGTACAAAGCAGAGCGGCCTGCCCGAATTCAAAGTCGCCGATATCGTCGAGGACCAGTGGATCCTGGAGCAGGCAAAGTCGGCCGCATGGCAAATCATGAAAGAAGATTCCGAGATGGAAAAGAAAGAGCATCAGGAGCTAAAAAAAGTATTTCTCCCCTACTTCAAAGAACGCGCCCGTTTTTACGGAATGGGGTAAGGGAATTTCAGTTTACAGTTACAGTTAGCAGTTAGCTATACACTTTCTTCTTGCTTCAAACTTTCAGCATTGAACCTCCAGCCTCCACCTTCGAAAATTCTTTGTAAGGAACAGCTGTCGAGCGGGTCTTACGACTACACCGTAAACCCTTAATTTTCAGTACTATGAAACTATTCATTCTTAGCCTTCTTGTGACAGCAATCCTGGCCGGGACGGCATTGAGTCAGCCGGGTTTGCCGGGCCCTCCGGACCAGACACCGATTGACGGCCTGTGGATTCTGGCACTGCTTGGCGGAGGCTATGCTGTCAGGAAGCTGCGGCAACGCAAAAAAACCTAAAAGCTGTTGCCCCACCGGCAGGAACTATTTAAAAGAGAAGGGATAGCAGTTCCGCTAGGATCCAAGCGATGAGCCAGAGGACCGCCACAACCAAAACCACCAGCTGAACGAAGACCGTCCACACCCAGAAGCGACTCTCTGTAGCTGTTTTTTGGGGATCCTGCTTGAGCTCGTCGAGAATGGCTGCGTTGCGTTCGTTGGCTTTCCAGTATACATCGAACAGGTCACCGATGACGGGAATAGAGCCGATAAGAAGATCTAATAGAATGTTGATGAACATTCGTCCGAGCACGGCTGCCCTTCCACCCAGCAGGACCGCCTGGAAAAGAAAATAGAGAGAAATAAAAGCCCCCAGCCAGTCCCCGGCGCCGGGAACAAGGCCCAGCAAGGGATCGATACCGAAACGGATGTCGGTATTGGGGATGCGGAATTTACTGTCGAGCAGTTCCGCAAATTTTCGGTGCCGGGATGTGGGTTTTTCTAGCTGTTCTGACATGGATACCTTTTAAGTAAAAATTTGCTCTTTACTTTCATCCCCCTCGGATTCGGACAAGTCCGAATTCCCCTCCCCATCAAAGTGGACGGTAAAATCAGGCGAATTCTTTCTGCTTTTCGGCCCGCTTGCGGTCGTTATGATCCAGATACATCTTGCGAATGCGCAGGCTCTGCGGGGTCACTTCAAGCAGTTCGTCCTTGTCGATAAACTCAATGTGCTGCTCCAGGCTCATATCCTTGGCCGGATTTATCTTTACGGCGTCAGCCGACTGCGTGGCACGGTGGTTGGTCAGGTTCTTTTTCTTGACCACATTCACCACCAGATCGTCGGTACGGTTGTTAATGCCGACTACCTGTCCCATATAAACAGGATCGCCCGGCTTCACAAAAAATACGCCTCGGTCTTGCAAACCTTCAAGAGCATAACTGGTAACCTCACCTTTTTCCAACGCAATAAGCGCGCCGCGGTTCCGGCCGGGGATCTCTCCCGCATAGGGCTCATAGGCATCGAACTGCTGGTGCAT
>CAYWDK010000138.1:3377-4665 GCA_964457025.1 uncultured Balneolaceae bacterium | reverse complement strand
ATCTGTCGAATGAATGGTAGATATGCAAACGCTAGCGTCTGCTCCGGGTGGCGAAAGCCAGGTCCGCTTCGTCTATATCGATGTCGGTATGCCGGAAAACCTCGTCGTGGTACTTTCGGGCAGCATAGAGATAGAACTTGGCACCGGACAGACCGTTCTCCTTGTACCACCGGTAGGTTTCTACATAGCCGAGGGCGACCTGCAGAGAGTCGTTCCTCGTCAGGCTGCCGTCGGCCCCCTGAGGCACCGGGATGGCAAGCCGCTGGCCGGCATATATAAGGTTCGGATTGTTGATGGAGGCCGTATTGGCGTCGTAAATCCAGGGCCAGTGATAGGGGTTGTCGTAGCGGTTGTCTGCAATGCCCCAGAGGGTCTGCCCCCGCTGAACCACCATCTCATCCGGCTGGGACTGAGATGCGCCTCCGGCTGCCTGCCTTTGAGTCTGTGCCGGCGGATTCGTGCCGGAGGCCGAGGTAGAAGCGTCCTGCGGGCTTTGGTCCTGGCCGGCATCACCTGCAGCGGCGTCCTGTGACGGTTCGGACTGGGACTGTTCGGCTTGTCCCGTAGCTGTCGGCTGTGCTGATTCGGCTTGCTGTTGTTGTTGCGTCTGCTGCGTCTGTGCCTGGTTCTGGCTAAGCTGGGTAGACTGTTCCTGTAAGTTGAAAACATCCGGGAATATGAACCAGGCCATGAGGCCAAGCAGGATCAGTGCCGCAATGGCGACCATCAGCCAGCCGCTGCCGGAACTGCGCTTTTTCTGAGGGTACTTATTTTTAAGTGCCAGTTTTTTCTCCGGCACCTCTTCTTCGGCCGGCACTTCAAAAGTTTCGGCTACTTCTTCAGTCTCCTGGTACTCCTCAACAATAGTTGAGGGCTCAGGCTCAGGTTCAGGGTCCTCTTCTACTTCCTCTTCTTGCGCATCGGCGCGGGCCTCTCGAAAGTCGGGAGAGAACTCCTTTTCGTATTCATCTTCTTCTTCCTTTTCCGCCTCTGTTTCCGCTTCGGGCTCCCCGGTGCCTTTTTCCTCCGCTTCAGGTTCTTCCTCGAAGATCCCGGGTGTGAACTCTACGATGTCATCGTCTTCTTCCTCCGTGGCTTCGGGCTCATCCTCGATGCCGGCACCTGCTTCGGTTTCTTCTTCGGAGGTGGTTTCATCTTCAAAATCAAAAGGGTAAGGGGAAGGCTCATTTTCATCGGGCAGCGGGATTCCGCCGGACTGCGGCTCTTCGGTTTCCGGCTCCTGTCCCTCTTCCGTTTCCGGCTCTGATTCTGCGTCAGCCTCAGCCTC
>CAYWDK010000138.1:0-3277 GCA_964457025.1 uncultured Balneolaceae bacterium | reverse complement strand
TCTATCTCTTCTTCAGCAGGCTCTTCCTCCGCTTCGGTTGTCTCCTCATCGGTAATTTCTTCAACAGGTTCCTCTTCGGCTTCGGCCGTTTCTTCTTCAGGACTTTCTTCTACGGCTTCGTCAGCGGGCATGCCGATGCCGTTGATGGTATCTTCCTTTTCGGCCGACGCTTCCGGCTCTTCATCCTCGTCGTCTTCGTCCTCTTCCAAATATTCTTCCTGGCTGAAGTCGTCTTCTTCATCCTCATCATCGTCATCTATATCGAGGAAGTCGAAAGGGGCCTCATCTTTTTCTGCTTCGTCTTCGGTTCCCTCTTCCTTGCCGGACCATGGAGCCGTCTCTTCAGTTTCATGCGTATCGGCAGCGGACTCTTCGGTATCGGGGAAGATATCCTCGAGGTCGAGCAGTTCGGGCTCTTCCTCTTTTTTTTCGGAGGTATCTCCCGTCTCAAACAGGTCTTCTTCGAGGTCCAACAGTCCGTTGTCGAAATCGTCCTCCTTCTTTACAGAGGGTGGGGGACCCGTGGGGATGAACTGCTGCTCCTTCTCATCATCCGAACCGGAGTCGGAAGAGCTGTCGTCTTCATCAATTACCTCCGGTTCCATATCGGCATAAGGGGCATTTACCTGATCGCGCAGCTTCTTATAAGGCTTGAAGACCACTTTGTTGTGGGCAGGAATGGTGATCTTCTCGCCGGTCTGGGGGTTGTAGCCCTCGCGCTCCTTGACCGGCCGAAGCTCGAACTTTCCGAAGCCTGCAATATTGACCTTGGAGTCTTCTTCCAGTCCTTTGTTGATGACGGAGACCAGGCTTTTGATAAAGTCATGGGTAAACTGCTTGGAGTAGTCGGTCTGCTCTGAGATCAGATCGATAAGCTCCTGAAAGGTAACCTTTTCACTCATCGCCGATCTCCATCTCTTTAGCGTCTTCTTTGAGTCCCTTGCTGGGGCTGTAGTCGACTACACGCTTGGGAGGCAGCATCATATACTTTTCATAGTGCGGGTTGTAAGAGCGCCTTTTATCACGGGTGTGTGTGCCGAAAGTGCCGAGCTCGGGGATGGTAAAGCCGGTCCCCTTGGCCAGGTGGTCGGTAAATGTATGCAGAATAAGGTCGAGCAGCCGTCGCGTCTCTGCCTGACTCATATCCCAATTTTTTGCTAATGCTTCTACAACCTCGCCCGTATTCATAAGGGAGCTGTTTGGTGTGAAAAAGTTGTCTATTAATTAATAAAGATAAAAAGCTGAGTGATAATTGCTATAAATAAATGAAATCCCCTGCCTAAGGGATTTGAGGCTGTTTTTGATCGTCCTGTCCGATCCGTATGTTTAGCGAAACGATTTTTAGCCAATAAGCTTTTAGTAGACAAGAACATACAGCTTTTAAATTAAATCAGGGAAGGTTTATGAGCAAACCATTGAACGTCACGCAGAAACTTATTAAAAGCCATCTTGTGGATGGGGAGATGGAGCCGGGAAAAGAGATCGGCCTTAAGATCGACCAGACGCTTACGCAGGACGCCACAGGCACGCTGGTGATGCTGGAACTGGAAGCGATGGGACTGGATGAAGCCCAAACGGAAGTCTCCTGCCAGTATGTGGACCACAACCTTTTGCAGACCGACTTCAAGAATCCCGACGACCACGTCTTCCTGAAATCAGCGGCCGAGAAGTTCGGCCTCTGGTTCAGCCGTCCCGGAAACGGCGTCAGCCATCCCATTGAAACCGAACGCTTTGCCATCCCGGGCAAGACGCTGGCCGGATCCGACAGCCATACGCCGGCATCCGGATGCATGGGCATGCTGGCTATTGGTGCCGGCGGACTCGATGTCGCTTTTGCTATCGCAGGCGAGCCGCTCTATATGAAGATGCCCAAGGTTCTGGGTGTTGAACTGAAAGGCGAGCTGCCTGACTGGGTGAGTGCCAAGGACGTAGTACTCGAGATGCTGCGCCGCTACGACGTGGACGGCGCCACCGGCTATGTGATCGAGTATTTCGGCGAGGGACTGAAGAACCTTTCCACCATGGACCGCCACGTGATCGCCAATATGGGTACCGAAATGGGCGCCACCAGCACGGTCTTTCCCGCCGACGGCGAAGTGCGCCGCTTTATGGAGTCGCAGCAGCGCGGCGACGAATATGTAGAGCTGCTGGCCGACGAAGGCGCCGAATACGACAAATATGAAGAACTGATCCTGGACGATGTGGAGCCGCTGATTGCGCTGCCCAGCAGTCCGGGCAATGTGGTGCCGGTGCGCGAAGTGGAAGGGCAGGATATTTATCAATCGTACATCGGCTCTTCCGCCAATCCCGGTTACCGCGACTTCTGGATGGCTTCCGAGATCGTGAAGGGCAAGACGGTCAACGAAAACGTCTCTTTTGATATCAACCCGACCTCGCGGCAGATTATAGAGAATATGGTCAAGAACGACGTGATGTTTAACCTGGTGCAGTCCGGCGCCCGCATCCACCAGGCGGGATGTAACGGATGTATCGGCATGGGGCAGGCGCCTGCTTCCGGGCAGAACAGCCTGCGCACCGTGCCGCGCAATTTCCCCGACCGATCGGGTACGCCCGAGGACTCGGTCTTTTTGGTGAGTCCCGAGACAGCAGCCGCTTCGGCGCTGACCGGCAAGATCACCGACCCGCGCGACTTGGAAGAGCTCTACAATATGAGCTATCCCAAATTCAGGGAGCTCGAGAATCCGGTCATCAATACCGAGATGCTCACCGAGCCGGTCCCCAAAGAGAAGAGGGGAGAGATCAAGAAAGGGCCCAATATTTCAACCCTGCCCGACTTTGACGAGCTGAGCGACTTTGAAGTGCCGGTGCTGCTTAAGATGGGCGACGACATCTCCACCGACGAGATTCTCCGTGCCGGGGCCGAAGTGCTGCCCTACCGCAGCAACATCCCCGAGATCAGCAAGTTTACGCTCGACGTGGTGGACAAGAACTTCCACGACCGGGCGATGGAGGCGAAAGAAGAGCATGGCGGACATATCGTCATTGCCGGCGAGAACTACGCCCAGGGCTCCAGCCGCGAGCATGCGGCCATCGCGCCCCGATACCTCGGGCAGCGGGCCGTCATTGCCAAGAGCTATGCCCGTATCGGCTGGCAGAACCTGGTCAACTTCGGCATCCCAC
Source organism: uncultured Balneolaceae bacterium (assembly GCA_964457025.1). Taxonomy (GTDB): domain Bacteria; phylum Bacteroidota; class Rhodothermia; order Balneolales; family Balneolaceae; genus CAYWDK01. The sequence continues at coordinate 136 of CAYWDK010000138.1, read as the reverse complement.
CGCTGGAGTTTCAGAATGATGCCGACTACGAGGATATCGACCAGGGCGACGTGCTGGCGGCCAATGACATCCGCAGCGCCATCGAGAACGGCAACGAGATCGTCATCACCAACAAGACCAAGGGCAACAGCTATAC
>CAYWDK010000137.1:0-4673 GCA_964457025.1 uncultured Balneolaceae bacterium | reverse complement strand
ATACGGTTTATTACTATATTGTCAATCAGATCGTTGTAGAACCGCACTCAGGTACCTTTGGTTTTCGGCGTTTTATAGTGGTTTATAATATAGGCTAAAAAATAAAGCGCTCGAAATGACAACCTCGTTGAAATTTAATAGTTTCAGTAGGCAAAAAAAGTTAATTATCAGTTAAATGGATGCACTCGAAAAACTAGGTCAGTACGGACTGTTGCTATACCGGGCGCTGCGCTCATCTTATGAGATCCGGACCTATAAGGAAAATCTGCTGAACGAGCTGGTCAAGATCGGTTACGAATCGGTACCTATCGTACTGCTCACAGGTGCTTTTACAGGTGCGGTAATGACCCTGCAGACCGCCTATCAGTTGGAAATCGCTTTCGTGCCACGCTCGGTAATCGGAGCTATCGTCTCCGAGTCGATACTCATCGAACTTGCGGCGGTTATCACCAGCCTGGTGCTGGCGGGAAAGGTAGGCGCGCGTATCGCGACCGAACTGGGCACCATGCGGGTGAGCGAGCAGATCGACGCCCTGGAGTCAATGGGGTTCAATTCGGTTTCCTTTCTGGTGGTTCCAAGGGTTCTGGCGGGACTCATTATGTTCCCCGTGCTCTATATCATCGCCAGTATAGCGGGCATTGGAGGCGGCTTGCTGGCCGGCTTCTTTTCGGGAGCGTTACCTATGTCGGAGTTCATGGAAGGAGCAAGAGAGTTTTTCTTCCCCTGGGATGTCTCCTTCGGTATGTTGAAGGCGTTCGTATTCGGCTATGTGATAACTTCCCTGTCCTGTTATAAAGGGTATTACGCTACAGGCGGTGCGGAAGGGGTGGGTACCAGCACTACCCAGGCCACGGTATTGAGTTGTATCTACGTACTGCTGGCAGATTTCCTGCTGGCGGCTATCATTCTATAAGCACAGCGCATGATTGAAATTCAGAATCTTACAAAAAGCTTCGGTGACAATCTGGTATGGGAAGACGTCTCCTTTACTATTCGTGACGGGGAGACGATCGCCATCATTGGTCGGTCCGGTTGCGGGAAATCGGTACTCGTGAAGCATTTGAACGCACTGATGTATCCGGATTCGGGGCAGGTGCTTATTGACGGACAGAACATTTTCGAACTGGAGTATGCGGATCTCAGGAAGATGCGCCAGCGTTTCGGCGTGCTGTTCCAGGGATCGGCGCTATTCGATTCGATAAACACTTTCGAGAATATTGCTTTCCCTTTGCGCTATTTTACCAAAGATTCGGAAGAGGAAATCCAGGGCAAGGTAATGGAGGCGCTTGAGATGGTTAACCTGGCGGATGCGGCCCAAAAAAGCATCCCGGAACTGTCCGGCGGAATGCGCCGCCGTATCGCATTGGCAAGGGCTACCATCCTAAAGCCCGATTTTCTAATTTATGACGAACCGACTTCGGGGCTGGATCCCCAGACATCGGACGAAATCAACCAGCTGATTATCAATCTGGCGAGCAGCCTGAATATTACGTCTATCGTCGTCACGCACGACATCCATAGCGTATTGGAAATTGCGGAGACGGTAGCCTTTTTGGAAAACAGGCAACTTTGCTGGCACGGCTCGGTAGAAGAGATGCGTGTGAGCGATAATGAATTGTTACGTAACTTTGTCACAGCAAGCGAATACAAAATTTAACGACCAACGGTTAGGAGCAGAGCATTGAAATTAAGTAATGAAGCAAAAGTCGCAGTTACCATCCTGGTGGCCATCGTCGTAGCTTTTTTCGGCTACAGGATTATGAAAGATATGCCCATCTTTCGTCAGTCACTCCAGGTGGTATCTTATTTTGAACGGGTGGACGGGCTTTCGGCCGGCAATTACGTCTTTATCAACGGTGTGAAGGTGGGTTCGGTCAAAAGTATGGAGCTCAGCGAGGGCGACAGCGTCAAGGTGACAATGAACTTCGACCTTGGGCTTGATATTCCGAAAAATTCGGTGGCCTATCTGCAGTCGTCGGGCCTGCTTGACGAGAAGACCATTGTCATTGAAAAAGGGGATTCGGATGAGTATATCGGATATGGCGGCGTAATTAAGGGGGTATATAGCGGCGGCATGATGGAGAGCCTGAAAGACGAAGGCCAGAAGCTGAGTTCGGATGTCTCGGAATCGTTCGACAAGCTGAACCGCCTGCTTGAACAGCTCAACAAGACGATGAAGGACGAAAACCAGGCGCGTATCGATGAGATGCTTAAGAACCTGAGTTCGGCTACCGGCGACATAGCTACGCTGCTGGAGCGAAAGCGCAGTGATCTGGAAGGCAGCATTGAGCATGCCAACAATTTCCTGGCTAATCTGGATACCGTCAGCACCGAAAACAAAACGCGTATCGACAGCGCTTTGGCGGGACTCGACCGCTCGCTGCGCGAATTCGAAAAGCTGAGCAGCGACCTGCAGCAAACCAACGCAAACCTGAACGACATCCTGGCTAAGATCAACAATGGGGACGGCAGCCTGGGCAAACTGGTCAATGACCCCGAACTCTACGACAACCTGAACGGGCTTTCAGCCGAGATGAAGACGCTGATCAAGAACATCAATGAAGATCCGCGGAAGTACCTGAAGCATATGAGGCTTATTGAGGTGTTTTAAGGGTCAGGTGTAAGGAGTGTGTCAGCAGCTATTTTTTCCTTATTTCCTATACCCTTATACCTTATACCTCCATACCACATAAAAATTCAAAATTGCCCAAACTTCTTGTATATTTGGAAGCTTAATAAAAAGGAGTTTGCTCCGTTTATCACTAGCTATTGTTAACATTTTAAAGAAGCAGTAAGAGGTTTATTTCATGTTCATGGGTGTAATGGAAAAAATGAGGAAGAGCACCGGTATCATACTTTGGGTGCTTATTTTCTCTTTCGGTATTCTTTGGGCTTTGGCCGACACTAAGGTATTTGATGCCATGCAAGCCGGTCCCCGTTCGTTGGGACAAGTTAACGGCGAAGCCATCTCTTTTGACGAGTATAATAACAGGATCAGCTACTATATGGACCAGTATTCTCAGCAGACCGGCAACTCTGTAACGCCGGAGATGAGAGCCTACTACGAAAACCTTGCCTGGGAGGAGCTGGTAACCGGCAAGCTGATCCAACAGAAAATGGATGATCTCGGAATCAGTGTTACCGACCAGGAGGTCGTGGACATGATTACCGGCGAAAATCCGGATCCGTTTATTCGCCAGCAGTTCCAGAAAGAAGACGGCACCATCGACCGCGTTGCTCTGCAGGCGGCAATTGAAGCTCCGGAAAACAGTCAGGTCTGGATCATGGTGGAACAGCAGATGCGCCAGAAGCGCCGCCAACAGAAGATGAATAACTTCGTGCAGTCGTCTATGAAGGTGAGCGACTACGAGGTTGAGCAGGAGTATATCAGGAGCAATACCGTGGCTTCCATTTCGTACCTTCGATTTCCTTATGCCGATATTGAAGAGAGCGAGATCGAGGTCACCGATTCGGATTTGAGAAGCTATTACAATAACAACAAAGATCGGTTTGAGCGAAACGAGTCTTACCGCTTTCAATACGTGAGTTTTGACAAGACGGCGACCGCCGAGGACACCGCACGAACGATTAATGAGATGAAGAACCTGCGTTCGGATTTTGCCACCACTCAGGACGATTCGCTATTCTTGGTGCGCTACCAATCTTCTACTCCGTATAGCGCCGAATTTGTCGATGAAAGTGAGGTCAGGGAAATTTTCCGGCCGGTTCTGGACTTGGAGAATGGCGAAGTCAGTGAAGTGATTAAAGACGAAGGCCGGGTTTATACGCTGAAGAAGCTGGACGAGCGTGGCAACGAGGTAAAATTCGTGGTATTCAGTTTCGATATCACAGCCGACCCTGTTGCTACGGTTGACAAGGTAGCCCGGGAAGCGGACGATTTCAGTTACTTTGCTGAGCAGGACGGTTTTGAAGAAGAAGCGGAACGCCGTGATTTTGAGATTCAGTCGGCATTCGCAACCAAAGGCAACGCCTTTATTGCCGGCATCGGGCAAAGCCAGCAGATTATGAACTTCCTGCAGCGGGCAGACGAAGGCGCTATTTCTGCCCCTCTTGAACTTTCTGACCAATTTGTTGTAGCAAGGCTGACCGAGAAAACCCCCGCAGGCCCCCGTCCCTTTGAGGAGGTAAAAGAGCAGATCCGTACTACCGTCCTTATCAACAAGCGAAAAGAGAAGGCGGTACAACAGGTACGAGACCTTCTGGCTTCGAACAGCAGCATGGATGCGATCGCCTCGGCATCCGGGAACGAGATCCAGTCAGCCGAAAGCCTGAATATGAATGCTGCCGTGATTCCGGGAGCAGGCCGTGAGCCGGAAGTGGTCGGTGCGATCTTCGGCCTTGAACAAGGAGAGATGTCGGGAGCCATCAGCGGGGAAAATGCCGTATTCGTGGTAACGGTCAACAGCCGGACCGATGCGGACCTGGCTACCCTTACGCCCCCGATGAGGCAAAACATTCGCCAGAGACTTCAGCAGCAGAAGAGCGCTGCATTTTCAAATGTCTGGCTCGAGCAGCTTAAGAAGGAAGCGGATATTGAGGATTACCGATCCGCCATGCTTCAAAGCCGGTAATTCACAGATGATATTATTGGAGGGTGGGAGGCCGGTGGCTTTCCACCCTTTTTTGTTTCTTTAGCGATAACGGTACAGCAA
>CAYWDK010000136.1:0-4761 GCA_964457025.1 uncultured Balneolaceae bacterium | reverse complement strand
ACGAAGAAATTACGGTAGTACTGAGCGACGGTACGGAGTTCAAGACCCGCAGTACCATGAAGACCAAGGACGGTGTATACCGCAGCGAGGTCGACTCCAAGAATCACCCGTTTTATACCGATAACCTGAAGCTTCAGAAGAAGGCCGACCGTATCGACCGTTTCAACAAGCGTTACGGAAAGAGCGACGACGACGAATAATATCGCAGGCTTCACAGTTTTTATGAAGGATGCCCGGCTTTGGCCCGGCATCCTTTTTTTTGATCACTGATTTGTGGGTCGCGGGTTATCGGGCCACAGATGACACGGATTTTTGGTTTAGGACGCCATAAACAGCCATTGTTATCCTGTCCCAAAAGCTGTCGGGATCAAGGTCCAAACGAATTGCTTTCGACTTTAATTTAAGTGCGTCTCCCTTGAGGGGAGTTGTTGAGGAGGCGTTCAGCCTGCTCAACAGTGGGGTGTTTTGCACAGACTGTGTCAACACCCTTCGTCCGTCCCGAAAAGCACGGGACCGACACTTCCCTCGAAGGGAAGACTTTCGACGAGCCCAAGGAAAACTTTTTCCCCTCCTTATTAAGGGCCTGTCCCGATGAATATCGGGAAGGGGTGCCGAACGGAGTGAGGCGGGGTGGTTGGCAGTAGCGGAATCTGTATTTTAAGTAAAAACTTTTACAAGCGATTTATGAGTATGAACATCGACGTATTCCAGGTAGGGCCGTTTGCCGAGAACACTTATATGCTGAGTGATGACGGGCAGGCGCTGCTCATCGACCCCGGTTTCTTCCAGGATTCCGAGTTTACCTCCTTCACGCAGAAACTCAAAGAGCGCGGTGCCGAACTAAAAGCCGTGCTGCTCACCCACGCCCATGTAGACCACGTGTTGGGCCTCTCCAAAGTGACGGACGCTTTCGAGGTGCCCGTCTATCTGAACGACACCGACCGCTACCTGTGGGAAAACTTCCCATCGCAGGCCGGGATGTTCGGCTTCCAGGCAGAGGGTTTCGACTTCGAGCCCGAGCCGCTGCCCGAAGATTCCGACTGGAAAATCGGCGGCTTCACTTTCGACGTGCGCTATACGCCCGGCCACGCGCCCGACCACGTCTCGCTTTATCACAAAGAAGGCGGATTCCTCATCGCCGGAGACACCCTCTTCAAGCAGGGCATCGGGCGGACCGATCTCTACAAAGGTGATTTCTCCCTGTTGGAACAATCCATCCGCGAAAAGCTCTACACGCTGCCCGATGATACGGCGGTGTATCCGGGACACGGCCCCAAGACCACTGTCGGTTATGAAAAGGAAAACAACCCTTTTGTGAAAGGGTAGAAACCGGCGGAAGGATTACTCTTCTTCTCCTTTGGCGTTTTGCTGCTCACGCATCTTCTGAAGGCGGGAAATCTGCTCCTTATAAAACTCCCTCTTCTCCTTGTTCAGCTCCTTCAGCCGCTTGTAGGTGCGTATGGCGGCGTCGGTCTTGCCCTGCGTTTCGTGGATATTGGCCAGGGTTTCTGAGACGATATCGTCCACCTGGTCGGAGATTCCGTCGATGGAAGCGGGGGAGAGGCTGGCATGCTCCGATACGTCGATGCGCTCGTTCTCCACTTTTGCCAGCTTGTCGATAAGCGCGTCCAGGTCGAGCACGGGGCCGGGCATGGCGTTGCCTGAAAACGATTTGGAACCGTCGCCGGCTTCGGGCGGGGGTGTCCACGCCTCAAACGTGTTGGGATGGGCCAGGTAGTAGTGCAGTTTCTCGAAGAAGGGGCTGCCCGGGGCACAGATCTTCGCTTTCAGCGCGTGCTCCACGGCGTTGTCATCCATTCCTTTCAGGTGGTAGAACCAGGCCAGCACAAAATGTCCCACTGCGTCCGACCCTCTCTTCTTGAGCTGCTCCTTCAGCCTTGTAGTGGCCTTGATGGGGTCAGCTTCAAAACTTTCGACGTAAGAAGCCAGAGATTTAGGTATATCAAATGGAAGCTGAGACATTGTAGTTGTTTGATTCCCGACAAAAACGTAACCCAATTATACAAAGGGTGGAGGCTGCCAGTCAAAATTAAATCGAAGAATTTACCAGCCGCTTACCGCATCGTTGAACATATTGTTGGCAATCAGTTCCAGCGCCTCGTCGGCCGCTGCGGTCTCGCCGGCGATAGGGTTCTCAATCGGGTCGTAGGTTGCCCTCCCGCTGAAAGACTTGCTCCACTCCGCCTGTTCGGCCCCGGTGTAGGTATAGGTAGCCCGCACAGTGATGGTTACCTCGTTCTGGTTGGCCTCCTCCTGACCTGTCACGCTGAAGGGGCGGTTGCTGTAGGAGGCGATGGAGCCTTCGAGCACGGCGTCGGCTTCCGAACGGGAATTGGCCAGACTCAGCCGCGTCTGGTTGATGAAACGGTCGATGAGCACCTGGTTGAGCTTGTCGCTGAGGTCCCCGATGCCGCTGTTGCTCTGGTCGGCGAAGAAGGGGATAAAGATGGAGTTGACGTCCTCGGGGATGGAAGTGCCGGTGAAGCTGTAGCGCATGCATCCGGAGGTGAGCAGGAAGAGGCCGAACAGGAGCAAGAGTATTTTAAGAGGCACTCTATATGCCCCGGTCTCACTCCGGGCGAATGCGAGGAGTTGGGAGCCCGGCTGAGGGGCACCGCTTTGCGGCTTTTGCAATTCCTCGCTACCGCTCGGAATGACCTTTAAGGAGGAATCGCGCCCGTTGTTATTGCAAGCCATACTGGTCCAGTTTACGGTAGAGGGTACGTTCGCTGATGCCGAGGGCCTCGGAGGCTTTGCGACGGTTGCCGTCGAATTTCTTGAGGGCCTGCTCGATCAGGAACTGTTCGGTTTTTTCGATAGAGGGAATGTCCTCGCCGTTGAAGAATTCGGTAAACTCATCGGCTTCGGCCACAATCTCATCTTCTTCCGAAATACTGGCTTCGGAGTAGGGGGGAGAGGGCGATGAAGAGGACGAGGAGGAGGGAGATGACGATACACCGATCGACTCTTCGGAAACATTCTTGTCGGTATCGATATCCCAGTCCATTTCGCCGCTGCCGGCGTTCTGCACTTCGTCCTGTATGTTCTGGGGCAGCGATTTGAAATTCTTGCCGGAAAAGGCGGAGTAGAGAAAACTGCCGAGCATCTTCTTCAGTTCGGTGATGTCGCTTCGCAGTTCCACCAGCGCTTTGTAGATCAGCTGCTGGTCGCCCTTGCCGAAGCTGTTGCCGTCTTCGCCGTAGCTGCCGCGGTCGCCGGCCAGTACGGGCAGGTTGTCGGCCGAACCGGTATGCTGGCGCCCCTTGAGGTACTTGCGCAGCGTATCGGTATCGATGAACTGCGACTTCTCGAGCACGACCAGCTGTTCGGCCACATTGCGCAGCTCGCGCACGTTGCCCGGCCACCGGTAGGAGACAAGCAACTCCTTAGCCTCGTCCGAGAAGCCTTTGAAAACCGAATCGTATTTGGCGGAGAATTCGGTGACGAATTTCCTGAAAATGGGGATAACATCTTCCTGCCTCTCCCGCAGGGGAGGAAGCTTGATCTTTACCGTGTCCAGGCGGTAGTAGAGGTCTTCGCGAAAGGAGCCGTCCTGCACATGCTCCCACAAATTCTTGTTGGTGGCAGCGATGACACGCACGTCGGTGGTGCGCGTCTTGCTGGAACCCACGCGGAAGTATTCACCGGATTCGAGTACTCTCAGCAGCTTCACCTGTACGTTCTTGGGGGTGTCGCCGATCTCGTCCAGGAAGATGGTACCGCCGTCGGCTTTTTCAAAATAGCCTTCACGGGCTTCGTGAGCTCCGGTAAAAGAGCCTTTTTCATGGCCGAAAAGCTCGCTTTCGATAATTCCTTCGGGGATGGCGCCGCAGTTGACGATTACCAGGTCGTTATGCTTGCGCCCGCTCACGGCATGGATCGCCTTGGCGGTGATGTCCTTTCCGACCCCGCTCTCGCCCTCCAGCAGTACCGTGATATCGGTATCGGCAACCTGCATGATCTTGTCGATTACCTGCTTGAGGGCAGCCGATTCACCTATAAGTCCGAAGCGTTCCTGGAATGCTTCTCTGTCCATAAAGCCTGTACGTTCTAAGGAATAGGGTTTACATACTGTTTTCTGCCAAAACTCAAAGTTAATAAAAGCTTGTTTAGATGCATAATGATAAAAGTATGGCAGCTCCTTTTACCGTGCTCCAACTTCAACAGCTGCGGCGGCTATACCATTCGGGAAAAAGGTAAGAGGATTGTGCATAAAGCCCGGACTTCTTATCGGCATAAAAAACATCGGCATAATTTTCGGTAACCAATCATGTTTTCGGTCGTCACATGAAAAAGCGTGGTTTGTAAAGTTATAGACAACCATCGTAGTAACCAACGAAGTTGGTTCATATTATTGCGAGGAGGGTTATGAAGCGGTACAGATCAATAGACCTTGTTTTTGAGAACGATTATAAAGAGACAATGTCGAAGAAGATTCTATATACGGACGACAATCCGGATGGTCTTGATATCTGCGAACCGGAATGGGACAGCTATCCTCGCATGTCGGTAGCCTGTATTATTGAAATCGATGAAATTGAAGTAAAGGAAGGATTTACCTTTTAATACCCTGCTGTTGTATTAGAAATGGCAGATAAGTAGGTTTGTATACGCTTTATAATTTTTCAATGAGACGTATATGGCCAGGGAAAAAGTTAACGAGCTTGAGCTTGTTGATAAAGTATTAAAAGGGCAAAAGCAGTACTACAGGGAGATCATCGACCGGTATTCGCCGATGGT
>CAYWDK010000135.1:0-4765 GCA_964457025.1 uncultured Balneolaceae bacterium | reverse complement strand
ATCAAGCTCCACCTCGAGATCTACCGCGAGGGCGACACCGTCTACCTCGACTGGGAGGGGACCGACGACCAGGTGCCGGGGACCGTCAACTTCCTCTTGAACGAGAAGATGTTCAAGATGTTCGTCGGGGTGTTCCTCATCATGGCGTTCGACCCCCTCCTGACGTTCAACGACGGCTACTACGACCTCTTCGAGGTGAACCTGCCGAAGGGGAGCGTCGTCCAGCCGGAGTTCCCGGCCGCGCTGGGCAACCGCCTGCCGCTGATGGCCCGGCAGTTCGACGTCCTGCAGGCGACGTTCTCGAAGCTCATCGACGGGTTCTCCGTCGCCGGGAGCTACGGCACGTCGCCGAACCTCGTCTACGCGGGCACGGACTCGGAGGGAAACCAGTTCCAGATGCTCGAAATCCTCTACGGCGGGATTCCCGCGAGACCGGGCGGCGACGGCCTCGACGGCCACTCGTGGTGGCCGCTCTTCCGGACCGTACCCGCCGAGTACCAGGAGGCGTACTACCCCCTGACCATCGAGGAGTACAGCACGCGCGAGGACACCGGCGGCCCCGGCGAGTTCCGCGGCGGCCACGGCATCACGAAGGTCTACACCTTCGAGGAGGACGGCGCCATCACCTTCCAGGACGACCGGGCGCACACCTACCCGTGGGGCGTCGACGGCGGCACCCACGCGCGGACGAGCGAGAAGCGCCTCTTGCGGACCGACGGCACCGAGGAGGAGTTGCCCTCGAAGGTGGAGAACGTCGCCGTGAGCGCGGGCGACAGGCTGGTGTTCCGGACGGCGGGCGGCGGCGGCCTCGGCGACCCGCTCGACCGCGACCCCCAGTCGGTCGCGGCGGACGTCGAACGGGGCCTCGTCACCGCCGAGGAGGCCCGCGACTCGTACGGCGTCGTCCTCTCCGACGGGGCGGTAGACGGGGGAGCCACGGACGACCGGCGCGAGTCGATGCGCGAAGAGCGCGACGACCTGCCGGAGTTCGACTACGGTCCCCTCCCCGACGAGGAGGAACTCGCCGAACGAATCGCCGAGGAACGGCGCGCCTTCGACGAGCGCCACGGGTAGTCGAGGATGGACTGGCTCTCCGACACCGAGACGGCCGAGGCGTACGCCGACCGCGAGTTCGCAGAGCGGGTGGGCTTCGGCGAGCGACCCGCACTGCTCGTCGTCGACCTCATCGAGGCGTTCACCGACCCCGAGTCGAACCTCGGGTCGGACGTCGACGAGGTGGTGGCGGCGACGGCGCGACTGCTGGCGGCCTTCCGCGAACGCGACCTGCCGCGGTACTTCACCACCGTCGCCTACGAGGAGTCCTACGGCGACGCGGGCCGGTTCGTCGAGAAGGTGCCCGCCCTGAAGGAGTTGCGCCTCGGGACCGATCGCGTCCGGGTCGACGACAGACTCGCGCCCGAGGACGACGAGCGCGTGATTCTGAAGAAGTACGCGAGCGCCTTCTTCGGGACGGACCTCGCGACGGAACTGACGACCGACCGCGTGGACACGCTCGTCCTGACCGGCGTGACGACCAGCGGGTGCATCCGCGCGACAGCCGTCGACGGCCTCCAGCACGGCTACCGGACGGTCGTCCCCGCCGACGCGGTGGGCGACCGAGCCGAAAGACCGCACCGCGCGAACCTCTTCGACATCGACGCGAAGTACGGCGACGTGACCGACGTACAGGGAGTCCTCGACGAGCTCGCGGGACTCGACCGACCCGGTCGGGGCGACGAGTGACCCTCCTCACGCGAGAACCGACGAGACGCGACGGCGACCGACGACAGACGACGCACGCGATGAACACAGACACACACGACGGAGACGGGCGGGCGACCCGCCCGACGGAGCAGGAGCACCGATGACGAGCGCACGCGAACGACAGGGACCCCTCGACGGCCTCCGGGTCGTCGACATGTCCGGGATGATCAGCGGCGCGTTCGCCACGACCATGCTCGGCGACTTCGGCGCGGACGTGGTGATGATAGAGCACCCGGAGGTGGGTGACCCCATCCGCGAGTGGCCCCTGAAGACCGAGGACGGCACCTCGCTGTCGTGGAAGTCCCTCGGGCGCAACAAGCGCTGTATCACGCTCGACCTCGGCGACGAACGGGGCCGCGACCTCGCTCTCGACCTCGTCCGGGGCGCGGACGTGGCCTTCGAGAACTTCCGCCCGGGGACGATGGAGCGCTGGGGGCTCGGCCCCGAGGACCTCCACGAGGTGAACCCCGGGCTGGTGTACGTCAGGCTCTCGGGGTACGGTCAGACGGGACCGAAATCCGGGAAACCCGGGTTCGGCACCATCGCCGAGGGCATCTCTGGGTGGGCGCACGCCAACGGCTTCCCGGACCGCGAACCGCTCCTCCCGCCGGTGAGCCTCGCGGACCTCACGGCCGCGCAGTTCGCCCTGCAGGCCACGCTGATGGCGCTGTTCGAACGCGACGTGGGACGGGGCGGGAGCGGCGAGGGGCAGGTCGTGGACGTCTCGCTCATCGAACCGCTCTGGCGGCTGTTCTTCGGCGACGTGGAGGCGTACGCCCGGACGGGCCACGTCCGCGAGCGGACCGGGAACCGCCACCCGAGCACCGCCCCGCGGAACATCTACGAGACGGCCGACGGCCACATGACGATGTCCGCGTCGAACCAGAAGATCTTCGAGCGGGTCGCCCGCGCCATCGACAAGCCCGAGCTCATCGAGGACCCACGATTCGCGGACAACGCCTCCCGCGTAGAGCACGTCGAACCCCTCGACGCCGCCATCGAGGAGTGGACGCGCCGGCACACGACCGAGGAGGCCATCGAGATCCTCGAAGCGCACGACGCCATCGTCGGACCGGTGTACGACATGGCCGACATCTTCGAGGACGAGCAGTTCCGGGCGCGGGGCGACCTCCTCGACGTCGAGGACCCCGACGTCGGGACGACGACGACGTTCGCACCGGTTCCGAAGTTCTCGCGGACGCCGGGGGACGTGGAGTTCCTCGGGCCGCGCCACGGCGAGCACAACGTCGAGGTGTACGTCGGCGAACTCGGCCTCTCGGCGGAGGAACTCGCCGAACTGGAGGAGGCGGGCGTCGTCTGATGCGCCTCAGCGACGTCACCCTGCGCGAGGGCGCCCAGATGCCCGGCCGCGACTACACCGCCGAGCAGAAACTCGCGGCGGGCGCGGCCCTCGACGACCTCGGGCTCCCGTTCGTCCAGCCTGGGTTCCCCGCGACCGGCGAGCGGGACCGACGGGTGGTGCGTGAACTCGCCGAAACCCTCGACGCCGACGTGATCGGCCTCGCGCGGGCGCTGGAGGGGGACGTGGACGCGGCCATCGACAGCGACGCCGACGTGGTCGAGGTGTTCGTCTCCGCCTCCGACCTGCATCTCGAACACCTCCTCGGGACGTCCCGCGCGGAGATGCGCGAGATGCTCGCCGGGAGCGTCGAGTACGTCCACGAGCGCGGGGGCGTCCCGCACGTCACGCTGGCCGACGCCTTCCGCACGGACCCCGCAGACCTCGCGGACCTGTTCGCGGCCGTGCCCGACGCCGCGTTCGTCACCCTCGCGGACTCCGTGGGGGTGCGGACGCCCGCGAGCGTCCGGGCGCACCTCGATTCGCTGGTCGAACACGGCGTCGACTCCGGACGCGTGGGCGTCCACTTTCACGACGACCTCGGCTGTGCGACCGCGAACGCGCTGGCGGCCTACGAGGCCGGGGTGGGGAAGGCCGACGTGAGCGTCGCCGCGCTGGGCGAACGGGCGGGCAACAGCCCGCTGGAGGAGGTGGTCGTCGCCACCTCGCTGGAACACGGCGATTCGCTCGGCATCGACGAAGCGTCGCTGGTCACGGCGTGTCGCGGGGTGCTCGACGCCCTCGGCGAGCCCTGGGACGACCGGAAGGCCGTCCTCGGCGCGGCGGTGTCCGAACACGAGTCGGGCATCCACACCGCGGCGATGCTCCGCGACCCCGCGACGCTCGAACCGTACGACCCGGCGCGCTTCGGGGGGGAGCGCCGCCTCGTCTTCGGGCGGAAGACGGGCCGTGGCGGTGCCCGACAGCTGCTCGAACGCGCCGGCGTCGAGGCGGACGACGCGACGGTCGAGGCGTTCCGCGAGTCGCTGGCGGCCGCAGGCCCGCTCGACCTCGACGACGCCGTCGCCCTCGCCGGGCGGGAGTTCGGAGGATGACCTCGTTCCTAGTGATTGGTTAGTTACATAAGACGTATCCTCGCTCCACCCTCCGCGGTAGACGAGCAAGCGCCATGTACCAGGCCGAGATACACCTCCACCAGGAGAAACCGTGCGTCCTCTCGTCGTTCGCCGACGAGTTCGACGCAGCGTTCGACATCGACATCGAGGAACTGCACAACGAACGCGTCACCTTCGTCCTGAAGATGGACGACCCGCCCGAGGGAGTGTACGAACACTTCGCCGCCTCCGAACAGGTCCACCACGTCGAGCGACTGGACGAGGGCAACTACCTCGTCACCAAGACCTCCTGCGGGGCGTACTCGGCCATCGACCGCAACCACGGCATCCTCCGCAGACGCAACGAGATCGGTCGGCACCACCGCGTGTACACGGTGCTGTTCTTCCGCCGCGAGGACCTGCGCTCGATGGTCGCTGATTTCGGGCGCATCGGCTCGGTCACGCTCGGCAAGCTCAAGCGGTTCGACGAGCCCTCCTCGACGCTGACCGACCGCCAGCGCGAGGTGGTCGAACACGCCTTCGACCGGGGGTACTTCGAGTGGCCCCGGGGGGCGAACTGCGACGA
>CAYWDK010000134.1:0-4820 GCA_964457025.1 uncultured Balneolaceae bacterium | reverse complement strand
CACCGGTAGTGACCGGCATGGCCATATACTCTTCGGCGAAGGTGCGGTAGACCTCAAGCATCCGCCTGGTCTCTTCAACGGCTTCTTCTTTGGTGGCATGGGCGGTATGACCTTCTTGCCATAAGAACTCCATGGTGCGGAGGAACAGCCTTGTGCGCATCTCCCAGCGTACCACATTGGCCCACTGGTTGATCAGTATGGGGAGGTCGCGGTAGCTCTGTATCCAGTTGCGGTAAGCGTCCCAGATGATGGTCTCGGAAGTGGGACGTACAATCAGTTCTTCTTCAAGTCGCGACTCCGGGTCCACCTCTACGCCGCCGTCCACGCTCTTAAGGCGGCTGTGGGTAATAACCGCGCACTCCTTGGCAAAGCCTTCCACATGCTGGGCCTCCTTGGAGAGAAACGATTTGGGGATGAAGAGCGGGAAGTAGGCATTCTCATGACCGGTATCCTTGAACATCTGGTCCAGCTCTTTTTTCATATTCTCCCAAAGGGCGAAGCCGTTGGGACGGATTACCATACAGCCGCGCACCGGGGAGTGATCGGCCAGCTTGGCCTCGCGTATCACGTCCTGGTACCATTGGGAATAATCTTGAGAGCGTTCGGTAATCTTTTTTGCCATGAGAAGCTAAAAGTCTGAAAGTTGTAATGTTATGTTTTGCTGATCCTGAAAAGCAGGAAGCTAAAAATAAGGCGAAAAAGAGGAGCCTCAAAAAGATTTTGCAGTAGTCTGATGAGGCAAAAAATGTGGAAAAGAGGCTTAATGTTTTACCGGAAAAGTTTTATATTTGGCTTCTCTTTTCGGTTAAAGAACAAATGGCGTGGTAGCTCAGGTGGTAAGAGCGTCGGATTCATAACCCGGAGGCCGAGGGTTCGACTCCCTCCCACGCTACAATTCCTTCTCTTTGTTTTTAGGTCCCACCCCGAACCTTTCCCTTCAACTTTTTGTAGAAAGTGGTACTATATAACCGAGCTGCTAACCGATACCACTTTTACCGTTGCCGACCGAAGAGTCCAAAACCCAATCCAAGTCAAAGCTGTCAAAAGAGTCACTATGGAGTGCGCTCAAGCGGATCTTTGCGCTGAGCAAGCCCTATCGTACCCGCTTCTATACGGCAACAGTGCTGGCGCTGATGGCCTCGGCGGTGGGACTTACCGTTCCACTCGGACTCAAGGCCCTGCTCGATGCCGTCTTCCAAAGCTCGGATGAGAGCCTGCTCAACATTATTGCGCTTGTACTGCTGGGACTGTTTATTCTGCAGACCTTCTTTTCATTTATCAGCAATTACTGGTTGGAGTGGGTCGGCGAGCGGGTGGTGACCGATCTGCGTGCCCGGCTTTACGAACACCTGCACCGTCTCGGCTTCCGCTATTTTTCCAATAAGAGACTGGGTGAGATCACCTCACGGCTGACCAACGACGTCGGTTCGGTGCGCACGGCGCTTACCGACTCATTTCCTCAATCACTGACCATCTCTTTTTCGCTGATCGGTTCGGTAGGTTTGATGATCTACCTGAACTGGCGTCTCAGCCTGATCGTCTTTGTGACGGTTCCGGTAGTAACATTGCTGAGCCGCTACTTCGGCAATAAAATACGCCAGCTGTCGCGCGACATCCAGGACCGGCTGGCCGACTCTACGGCCATCGCCGAAGATGCCCTGGGCGCCATCCGTATTGTCAAGGCTTTTGCCCGGGAGGCGTATGAGGTGGGGCGGTACACCGAATCGGTGGAACACCTTTTTCGCACTTCCAAGCGGAAAATTCTATTGACCAGCCTGTTCTGGTCCGGGGTCGGGAGCATGTTCATGGCTACCCTGGTAGTTATTTTTTGGTATGGCGGACGAGAAGTGCTTGCGGGTCGGCTGACTACCGGCGACCTTGTCGCCTTTATCTTTTATGCCTTCTCCATCTCTCGCTCCATCGGCATGATGTCGCGTCTGTATGCCGCCATCAATACGGCGGTCGGCGCTTCTGAGCGCATATTCGAGCTGTTGGACGAAATGCCAGAGATCATGGACGCCGAAGATGCCGTGGAGCTCGACACAGTGGAAGGAGAAGTTCGTTTTGAAGCCGTCACCTTTGCCTATGAAAAGGACCGGAATGTACTTAAAGATATCACCTTTAGGGTGGAGCCCGGGCAGACCGTAGCAGTAGTGGGTCCCAGCGGTGCTGGAAAGACGACGCTTCTGAATCTGATTCCGAGGTTCTTCGATCCAAAACAAGGCAGGATCTTGATCGATAGGCGGGATATCCGCTCAATCCGCAAAAAATCACTGCGCGAAAAGATTGCTGTGGTACCTCAGGACGTACACCTGTTTGGCACCTCCATCCGAAATAACATACTCTATGGCAATTTGGAAGCAACCGATGATGAGGTAAAGGCAGCGGCGCGCGACGCCAACGCCCTGGGATTTATAGAAGAGTCACCCGGAGGTTTTGAAGCGGAGATAGGAGAGAAGGGGGTGAAGCTGAGCGGGGGACAGCGCCAGCGGCTTGCTATCGCAAGGGCTCTGCTAAAAAATCCCCGGATTTTACTGCTGGATGAAGCCACTTCCTCGCTTGATTCGGAATCCGAAGTCCAGGTACAGGAAGCACTTGCCCGGCTGATGATGAACCGCACTACCTTTATTATCGCCCACCGGCTTTCAACGGTTCAGCATGCCGACCGTATTCTGGTTCTGGATGAGGGACGTATCGTACAGGATGGAAATCATGCAGAACTCATAAATAGCGAAGGCTTATATAAGCGGTTACATGAGTTACAGTTCAGGGAAGAGCCGGAAACGAAAGGCCTTTAAAAAAAATTAGCAGCCCTCCAATCAAGGATGGGCTGCTAAATATCATCTACAGACGGCTATTACCCCATTTGCACTTCTAACATACTTCATGGCGGGCTTCACTTCAATAGATAGAACCTTGTATTTTGTATACGTAAAATTACGTATAATCCTCAATTGGTCGCTATCAGATCGTTCTCCAGGGCATATCGCACAAGGCCTGCAGCATTGTTTATTTCCAGCTTTTGCATGAGATTGGCGCGGTGCGTATCAACTGTACGGGGACTGATATACAATTTCTTGGCGATTTCCTGGCTGGTGAGTCCTTCTACTATAAGCTGCAGTATCTCAAGCTCCCGGTTGGTGATATTTACGGCGGATGGGTCGGCGCTTTTGCGTCCCTTCTTCAGGAACGAATCCTTGATCATATCGGAGATGGGATCGCTGAAAATCTGTTGTCCTTTAACAATTGACTCAATGGCATGCAGCAGGTCGGCCTTCTCGGTATTCTTCAACAGGTAGCCGTTGATGCCTGCTTCCAGCACCTTGCCCAGAATCTCTTCGTCAATGTGCATGGAGAGGATCAGGATCTTTACCTCGGAGTCCAGCTTCCGGATGGCTCGCGTTGTTTCGATACCGTCTTTGCCCGGCATACTGATATCGAGCACGCACACATCGGGCTGGGTTTTCTTGAACAGCTTAACACATTCGTCACCGGTGGATGCTTCACCCACGACCTCTATGGAATCGGTAGAAGAGAGAAACGTACTTACCCCGTATCGGATAATTTCATGATCGTCGGCAAGTAGTACTTTTATTTTTTTCATGGGTAGCCAGGTGTAATCATCCTGCATTTAACCCCGAATTGCAGATACTGATGATATCCAAACTTTATTTTTAAAGTAATTAAACACAAGTAATTAGGGAAATAAATATTTTATTTTCACCTATAACAACAAGCCGGTTACTAAAAAGATACATAATCCGGCTTTGAGGCTCCAGAGAAGGGTTCTGATCCAGTTGGTTGAAATAAGTTTCTCAATGGTTTCGGTATCATAGCCTCCGCTGAGCTTGCCATGCAGCGGTACCTGAATCAGAAAGGTCGACAGCCAAATCAACACGACCAGTCCGAAAATAATCTGGTTCCAGGGAGACATCCAGCTTGCAAACAAGGCCAGCCAGGCCGAGGCGCCCAGCTCGATCAGCATGGCCGGAATCACTGCCCAGGCTGTCCTGACAGAGTGGTGCCTGTGAAATGCTTTGAACCCTTCCGGCTGCTGCAGGCGGAAGCAGGGGTAGTGAACAAGCTGTACGAACCAGATCAGTCCGGTCATATAAAAGCCGGAGACGCTGCTAAGAATGAATGCGGTTTCAGCCATAAAAAGAGGCAATAAAGATTAGGTGATTGGTTCTCATAATACTTATTTTCAGGCTTTTAATAAGGTCTGATAAATCCGAAAAGGCAATTTGTTTTATGACGTTGAAGCGAACACATACCTGCGGCGAACTGACAGAGAAGAATGTCGGGGATCACGTAATTTTGAACGGTTGGGTAGCGTCCCGGCGCGACTTGGGCGGGCTTATCTTTATTGACCTGCGTGACCGCTATGGCCTCACGCAAATTGTTTTTAATGAATACGACCCTGATCTGCATAAAAAAGCCGAACAGCTTCGCACGGAATTTGTTGTCGGCATCAAAGGGGAAGTGAAGAAACGGGGAGAGGGTAACGTTAACTCAGAGATGGTTACCGGTTCCATTGAAGTACAGGCCGAAGAGCTGGTTATTTATTCCAAGGCAGAGACTACTCCTTTTGAGATCAAGGATGATATCACCACCGGAGAAGAGGTGCGCCTGAAACATCGTTACCTGGACCTTCGCCGTCCGGCTATCCAGAAGAATATGATGCTCCGTTCCGATTTTTACCAGTCGGTGCGCAACTACTTCCATGAACTGGACTTCGCCGAGGTAGAGACCCCGGTGTTGATGAAGAGCACGCCCGAAGGCGCACGCGACTACCTGGTACCGAGCAGGGTGAATCCGGG
>CAYWDK010000133.1:3662-4835 GCA_964457025.1 uncultured Balneolaceae bacterium | reverse complement strand
ATGGTAGGCAACGTGCCGGTGGGCGGCGGCGCACCGGTAGTGGTGCAGTCGATGACCAATACCGACACGGCCGACGTGGACGCCACCGTAGAGCAGGTGAAGCACCTGCATGAGGCGGGCTCCGAGATCGTCCGCATCACCGTAAACCACAAGGAAGCCGCCAAAGCCGTGCCCGAAATCCGCGAGAAGCTGGATGCGATGGGCGTGGACGTCCCCCTGGTAGGCGACTTCCACTACAACGGGCACGTACTGCTGACCGAATTCCCCGAAGCCGCCAAGGCGCTGGCCAAATTTCGCATCAACCCCGGAAATGTGGGTACCAAGACCCGCGACGAGAACTTCGTGACCATCGTGGAGCAGGCCATCAAGTATGACAAGCCGGTACGTATCGGCGTGAACTGGGGCTCGCTGGACCAGCAGCTGCTGGCCGACAAGATGGATGCCAACAGCAAGCTGGAAGAGCCGAAGTCATCCAAACAGGTGATGCTCGATACCATGGTGGAGAGCGCCAGGCGCTCGGCCGAACTTGCCGAGAGCGTCGGGCTGCCATCCAATAAGATTATCATCAGCTGCAAGATGTCGCATGTGCAGGACGTAGTACACGTATACGAGCGTATCGCCGAGATCCTGGACTACCCGCTGCATGTAGGCCTCACCGAGGCCGGCATGGGCATGAAAGGCATCGTGGCCAGCAGCGCGGCCCTCTCCGTACTGCTGCAGCAAGGCATAGGCGACACCATCCGCGTATCGCTCACGCCCAAACCCGGCGGCGACCGTGCCGAAGAGGTGCGGGTCTGCCAGCAGGTACTGCAGTCGCTGGGAATAAGGAATTTCATACCGCAGGTGACCGCCTGTCCGGGCTGCGGACGTACCAACAGCACCTACTTTCAGGAGCTGGCCGACGAAATCCAGCAGTACCTCCGCGAGATGATGCCTACCTGGCGGGAGATCTATCCCGGGGTGGAGGAGATGGACGTGGCCGTGATGGGCTGCGTGGTCAACGGCCCGGGCGAGTCGCGCAACGCCAACATCGGCATATCCCTGCCGGGCACCTTTGAAGAGCCCAAAGCGCCGGTCTATATGGACGGCGAGCACTACAAGACCCTCCGCGGCGAAGGCATCGGCAAAGAGTTCCGCGATATCCTGGACAACTATGTGATGGAGCGTTACGGC
>CAYWDK010000133.1:0-3562 GCA_964457025.1 uncultured Balneolaceae bacterium | reverse complement strand
TTGAGGTTGGGGTACATACACTTCTTCAGGTGATTCGGGGCATTCCATTCCAGGGCTGGTGTTGCATTTGAGGACACCTTATGCTAATGTTGAGATAATAGCGGGCGCCGCTTTTTCTAATTGCCTACCGGGATGATCATAAGCGCCCGATTTACCGCAACTAAGGCTACATGAAGGCCTTTTTAAAGGATGGAGGGATGATGAAAGCATATACCTATTCTACGTTAGTCCTATTTTTGCTGCTGTTGATTGCCACATTGCCGCTTAATGCCCAAGAAGCGCTGCCAGTTATTGATATGCACCTGCATGCGGCTTCGGCTAATTCAAACGGTCCGGCGCCGACAGCCATCTGTACGCCCATCGAGGAGTTTACCGCCTGGGACCAGCGTCAGCCATACCAGGCCGCTTTTGGAGGAATGCTGAAAAATCCTCCCTGTGAAGACCCGGTTTGGGGACCGGAGACCGATCAGGGGGTAATGGAGCAGACCATTCAGGCGATGGAGGACCACAATATCGTGTTGGGTGTTCTGAGTGGAACACTGGAACGTACTGCGGAATGGCTCAGGGCTGCTCCCGGTCGTTTTCTTCCCGGGCTGACTTTTAACCTGGCCCGTCAGGATATAGGGCCGGACTCCCTTCGCACCTTGATGGAGGACGGTACGGTCAGTGTATTTGCTGAAATCGCCAACCAGTATTCCGGTATTCTTCCCGGCGACGAGCGCATGGAGCCCTATTGGGCGCTGGCCGAAGAGCTCGACATTCCCGTCGGCATCCATATCGGCACCGGCCCGCCGGGCGTGATTTATGCCGGCGCATCCAACTACCGTGCGTACATGCACAGTCCGTTGACCCTGGAGGAAGTGCTTGTTCGCCACCCCCGGCTTCGTATATATATTATGCATGCCGGATTCCCCATGCTCGACGACCTGCTGGCCGTGCTCTATGCTCATCCCCAGGTTTATGTGGATGTGGGCGTTATTGTTTTTACGCAACCCGAGGCCGTATTTTACCGCTACCTTCGCGGCATTGTCGAAGCCGGATTCGGCAATCGCATCATGTTCGGCTCTGACCAGATGAACTGGCCGGGCGCCATCGGCCGGTCCATAGCCCGCATCAAAGAGGCGCCTTTTCTGAGCGAGCAGCAAAAGCGCGATATATTATATAACAATGCCGCACGATTTCTCCGTCTGAGTGAGGAAGAAATTGCCCGTCACCATGGCGGCCGATAGCGGGAGCCTGTGAAATTATTAATCAAGCCTCGGTATGGAATTCTAAATTTATGAGCCCTCTTCCATAATCCGTGAGAGGTGGTGCGGGGAAATGTTACGTATTGTATGGGGCACTCTGTTTAACATTTAACGCTGGCATTCAACACTCTCTGACAGCCCCGATCTCAGGGGATTTTTGACTCAACCCTTCCTGTCTTGCCGGTGGCGCTGCAGGGCGCGGGCATATTTACGGATGCGTTCCCCCTCGGATGTGGACCGGTCCATTCCCCAAACCGTGCCGGGGAAATCCTGTTGGCGCTGTAGCTCCCAAATTTCCTCGTGCTTTTCGGCCGGGAGGATGCGGGCCGGGTCGCCCACCGCCACCCAGCCGATAGGAACCAGGGCGCCGGGCGGCAGCACCGTATTGACGTGCACCACTCCGTTGATGCGTACCTCGGAGCCTTTGCCGACGAGGGCACCGTTGAAGACGGCGGAGCCCGTGGCGATAAACGATTCCTCCTCGATGGTGCAGCCTGTCAGGTGGGAGTGAGGCCCCACCAGCACGGAATGTCCCAGTCGGGCAGGATGTTTGGGCGTGCCGCGGATGACAGCCTGCTCCATAACCACACAGTTTTCGCCGATCTCGACAGGGCCGCCCTCAGAGGTAATGACCGCTCCGAAGAGGACGGCAGCTCCCTTTTTAACAGTTACATCGCCGCGGATGACGGCATTAGGCGCGATATAACACTCTTCGGCAATTTCCGGGCGTCTTTCCTTGTATTCCAATAGCATGATGCACCTTTCTGATTAATTAATACCGGCGATATGTGGTACAGTGTAGCTAAGGCCTCCATCTTATACAAGAGCCGGCCTTTTTTGCCAAAAAGGGGGTAAATCAGTAGTCTATACCTAAATAGAGGTTTTATCGGCTTTTATACGGGATGGGCAGAGGGCCGGATGCTAACAAAAAAGCGGGATTCGCCATGAAAACAATAGATCGGTTCTTCTTTTCAATTTTATTTCTGACACTGTATGTGGCTGCGGGCTGCGATTCACAGGCAACCGGGGAGGAGGCCGCCCTGCGTTCTGCTGTAGCCCTGATGCTGGAGGAGGGATGGAGCAAGGGGGAGGTGTCGGTTTTCGAGGAGACCGTGGCCGACAGCGTGCGCTTTCACTATGCGGGCAACAGCCCCCGCATCTTAAGCCGGGAAGAGATGTCACGCATCGTGCTGCGCTGGAGGGAAGCTTTCCCCGATCTCCGCATGCGCCTGGACGAACTGCTGGTGAAGGGTAATCGGGCGGCCGCCCGCATGACGCTGACGGGAACCCACCGGGGAAGCTGGGCCGGGGCCGATTCGACCGGCAACGAAGTGCGCATGGCCTTGATGATGTTTTTTCACTTCGAAGATGGAAAGATGGTTGAACTATGGGAATCGGACGACCAGCTTGGCTTCCGGCGCCAGCTGGGACTCATCCCACCGGCCGAATAACACTGTAACCGGTTACATACTATTTGACATGGAGAACCTTCGCATCAATAACGTTTCACTCGAATACGAGGAGCGGGGCAGCGGCGAGTCACTGGTGCTGGTTCACGGCTCGGCCAGCGACTACCGTACCTGGCACAACCAGATGGATGTTTTTAGCAGGGAATACCGCACCATCCGCTACAGCCGCCGCTACCACTGGCCTAACGACCCCATTTCTCCCGAATCGGACTATTCCATGGCCGAGCAGGTCGACGACCTTGAAGAGCTATTGCATAAGCTAAAGGCTTCGCCGGCGCACCTGGTGGGCCACTCCTACGGGGCCTTCCTCTGCCTGCTGCTTGCGATACGGGCGCCCGGGCTGGTTCGCAGCCTGGTGCTGGCCGAACCTCCGGTGATCACCCTCTTCGTGAGCAACCCTCCCAAACCGCTGGAGCTCTGCCGGCTCTTCTTCAAACGCCCCGCTACGGCAGCTGCCATCCTGAAGTTCGGCGCTACCGGATTTGCCCCGGCGGCCAAAGCGGCCAGGCGGGACAATATGGAAGAGGCCAACCGGATCTTCGGGCAGGCCGTACTGGGCAAAGAATATTATGAAAAGCTCTCCGATGCCCGTAAAGAACAGGTTGCCGACAACGCCATCAAAGCCGAATTCCTCGGTTCCGGCTTCGCCCCGCTGCAGGAGGAGTCCCTCCGCAAGATCGGCATTCCCGCGCTGCTGTTTAACGGAGAGGAAAGCCCCGTTTTGTTTCATCGCCTCAATGACGCCCTGGAGGAGCTGATGCCCGATACCGAGCGCCTGGCTATTCCCGGTGCTTCGCATATCGTGCAGGAGGATAATCCGGAGGCATTTAATAAGGCTGTGCTGGA
>CAYWDK010000132.1:0-4842 GCA_964457025.1 uncultured Balneolaceae bacterium | reverse complement strand
ATCAACGAAATCGGACTGGAAAAGCTGATGTTTGAAGCAGCTGATCCGGAAGTGTTCGCCTGGTACATCAAGAATTATGGTCCAGAGGTAAACATGTTTGTGGATCACAGCCAAATCGTACAGCTGGAAACACTGCGCCGCGGCATCTGGGGCACTAAAAGCCTCTGGGGACGGGTCCTGACGTATAAGGACTAGTTGGTAATTTAAGACGTGTTAGGTTTTGAAAAACTGACAGGTCCAACCTGAAAACTTAGTAATTCATTAGTACTAGATACAATGAGGCAATCAGAACTTGAACAAGAGATAAGGCGACTCCAAAAAGAAAAGAATGCTATCATACTAGCCCATAACTATCAGGTGCCGGAAGTGCAGGAAGTAGCCGATTTTATCGGCAGCTCACTGGGACTGGCCCGGCAGGCCGAACGCACCAATGCAGAGATGATTGTATTCTGCGGAGTGCACTTTATGGCCGAGACCGCCTCGATGATATCGCGGGATAAAAAGGTGCTGATACCGGATCTGGAGGCTGGTTGTTCGCTGGCCGACACCATTACCGCCGACCAGCTGCGGGCGTGGAAGGCCGAGCACCCCGGCGCGGTGGTGGTCTCATACGTGAATACCACAGCAGAGGTAAAGGCAGAGAGCGACTACTGCTGCACCTCCTCCAATGCAGTACAGGTAGTGGAGTCGATACCCGAAGATCGGGAGATCCTGTTTCTGCCGGACAAGTTCCTGGGTACCTACATTGAGATGCAGACCGGGCGCGATCTGAATATCTGGGACGGTGTGTGTCACGTGCATGAGAAGATCGGGGAGCTGAACCTAGCTGAAGTACAAAAAGAGCATCCCGACGCTGAAGTGCTGATTCACCCCGAGTGCGGTTGCTCCACCTCATGCATGATGCGTTCGTCGATGTATTTCGACTGCAACGACGCCCATATTCACTCTACGGGCGGCATGCTGGAGCACGTGGCCATATCGGAAGCGGATGAATTTGTGGTAGCTACCGAAACCGGCATCCTCTACCGGATGGAGAAGGAAAATCCCGATAAAGAATTCTACCCGGCCAATGAGGATTCAGTCTGCGAATTTATGAAGATGATCACCCTTGAAAAAGTGTACCAGGCACTGAAGCATGAGCAGTATGAAGTTCGCGTACCGGATGCCCTAGCCGAACGGGCCAAAAAACCGATAGAACGGATGCTGCAGATTTCCTGATCAGAATTAAATATAAATTTCCGAACTCGAATATCAGTACGGACGTAGCATGCTACGTCCCAACCAAAACCCAATAAATCCAATGCAAGATACACAACAAGAACTCGACGTACGCACGCTTATTCCCATAAAACGACATGAAAAGCTGCTGAAGCTTTTCAAAGAGCTGCCGGTGGGAGATAGCTTTGTCTTTATCAACGACCACGATCCCAAGCCGCTGTACTACGAATTCCGGTCGATCTACGGTGATGTTGTCGGCTGGGAATACCTGCAGCGCGATCCAGCGGAATGGAAAGTCCGTGTCACTCGTACCGAAGCTTCGAAAGGCCGGGAATTTGAGCAGATATCCACCTTGCTTGATCTCCGAAAAGCCGAGCAAGAGGATTGGAAGTACGCGGTCTTCCATCGCTACGGCATGATGCTGAAGGGCGATACGATGGAGCTCATTGCCGAGGAGGACCCGGAAGAGATACGCGACATTTTCAGTAAAAAGTTTGAGGGTGAATACAGCTGGTCCTACAAGAAGAAGGAAGAGGGTGAATTTGTCATTCATATCACTAAAAACGAGGAGAGCGACGAGACCGCGGAAGACGTTTCGGTGGTGAACACATTTGATGTGCGCCCCTTTCCCCCGGCCAAGCGCCATGATATGATTTTTGATGCTTTTGACGAGTTGAAACCCGGTCAGGCATTTGTCTTTACCAACGATCACGATCCCAAACCGCTGTATTACCAGATGGAGGCGGAAAGCGATGAACCCTTTGAATGGGAGTATCTGTTAGCCATGCCTGAGGAATGGAAGGTGAAGATTACTAAAAAACTGAATAACTAATACATGTGAAATAGCACCTTTTGTATAAAACAATCCAAGCCAATCAAATAATGATTAGGATGAGACTTGTCTTGATATATATCAAGACTTTTTCCTGTCATATATCAATGGAGGACACGGCCCCACGCTGTATGTTAAGCGAACATTAATCGTTTAACACCAAACTAATAGCACAATGACTACAGCAACTAAAACCTTATGGAAAATTGATCCAACTCATTCGGAAGTACAATTCAAAGTAAAGCACTTGGTTATTTCCACCGTTACTGGAAGCTTCGGTTCCTACGATGGAAAAATTGAAGCTGACGGTGACGATTTTGAAAATGCCAATGCTACGTTTTCGGCTGATATCGACAGCATTTCAACTAATAATGAAGATCGCGACCAGCACCTGAAGTCTGACGATTTTTTCAATGCTGAAGAATATCCGCAACTGAAGTTTGAGTCCACAGACTTTGAGAAAGTTATTGACGGACAATACAAAGTTACCGGTGATTTAACCATCCGCGACATCACCAAAGAAATTGAACTGGATGTCGTACACGGTGGTACCGTTACCGACCAGTATGGTCAGACTAAAGCCGGGTTTGAAGTCGAAGGCGTTATCAACCGAAAAGAATTTGGCCTAACCTGGAGTGCAGTGACTGAAGCTGGAAACGTGGTTGTGGGAGATAAAATTAAACTGCAATTAAACGTTCAGTTTATTAAGAACTAATTTTAGATCTCAATCCCTAAATATAAGCGGATGTCCTCTTACAGGATATCCGCTTTTTTATTTGCTCATTATTCATATACTTTTTCAGACAATGCTAACAATATCAAGGATGGTACGGAATGTTTGAGCATTTAAAAGCAAATATTGAGGAGCACGTCTCGCTGACTGATGAGGAGTGGAAATTGTGTAAAAACAGTTTTCGCCCCAAACGAATGCTCAAAAGACAATTCTTGCTGCAAGAGGGTGACATTTGCCGCGAGCTGGCATTTGTGGAGAAGGGCGCTCTTTGTTCTTACTCTGTGGATTCGAAAGGCAATCAGCATGTCATACGTTTTGCATTTGACGGCTGGTGGATTGCGGATCTGCAAAGTTTCTTCACTAATAACCCATCCACATTTAATATCGAAGTGCTAGAAGACAGTGAACTGCTGATGCTCGACCGGGAAAATCACGAAAAGCTATTGGAAAAGATTCCGGGCTATGAACGTTACCATCGTATCATTGTGCAAAATGCCTATGTGGCCCTGCAACAGCGCGTGGAAAATGCATTGGGTCTTACGGCCGAAGAAAAATATGCCCGGCTGATCAAACAGAATCCTGAGTTTATGAACCGTGTGCCCCTAAATTTAGTGGCTTCCTACTTGGGCATGAGTCCCGAGACGTTGAGCCGTGTTCGGGGAAATTTCAGTGGTTAAAGTAACACATCCTGCAATGACTCATCGCGATCAATAACCGACTTGGCAAACGGACAAAGCGGAATTACAGTCAACTCATTTTTACGAGCATAGTTCACCGTATGCTCCACCAGTTTATTACCAATATTTTGGCCACGAAGCTCATCAGACACTTCAGTATGGTCAATAATTATTTTGTCTGACCCGGCCTTTGAATAGGTAATTTCGGCTTTTGTTTTACCGTCCTCTTCAATAAAAAATGAGCCTTTGCTGTTCCCAGCCTTATGCTGAATATTCATAAAACAAATATGAGTTCCTCTAAAATATTATTTCTGATCATATAGTATCGAAAGCTGATCACAATTAGTAGTCAGCAGCAAACAAATCTGAGATTGATATATATCAAGGGTTTTTCCTAACACATATCAATGACAAGGGAGCACGGGCAAGGTATGTTTGCAGTAACAAAATGAAACTGTAAACAGATCAACCATTATGCCTATTACAAAACAAACAATCGCCGTCATCGGAGCCGGTGGAAATATGGGCTCCGCCATTGCAAAAAGTATGGCAGGAGGCAACTACCGTCTCCTTCTTTTTGACAGAGCACGTGAACAACTAGACTCGTTAACGGAAGAAATTCAACAGGTTCATCCAGAGGCTGATTTAGAACTCATGAACTGTCCCCATGAATCCAGTTGGGAAGCCGATATTATTATACTTGCGGTTCCCCACGATGCCGAAAAAGAAATTGCCGATAAGATACAAGACGTAGCTACCCAGAAAATTGTGATCAGCATTGCCAATCCCATAGATGAGGATTTCAGTAAGTTAATAACTGATGCTGACACCAGTGCGGCAGAAGAGCTGCAGCAATGGCTGCCCCATTCCAAGGTCGTTAAAGCGTTCAACACTACCTTCGCCGCCGACTTTGAGCAGCCGGTTATCGACGGCAAGCAGGCAGATGCCTTTATTGCAGGCAATGACGAGAATGCGTTGCAGTATGTCGCCGAACTTGTGGAAACTGCGGGTTTCAATCCGATTATCGCCGGGGATCTGTCGGTTAGCGGCACGCTCGAACGCATGCAACTGCTGCTTATGCAGCTTATAATTAGAAACAATGATAACTGGATGGCCGGCTGGAAGATACTACGCGGCTAGATTTAACTCTACAATTAACATCAAACAATTACCATTATGATACTTATAACCGGAGCAAACGGAAATTTAGGATCTCAAACCATTGATTCCTTATTGGATAACAATATTAATGAGGATATCGCCGGACTCGTCCGAAGTGAACAAAAGGGCACCGATCTTCAAGAAAAAGGCGTGGAGATCCGGATCGGTGACTACACCGATTATTCCTCAATAGAAAAGGCTGTTGAGGGTATTGATACCCT
>CAYWDK010000131.1:2256-4847 GCA_964457025.1 uncultured Balneolaceae bacterium | reverse complement strand
TAAAAAACGACATTTTCCCTCAATTCCAGTTGATGTGGTTTTCAAATTTATCTACCTTTGAAGCCACTTAAAGGAAAAGAGAACTATGCTTACGTATATATTTATTTTTCTGGCCGTGCTCGCGGTTGCATCCGCTTTGGCCATGGTTATCAGCCGGAATACGGTAAACAGTGCCTTGTTCCTGGTATTTAATATGGTAGCCCTTGCGGGCGTCTACCTGATGCTGCAAGCTCATTTTCTGGCCGTGATCCAGATCCTGGTCTATGCCGGTGCCATTATGGTCCTTTTCCTTTTTGTAATCATGCTCCTCAACCTGGATGCCGAAGTGTCGCTGTTTAGCAAATTGCGTGTAAAATATTTTGTGGCATTTCTGTTGGCTGTGGCTGTACTTGCTCAGCTGCTCTACAGCATCGGTGGTGTAACCGAGATGTTACCCGAGATGTCTGCAGAGATGGCCGAAGTGGGAACCGTGGAAGCTATCGGAGATTCGCTTTTTTCAAAATATCTTCTCCCGTTTCACATTGTCGGCTTCCTTCTTACCGCAGCTGCAACCGGCGCTATACTGATAGCCCAGCATAAAATTAAATCCGTATCAGGAAACAATGATTAGTATAGATTGGTATTTAGCATTAAGTGCGCTTTTGTTTACCATCGGTATTATCGGAGTACTCATCCGTAAAAACGCCATCGTTATATTTATGTGCGTCGAGCTGATGCTGAATGCCGTTAACCTGTCGCTCATCTCTTTCAGCAGTTACCATGGGAGTGTAGACGGACAGATCCTGGTCTTCTTTTCTCTGGCGGTTGCAGCTGCCGAAGCGGTGGTAGGCCTTGCTATCATTATTGCCATATTCCGCAACAACCTCTCTGTGGATGTGAGCCGGATCAACCTGCTGCGCTGGTAGATTCAGTTAACTGTTAGCAGTAAGCAGTAGGTTAGCCTCTAGCTTCCAACCTCCCACCTCTAATAAAAAAGGCTTGAACGGAAAACCCATCCAAGCCCTTGAAAACAGTTATTCAACCCCTGCCTGCTATGATATGAAGATAAAGGTAACCAGCAGGTAGATGGGTAACAGGATACCGAGCGACCAGAGCATGTAGCCTCCGAAGCTGGGCATATCCACGCCGGACTGTTCCGCTATCGACTTCACCATGAAGTTGGGGGCGTTACCGATATAGGTTACTGCACCGAAGAATACCGCACCGGATGAAATGGCCAGCAGGGTATCTGAGAGGGTCGTCATCAGTACCTGGGCATCTCCGCCGGCAGCGTTGAAGAACACCAGGTAAGTCGGGGCGTTATCCAGGAAAGCGGAGAGCATACCGGTGACCCAGAAGAACATCTCATTTATGGGCTGGGGGTTGGCTCCCTGGCTAAAGACCAGGTCGTTCACAAACTGCAGGGCACCCTCACCCTCCTTGCCGGCTTTAAGCATGGCAATGGGAGCGATGATGGTGACAAAGATTCCGGCAAAGAGTTTCCCAACCTCCTCGATCGGGAACCAGCTAAAGCCGTTGGCTGCCCGGCTCTCTTTGGAGGTGAGTACCCAGCTGAGCCAGGAGAGCACCAGAAGGGTGACGTCCCGGATGATATTCTCAATGGTCATATGAATGCCGTAGACGGTAACTTCGCCGATATGGACAAGTCCCGAGAAAAGCACGGCGCCGACAACCCCTGCAAGCAGCAGCAGGTTGAAGCTGCCCTCCAGGCCGAAGGCTTCTTCTCCTTCGTCGGCCGGTTGTTCCATCGGCTCTTTGGCGAAGAGGTAACGGTCCCAGAAGTAGTAGAGCACCAGCAGGATTACAACTACAAAACTCATCTCCCAGAACATATTGGTGGTGGTCCAGAAGAAGTCCACTCCCTGCAGGAAACCTAGGAAGAGGGGCGGGTCACCGAGCGGCGTAAGCGAACCGCCGACGTTGGCAACCAGGAAAATAAAGAAGACCACCATGTGTACTTTCTTCTCCCGCCACTGGTTGGCACGCAGCATAGGACGGATCAGCAGCATGGCTGCCCCGGTGGTTCCCATCCAGCTGGCCAGAATCGTACCAATAAGCAGCATCAGCGTATTTACTTCGGGCGTGCCTTTCAGATATCCTTTAACCCGTACACCGCCCGAGATCGTAAAGAGCGCAAATAGCAATATGATAAAGGGGATGTACTCCAGCAGGTACACATGAAGCACTTCATAGAGGGTAGTCGAAAAACCGAAATAGATAAGCATGGGGACGATAATACAGACGCCCCAGAAGGCAGAGACCTTTCCGAAGTGATGGTGCCAGAAATCGGGGGCAACCAGCGGGAAAATGGCAATAGAGAGCAGAATGCCTGCAAAAGGCAGGACCCACCAGATACTAAGTTCCCCGCCGTCGAAAGCGTGTGCAGCTTCTGCGGCAAGGGCCGGGTTGCTTATACCTAATAGGACAAAAAGTGAAATTACGAAAAGTGACAGTTTAGAGATCAATCGGTTAAGCGGCACGTTTCCTCCGGGTAGTTAATTCATTAGTCCTTAAAATCGAAGCTTAAAATAACAGATGGCTTTTAGTTTTAAAATTTATTCTCCCTGTCGCCTTGCTAATTTTTGTTAAAA
>CAYWDK010000131.1:0-2156 GCA_964457025.1 uncultured Balneolaceae bacterium | reverse complement strand
TTAACATTCAACCTTACCTTATACCCTTTCTAAATTAAAAAAGTCGTTTGCTTCATCTTTACCTTCACTCACTTTTTTGTATCTTTGCCATCTATAATTTTCCCTTGGGAATGCCTCTGGTAATAGCTACCTTTTGGGCGAATTTTTGAGGATTTACAAACCTGAAAGATACTAAATGGATTCGGCTACTACGCTTACGACTTTAATTATTGGCCTGCCCCTGCTGGGTTTTCTGATTAACGGATTGCTTGGTCTCAGGTCAACGGATTATCGAGAGAAGAAAACCCTGATCGGCACCCTTTCGAATCTGGCCGTCTTCATTCCCTTTCTTGCCTTTGTCTATTTCTTTATCAATATGGGGCAGGAGTCGGAAGCTTTCACCGTAACGCTCTTTAGCTGGATCGAAGCCGGTTCGTTCAGCGCCGATATCGCCTACCAGTTTGACCAGCTCTCCATACTGATGGGACTTGTCGTCACTGGTGTCGGTTTCCTGATTCATCTCTACTCCATCGGCTACATGTGGCACGATGCGGGCTACTGGAAATTTTTCGCCTATCTGAACCTCTTTATCTTTGCCATGCTGAACCTGGTAATGGCCGACAATCTGCTGTTGCTGTTCCTCGGCTGGGAGGGTGTGGGACTCTGTTCCTATCTGCTCATCGGTTTCTGGTATACCGATATGGCGAAGTCGGATGCCGCCAAAAAAGCGTTTTTGTATAACAGGGTGGGTGACTTTGCATTCCTGATCGCCATGTTCCTGACCTTCCAGTATGTGGGAAGCCTGAAGTTTGACGCCATTCTTTCCGGACTGGAGATGATTCCGGCAGAGGAAAAATTCTGGATCGGCCTCCTTATGTTTATAGGGGCGACCGGAAAGAGTGCGCAGATTCCGCTCTTCGTCTGGTTGCCTGACGCCATGGCCGGACCTACCTCGGTTTCGGCGCTCATTCACGCAGCTACGATGGTTACCTCGGGTATCTACCTGATTTCGCGTATGTCTCCCATGTTTGTGATGTCGCCCGAAGTGATGATGATCATCGCTGTGATCGGTGCGCTGACGGCCCTGGTCGCGGCCACCATCGCCATCACTCAAAACGACATCAAACGGGTGCTTGCCTACTCGACGGTTTCGCAGCTGGGCTATATGTTCCTGGCGCTCGGTTCGGGCGCCTTTACGGCGGCCATGTTCCATGTAGTGACTCACGCATTCTTCAAGGCCTGCCTCTTCCTGGGTTCCGGCTCGGTGATTCACGCTATGGAGCACGTAGAGCACGGCCTGCATGAAGAAGGGAAGCACGTCCATTTCGATCCGCAGGATATGCGCTTTATGGGCGGGCTCAAGGAGTATATGCCCTCTACCTACAAGACTTTTTTGATTGCTACCGTCGCTATCGCGGGCATCCCGCCTTTGGCCGGCTTCTTTTCGAAGGATGAAATCCTTGCCTTTACCTTCAACGCAGGCTTCGGCGAGTATGCCGGCGCGCTCTACTTCCTATTGTGGGGAGTGGGGATTGCGACTGCTTTCCTTACAGCCTTCTATATGTTCCGCCTGACTTTCGGAACCTTCAACGGAGAGTTTAAACTTCCTTCCAAAGTGTTGGGAGCCGAGGGAGCAGAGAAGTACCTGCATGAGAGTCCCAAGACGATGACCATCCCGCTGTGGACACTTGGCGGATTGTCGGTTGTTGGCGGATTTCTCGGCGTGCCGAATTTCCTGCTGTCGACATTCACCCACCAGGAAGAGCACATCAACCTGCTGCACAACTGGCTGAATAATGTGACGGCCGACTTCAGCCTGACCCTCTCGCACGGACTGGAGTGGGGGCTGATGATCGTATCCATCCTGATAGCCGTTACCGGCGTTTGGATGGCCTGGAAGATGTACGGAAACGGTGCTACCGAAGAGTCGGATGCCAAACTGGCCCAGCTCTTCGGCGGCCTCTATGAGACGTGGAATGAAAAGTACAACCTCGACGAGCTTTATGAAGGCGTAGTGGTTCGTCCGCTGGTACGCTTTTCCGACAAAGGCCTTGCCCGCTTCGACATGAAAATTGTGGACGGCGCCGTGAATACGGTGGGAGGTCTTGTGCGCCTGTTCGGGAGCCTCTTCCGCTATGTGCAGACCGGCGTGGCCTCAAGCTATGCGCTGGCCCTGG
>CAYWDK010000130.1:0-5107 GCA_964457025.1 uncultured Balneolaceae bacterium | reverse complement strand
CCTTCTTCAGCTTTCCTGGCAAGGTCCATGACCGCCTTTACGTAGAGATCGCTGGGGTTGTAGCGAAGCACGGCGCGTTCAATGCTGCCGGTCCGCTTCTTGAAATAGGCCAGGTAATTGGCAACGGAAAGGATGTTGTTATGGATATCGAAGATATCCTCGCCCACAAACCACTTGTTCAGAGAATAGGGGATAAACTGGGCGAAGGAGACGGCTCCCGCATAGCTGGATTTGAGTTCAAAAACGTCCATTTTTTTCTTTTCCGTGAATTCAAGCAGCTCTTTCAGCTGGGCACGGGCAAAAGTCCCGCGATATCCCACCGCATACATCGAGACGTAGGTGTTGAAGGGATTGTATTCGCCTAAAACCTCTCCGAAGTTGGATTCGATGCCGATGATGGCGGCAATGACCTCTTTGGGGATGTCATAGATTTCTTCGGCCTTTTCAAGCGACAATTTATGCATATCCATAAACCGCTCGATGGCATAGGCTTTTTTCTCAAAGTCCAGGATCTGCTTGTATTCGTTCAGGTCTATGGATTTTACCTCGGCCGAGCGGCGGAAGCGTTCGTCAATCGTCTCGTAGATTTCGAAGCGGGGGTCGCGGAAGAAGGAATCAATCTCATAGCCCTCCTTACTAAACCAGTCACTGAGGGTGGCTAGCGACTCACTATAGCTTCCGAAAGCGGAATAGGTGGTGTCGGTCGAGGAAAGCGTTGCCGTGCCCTCAGCACCGGGCTGCTGACGTCCCTGATTTTGGGTGTAACCGTTTTGTGAGGCCGCCAGAAGCAGAACAAACAGTCCAAAAAGCAGCTTTTTTTTAAAAGATAGTAACGTATTCTCCATTTACCTGACCTTTACTGAAGATGATTTATTACAGTATAACAAATTTGGAGAGGATTCATAACGGGGGAGGGAGGGATTTATAAAATTTAATGGGTGTTAATCGTCAATGTATTCCCATGGATCCGAACTGCTCCATTCTTCAAAATAAGGTATATAGCGCGTAAAGGAGGTATCAACAATTGAGACGAAATAAGATGAATTGGTTACAAGTAATTTGTAATGGTCAATATTGCGGTATGTCAGATACAAATCATAGTTTCCTGGTTCAAGATCAATGCCAATCGGGAATGATCTGGCCGGCCCCCAACCTATACATACGGTCCCGGTAGCTTTTACACCGTTGATATTAATGACAAGCAGGTCTTTATGTCGGGTAAATGTTTTTTTCAATATTCCCGCAACCAAAATAGTTTTCAGTTGCTAATAAAATCCCCGGTGCCTGAAAATAGTTATGGCCTTGATCCTCAGTAAAAGCAGCTTCTTTGTGAATAGTAAAAAATACTTTGCTGTTAAGGGTGTTGTATGTTTCTTCTTTGGTTTGAGCCGGGTTATTCTTACATCCAGTCCACAGAGACAGCAATAAAGCCAGCAATAACGGTATTCGGAAATGCATAGGCGCCCTCTTTAGCGTAGCAGTTAGTATCAAATACGCTAAAAACGCCCTTAAAAACAATCAGGTGCTTTACGACTTCTTCTTTTTCAGCTTCTTGGCTTTTTCGCTGAGCACCCAGTTGACGAACAAAAATTCCAGAGCGGCGGCTTCGTAACCTTGCCAGTCAGCAATCAAATTTTGATAGTCTTCTTCTGATATAGTGTCGGGATCTTCTCCATAACTCATGATAATCCATTTGCGCAGGCCTTTTTCCTGGCCTTTGCTTTTATTGCTGGGGAAGACGGCGTCGGTGCGTTCGCGGAAGAGCATCAG
The DNA here is from genome assembly GCA_964457025.1 of uncultured Balneolaceae bacterium. Lineage (GTDB taxonomy): Bacteria > Bacteroidota > Rhodothermia > Balneolales > Balneolaceae > CAYWDK01. The sequence continues at coordinate 3,337 of CAYWDK010000130.1, read as the reverse complement.
CTGCTGGGCGGAGGTGGGTCCCACACCCCGCACTTCGCGCATGGTGTCGTAGAACTCTTGCGGCGGACAGTTTTCCAGATGATTCAGATCGCGTTCGCCCGCCAGGATGTCTTCCGCAAAGCCGATGATAAATTCGCCTTTTCGTTTGGTCGGACCCAATTTCCGGATGCTCATCGGGTCAGCCTTGATCAGCTGGTGGGGCCGAGGCCAGGCGGGGAGGTTTTCTCCCTTATGAGTGAGCAGAGTACCGTACTTTTCCCTGACCTTGAAAACCATCTTCTTGGCTGTCGGTTTGTGGGAGAGGCGCATCTCGATAATCCGGTTTATGGTGTCCTCAAAAAGATTGGCACGGGCCATTCGCTTGAGTCCGTACAGATCGGTAAGCTTGGGTCCAAGTACCGGGTCATTAGCGGCTTTGTCGTAGAGCGGACGCAGGTCCAGATTGGTGCCGAGAATACGGGTCAGGCTTTTATTGGCCTGTTCTATTTCTTCTTTGCCCAGCGGCTCTGCGCTTTCGATATGGAATTCGGGCTTTTCCGGATCACCGTTAAAGAAAGAGGTAACGATAACGTCACGGTCGCCTACCGGTACCGGGCGGATGAAGCCCTCCTCGAAAATTTTTTCCGGATCGTGTTCATGATCAAAATATTCGTTGATGTCTAGGCAGATAAACCAGTCATGGGGAGGGATGGATTTGAGTGTCCAGCTGCTCATCGCAATAAAGAATTAAAAAATTAAAATGAAGAATGAGTAATGTAGCAATAATTCTTTGAGGGATTTAATTTCCGCAAGCTATTGGGATATAATTGATTCTAAGGCTGAGAGTTGTATTATTGGAGTGGTATTTCAAACAAAATGGGGGCAACAATGAAACGAATTAAGATCGAAGTATTCTTTTGGGCAGTATGTTTAATCGCAGCCGGACTTATCGGGAACGTTCAGGCGCAGGAGAGCGACAGTGCCGGTTTTGAGTGGACGCCCGAAAAGATGATCGGGCTCGACGAGGTGAACGACCCGGTTATATCTCCAGACGGAAAGTATGTAGCATACGAGGTGCGTGAGACCCTGATGGAGGGTGAGCAGTCCGAATTCCGGACCCATATCTGGGTGGCGGCTACCGATGGCAGCATGAATCGCCAGTTTACCCGGGGCGAACATTCGGCCAACAATCCGCGCTTTACGCCGGACGGCAAGGCTCTGACCTTCACTTCTTCCCGAAACGGGGGCGAGAACCAGGTCTATCGTATCTATTTGAACGGAGGAGAGGCCGAGCAGCTGACGCATGCCGAGAACGGGATCGGCTCCTATAAGTGGTCGCCCGACGGCAGCCGTATCGCCTACACCATGACCGATCCCAAATCGGAAGAAGAAAAAGAACGGGAAAGAGAGAAGCGGGATGTGCACCTGGTAGACCAGGAGTACCGCTACCGGCATCTGTATGTCGAGACTATCCATGACAATCCGGAAGACAATATGACAAAACAGATCACGTCCGGTAATTTTCTGGTTACTTCTTTCGACTGGTCACCGGATGGCAGTACGATCGTATTTTCTCATCAACCCACACCCAAGATTGATGACGGGGCCGAAAACGACATCTCCACAGTGCCTGCCGACAGCGGCGCGGTTTCGCCCCTGGTAGAATGGGCCGGGACCGATACAGGGCCTATGTATTCCAAAGACGGAAGTTACATCGTTTTTCAGTCCAGCGGCGGCTCGGAAGAGTGGGTGGGACTTACCGATATCTACCGTATCCCGGTATCGGGCGGTACGCCCACACCGCTGGCACAGACGCCGAACCGAAGCGCATCCATCCTGGAATGGGGACCCGATGGCAACAGCCTGCTGGTTTCTGAAGTACGGCGGACGTATACGGCACTGTATCAGTTGCCGGTGAATGGCAACGAGCCGAAACTCATCACACCTGAGGATGGTGTGTACAGTGATTTTGACCTGTCGGACAACGGGAGGCATCTTTCGTTTACATTTGAAGATCCCTCTACACCACCTAATGTGTATACATCATCTTTCACCAGATTTAATAAGAAACAGCTTACCGATATTTACAAGGATATTGACTTTCCGGAGATGGGCAAGACCGAATTACTGACATGGACTTCGGAAGACGGTATGGAGATCGAAGGCTTGCTGACTTACCCGGTCGGCTATGAAGAGGGCGATGAGGTACCTCTTATACTGAATGTGCACGGAGGTCCGGCCGGAGCCTATCTCCACACCTGGACCGGCGGCGGTAGCATCTACGCCATACAGTATTTCGCGGCGCAAGGCTTTGCCGTGCTTCGGCCCAATCCCCGCGGTAGTACCGGCTACGGCAAGGACTTTCGGTATGCAAACATACAGGACTGGGGCTTCGGCGACTACCAGGACCTGATGAGCGGTGTCGATAAGGTGCTAGATATGGGCGTAGCCGATCCGGACAACCTTTTTGAGATGGGATGGAGTTACGGAGGCTATATGACCTCCTTTATTGTGACCCGGACCGACCGCTTCAATGCCGTAAGTATGGGCGCCGGCTTGCCGAATCTGATCAGCATGGTCAACACCACCGACATCCCCAACTACCTGGTGGCCCATATGGGCGGCTACTATTGGGAGAGTGAAGAGATGGAAGAGATCTATGAGCGACACTCTGCCATTTACCGTATAAGTGAGATTTCAACACCCACGCAGGTCATCCACGGTATGCAGGATGTGCGCGTGCCGACTTCCCAGGGACAAGAGTTCTACTGGGCTTTGCAGGAGCGGGGTGTGCCTACGGAGTTGATTCTCTACCCGAGGACTCCGCACGGTCCGCGCGAACCGAAGCTGATCGCCGATGTTTCGAACCGGATTTTGGACTGGTTTATGGAGTACAAGAAGTAGAATGTTGCTTGAGCCATCGGATCGCTTGTAGCGATCTGATGGCATCAGCTTTTAAAATGAAAAGAAGGGTTCTTGTCCTGTTTCAGCCGTTCGCGGTTGATTTTTTCCTCGTACATCCGTTCAACATCTTTCAGGGTATCGGTGTCTTTTGGGCTTAAGTCCCACCGGATAGCTTTGAAGCGGGGCAGGCGCAGCGTATAGTTGGCTTTGGTACGCTTGTTCACCTGGATGTCATCGAATTCCAGCTCTACCACGATCTCGGGGATAAGCCCGAGGGTAGGGCCGTAGCGCTCGACGGTCAGCTCCTTAATGCGTTTGTTGAGCTCCTTCATCTCCTCGTCGGTATAACCGCCGTAGGTCTTGCCGATGGGGATGAACTCCTCCTCGTAGCGTTCGTCCTCGGCTACCCGGATGCCCAGCGTAAAGTCGGAGTAGTAGCCTCCCCGCTTGCCGG
>CAYWDK010000129.1:3514-5116 GCA_964457025.1 uncultured Balneolaceae bacterium | reverse complement strand
GCAGTACTCTTTTTTATTTTACTTTGTATCAAAAAGTACTTTGTATGAAAGAAGAACGGGATTACATTCAGGATATCAACCAGATCCGCTCCATGATGGAACGGTCGTCCAAATTTCTATCGCTCTCCGGTTTGGCCGGGGTAATGGCGGGCATCTACGCCCTGGCCGGGGCCGGCATCGCCCGATACGTTTTCGATTTCAACCCTGATACCTTGCAACCGGCCAACCTTCCCCCTGCCCTGCCGGAAGTGATGGGACTGGCTATCGCGGTATTGATACTGGCTGTAGGAACGGCCGTATTCCTTTCCAGCAACAAGGCTAAAAAACGTGGGGAAAAAGTGTGGAACGCCACCTCCCGGCTTATGATCACCCAGATGTCCGTTCCGCTGGCAGCCGGAGGAATTTTCGTGATCATTCTTTTTTTAAAAGGCCTTGTGGGACTGCTGGCCCCAGCCACCCTTTTGTTTTACGGCCTTGCTTTATATACGGCAGGCAAGTTTACCTATGACGATATCAAAGGCCTGGGACTGATACAGATCATCCTGGGACTGGCGGGCGCATGGTTTATTGAATACGGACTGCTTTTTTGGGCGATCGGTTTCGGCCTGGCCCACATTGTCTACGGCATGTACATGCATTTCAGCTACGAGCGGTAAAACCAACTGCCCATGAAAGTATCAATCGATGATTTACATAAGGCTTTTGAAAGCCGCGTGAGGCTGGGAATCATGTCCGCCCTGGCGGTAAACGAGGCGCTCGACTTTACGACGCTGAAAGAGTACCTCGACGTGACTGACGGCAACCTGGCAACGCATCTGAAGACACTGGAAAAGGAAGACTTTATTGGCGTGGAAAAAACCTTTATCGACAACAAGCCCAATACGAAATATTATATGACCAAAACCGGCAAAAAGGCTTTCGAAGAACACCTTAAAGTGCTGGAGTCAATAATAAAAGCTCAAAAATAATAGCTGCAACCCTAACACAGAATCTACCATAATGAATACCGACAACAATCAAACTCACCTGTGGCAGCAACCGCTTTTGCCCGCACTGCTAGGAATTACAGGCTTCGTACTGATGATACTCCTGATACTGACCGAAAGTGAAGCCGGTGGCCTGCCGGTGCTGATGACTATCGCGGGCGGAATATGGTACGCGGTCGTCCGATACATGAATCGCGAGGTGGAGTAAACCGATAATTTTTTTGCACAACACTTTGTATTGCAAAGTACTTTTAATCAACAATCAAACTTACTGAGGAACATTTATGAATGCAGACAACACCTTATTCAAATCCATTGCCATACCGGCCGCCCTTACGGGAATCCTTCTGCTGATCCCCCTGGTGGCTATGCAATACACCGATGAAGTAGTGTGGACCGTCAGCGATTTTATCTTCGCGGGTGTCTTCCTATTCGGCACCGGCCTGACCTATATGCTGACAACCAGAAAGAAAGGCGACACAGCTTACCGTCTCGCAGTAGGCTTTTCTCTCTTTTCCGGCCTCCTCCTCATCTGGGCAAACGGGGCCGTAGGTATTATCGGCTCGGAAGACAACCTCATCAATATGTTTTATTACGGGGTCGCTTTGGTCGGAAT
>CAYWDK010000129.1:0-3414 GCA_964457025.1 uncultured Balneolaceae bacterium | reverse complement strand
AGGTGGAGCATACCATCCGATACGCCCACTTCCTGCCCGACGAGCTGACTGTGGAAGGCACCGTCACCCCCGAAGTACGCTACCGCGGCATCTTCGAGGTGATAGTCTACAACAGCCGCCTCTCTTTTTCCGGACTATTCCCGGCTCTTGAACTGAATGGCTTCAATATTGCCCCGGAGGACTTCCTAATCGATGATGCTTTCGTCTCGGTAGGCATTTCCGACATGACCGGCATCACCGAATTTGTTTCCATCGACTGGAACGGCAACGAATACATCGCTGATCCGGGCATAGAATCCGATGACGTCTTGGAATCGGGCATATCCATCTCCCCAGGCCTCGAAACGGGCGAGGAACAGCGCTTTAGCTTTGAACTGAAGCTGAACGGCAGCTCGTCCCTGCTCTTCTCCCCGGTCGGCAAGCAGACCGACGTACGGCTCTCATCCGAATGGCCCAACCCCAGCTTCACAGGCAATTTCCTGCCCGTCGAGCGCGAGGTAAACGCATCGGGTTTTTCCTCCGAATGGAAGGTGCTGCATCTGAACCGCAACTTTCCGCAGCAGTGGTTGGGTGCCAATGAAGAAGTATCGAATGCCGCTTTCGGGGTGGAACTGCTGTTGCCGGTGGATGAGTACCGCAAGACCATGCGCACCGCCAAGTATGCCATCATGTTCATATCTCTGACCTTCCTGACCTTTTTCATGATCGAACTGCTGAGCAAAAAAATCATCCATCCCGTGCAGTACCTGCTGATCGGTTTCGCCCTGCTGGTATTCTATACCCTGCTGCTGTCGATCTCGGAATATGTGGTATTCGGCGCCGCCTACCTGATCGCTTCGGCGGCCGTCATCACGCTGATCAGCGTCTATTCCTACAGCGTGCTGTCAGACATGCTGAAGACGGGGATTATCTCTGGTGTTCTGGTGATCCTCTACGGCTACCTCTATGTGCTGCTTCAGCTGCAGGACTATGCCCTGCTGATGGGAAGCATCGGCTTGTTTACGGTACTGGCGCTGGTCATGTACCTGACCCGGGATATCAACTGGTTTGAAATTATGAACGGTCAGGAGCGAAACGCCCCAGACTCGAGGACTGCAGGACAGCAGGCGCAATAGCACCGCATTCCTTTTCCTTTTATCACTCTTTATGTCGTTCCCGAAATCCGCTTGGGAACGACATATATGAGCTCATATACTATAAGTTCAGCCTCTCTCCTCAATCACCCGGTCGTAGGCCGCTTTCACTTTCACGCCGGCCATTGCCTCGTTAACGTTAAACAGATGATCACCGATCTTCTCAAGGCGGTTCAGATAATCCAGAAAGACGAAACCTACGCGGTTTGAATAGCCCTTCTCTTCAAGTTGGGCGTAGTGGTACTCCAGTAGTTCGTCGCGGTACAGGTCAATGGAGTTCTCGATATGCAGGGCTTTTTCGAGATCGATCTCATCGCTGTCCACTGTCAGGTTCTCACGCACATTGCGGATAGCGTCGTGCACACGGTCGAGCATGAGGTCGATCTTTTGCATCGCCTCATCCGGCAGTTCGGTGCCCTCCGACTTCATCCTCTCATAGGTCTTTGACATCTGAAAGTAGATATCGCCCACCCGCTCCAGGTCGTTGATGATGCTGTGCATGCCCCGGATGCGCCTGCTGGCGTCTTCGGTCAGGTTGTAGCTGGATATTTTGGTGAGGTATTCGGCAATCTCCAACTCGATGTTGTCGGTAATCTGCTCCCGTCGCTCAATCTTCTCCAGAAATTTTTCTTCTTTTTTCTGCTTGTTCTGCAACAGCCCTTTGACATTAAAGTGCATCTTATCGACCAGCCTGGCAAACAGTTCAATCTCTTTATGGGCTTGCGAAATAGAGAGTTCGGGAGAAGACATCATCCCCGACGAAATGTACTGCAGGCGGTGCTGGGTGTCTTTCTTCTCTTTCTGGTAACGCTCGATAAATCGGACGATTTTCGGCACAAATGCGACCAGCAGAAGCACGTTGGTCACGTTAAAGGTGGTATGGAAGAGTGAAAGCGCCAGCGTGGCGTTGGCCCTGCCCACTTCGTCGGTAGCGTGCAGAATCGATTCGGCTCCCGGCAGGAAGTATCCCATTACGGCGTCGATGCCCATAAGGAAGGGATGGATCAGGGCGAGCATCCATAGCACCCCGAATACATTGAAGACAAAGTGAAAGCGCGCCGCTCGTTTGGCGTAAACATTGCCCACCACGGCGGCGATGTTGGCCGTTACGGTCGTGCCGATATTCTCACCCAATACCATAGCAGCCGCAATGGGAAAGTCGATCCATCCCTGGAACAGCATCACAAGGGTGATGGCCGAAGCGGCCGAAGAGGACTGTGTAAGCAGGGTCAGCAGCGTACCGGCTACCACGAAAATAATGATGGAGAGAAAACCGAACTCCGTAAACTGGTCCAGGAACATGAACATCTCCGGGTTCTGCTGGATATTGGGGACCCCGTTTTTGATGAAATCCAATCCGATAAACAGGATTCCGAAACCGATCATCGCCTCGGCCAGGTTGCGCCACTTCTCTTTGCCGAAAAAAATGAAGGGGAAAAAGATACCGATCATCATAATCGCTATCGGGGTGATCTTCATCTTGAAACCAAAGATCGAAATCATCCAGGCTGTTACGGTCGTGCCGATATTGGCCCCCATCACCACGCCCGTCGATTCCAGGAATGTAATGAGACCGGCATTGACAAAACTTACGACCATCACGGTGGTTGTAGAGGACGACTGGGTGATAGTGGTCGCCGTAAAGCCGGTAAGGATGCCCCGGAAGCGGGTGCTGGTCATCCCCTTCAGAATGGTCCGCAGCTTGTTGCCGGCCACTTTTTGGAGGCCGTCGCTGAATACCTTCATCCCGTAAATGAAAATCCCCAAAGAGCCGATCAACTGCAGTAAATCAAAAAAGCTAAAACTCATCGTATGTTTTATTTGGATGCAAATAGTAAGGGGATCTCCCATAATCCCCCGAAATGGTGGCTGCTAATATAAGAAGATTTCCTACTCTTTTTAGTAAGTTCGGAATTTAGACTGGTAGTAAATAGGATGCTGCCTGCAGATTCATCTCGTTTCTCTCATCCCAAGCTCCGCTTCGCTCTACATATCACTGAAAGCAGAGCTTTCAAATAGCATTCCGAAGAGGACCTTCGGAACGAGATGAATAAAATGAGGGGATGATGGTAATGGGCATAAGGATAAATTGAGTAGAGTACGCAGGAGTATGAAATATGCGGCTAGTACCTCGGCTATCATAAGCGGTCTATCGGGCTTTGCACGCCCTGCCCTCCTTTGCCAAGCACGTGGGTATAAATCATGGTGGTCTTCAGGTTTTTATGCCCCAGCAGCTCCTGCACCGTGCGGATGTCGTAGCCGTTTTCAAGCAAATGGGTGG
>CAYWDK010000128.1:0-5152 GCA_964457025.1 uncultured Balneolaceae bacterium | reverse complement strand
TAGAGGATCCGGTTTTTCAGCTCCTCAATCTTAAATATGTTCCGAAAATTTTCGACTAAACTCATTGAACAGGTGGCTGACTATTAATTATTCTTCAATTTGATTTACGCTTCCGCCGGCTTCTTCCACTTTCTCTTTGCCGGATTTGCTGAAGGCATGAACATCGATCTCAACCTTCTTGCTGATCTCCCCGCGGCCGAGCAGTTTAACCAGTTCGTCTTTACCGACCAAACCGGCATTCTTCAGGTCGTCAAGCGTAATCTTCGATTCCAGCTTGCCGGCCTCGACGTACTGCTCAATAGTCTCCACATTAAGCGGTACATATTCGGTGCGGAAGCGGTTATTGAATCCGAATTTCGGAATTCTGCGCTGTAGCGGCATCTGTCCGCCTTCAAACCAGAATTTCTCCTTGAAACCGCTTCGCGATCGCTGGCCATTATGTCCGCGGCCAACTGTATGGCTTCCGTGACCGGAACCTTGTCCACGTCCTATACGCTTCTTTGTCTTCTTATTCGGTTTCGGTGCTTTTAAATTGCTTAAATCCATGGTACAAAAACCAGTTGTTAAATTTGCTTGGTATAAATCTGTTATCCTTCGAATACTTTACCCAGCGAAACACCTCGTCGCTGCGCCACTTCCACGGGATCCGTGAGATTCTTCAGCGCATTGTAGGTAGCTTTCACCATATTATGCGGGTTTGAGGAACCGATTGATTTCGTCAGGATGTTCTGTATCCCGGCGATATCCAGCAGTGCTTTCACAGGGCCGCCTGCAATTACACCGGTACCTTCGGAAGCCGGGCGCAACAGTACTTCGCCTGCGCCTTCCTTGCCCGTGATGCTATGGTAGATGCTTCCGGTCCGCGTCATGGGAACCTTGATCAGATTCTTTTTGGCATTGTCAAAGCCTTTCTGAATGGCGTCGGAAACCTCGTTGGCCTTTCCGAGACCGTGGCCCACAACCCCGTCTTTATTGCCAACTACCACAATGGCGTTGAAACTGAAACGTCGTCCACCTTTTACAACCTTGGATACACGGTTAATGTGAACCAGTTTTTCTTCCAGGTTCAGGTTTGCTGCTGTTATATTATGTCGTCTTTTAATCTTTGGCATAATAAATAAGTCCTTTAAAAGTCTAATCCGGCTTCACGAGCACTGTCGGCAAGTGCCTTCACTACTCCGTGGTATTTATAGCCGCTTCTGTCAAATACGGCTTTGTTAATTCCTTTGTCCTGCGCATTCTTGGCCAGCTGTTCGCCTACCACTTTTGCAGCTTCGGTCCTGGTCTTGCCTTCAATATCTTTCTTCAGGCTTTCCATATTGGTTGATGCCGAAGCCAGCGTACTGGCAGAGCGGTCGTCAACCAGCTGGGCCGTAATGTGTTGGTTGCTTTTGTAGATGCAGAGCCTGGGCCGATCTGCTGTACCACGAATGGTGGCACGAATACGACGGCGAATTCGGTCTCTGCGTAATTTTTTCTTTGTATTCTTTTCCATCTCAGATCAATCCTGTTAAGCTTTTGCAGCAGATTTACCGGCCTTGCGACGTACCCATTCATCCACATAACGGATGCCTTTGCCTTTGTACGGCTCGGGCGGACGCAGAGAACGGATCTTCGCAGCCACTTGTCCTACTAATTCTTTGTTAATGCCGGAGATAATCAGCATGGGGTTCTTTTTTGTTTTGGTATCCACTTCAATGTCGATACCGTCGGGAGGAACGAAGTAAATCGGATGTGAAAATCCGAGGTTCAGTTCCAGAACGCCGCCGCTGAGGGAGGCGCGATAACCCACTCCGATTATTTCAAGCTCTTTCTTATATCCTTCCGATACGCCGGTAACCATATTGTCAATCAGAGAGCGATACAGGCCATGCAGTGAACGGTCCTGTTTTTCCTCCGAGTTACGGCTTACCAAAATTTCACCGTCGTTCTTTTCGATGGTAATATTGGGATGTACCTTAAGGGTATCGGTACCCTTCTCACCCTTAATGGTTACCACATTGTCAGCATCAATGCTGAACTCAACTCCATCTTTCAAAGAAATCGGCTGTTTTCCGATACGAGACATAATTTCTCACTATTTATATTAGTAAACTGTGCACAACACTTCGCCGCCCACGCTCAATTTGCGGGCCTCTTTGTCGGTCATAACACCGCGCGAAGTAGAAAGAATAACCACACCCAAACCATTGAGTGCGCGGGGAATATCATCGGCTCCGCAATAAACCCGAAGACCGGGCTTGGATTCCCGACGTAGCTTCTTAATGACCGGATGGCCATAAGCGTCGTACTTCAGGAACAGCCGAAGCATTCCCTGCTTTCCATCATCGATATTGATGTACTTGTTAATGTATCCCTTGTCTATCAGGATCTTCGTCATCGCACGCTTCAACTTCGATGCAGGAATGTCTACGCGACGGTGCCCTGCCTGCTGAGCATTGCGAATTCGAGTTAAGTAATCTGCTATTGGATCAATCATAAACGTTCTTAATTAGATAATTACCAGCTTGCTTTGCGCACCCCGGGAATCTTTCCGTCCAGGGCCAGTTCACGAAATTTGATGCGGGAGATTCCGTATTTACGGATGTAGCCGCGAGAACGGCCGGTAAGGCTGCAGCGGTTATTTACCCGGGTCGGGCTGGCGTCGCGAGGCAGCTTTTGCAGCTCTTCCCACTTGCCTTCTTCTTTCAGCTTGCGCCTTTTCTCCGCGTATTTCTTAACGGTTTCTTTTCTTTTCTCGTTACGTGCTATCCAAGCTTGTTTAGCCATAATGTTTGGTACTTATGAGATTTAATTTCGTTTGACAAACGGCATTCCAAAATGCTTCAAAAGCGAATACGCTTCCTCATCGGTTTCGGCGCTGGTCACAAAGGTGATATCCATGCCGTGCACCCGGTCCACGTCGTCGGTATCGATCTCAGGGAATATCGTATGCTCCTTGATACCGAGCGTGTAGTTTCCACGCCCGTCAAAGCTCCTGTCGGGAACGCCCTGGAAGTCACGTGTTCTGGGCAGCGCCAGGTTGATCAGGCGATCCAGAAATTCAAACATAATTCGCTGACGCAGCGTCACCTTGCATCCGATAGGCATGCCTTCACGAACCTTAAAGTTCGAGATAGACTTCTTTGCCTTGGTGGTAACAGGTTGCTGGCCCGTAATGATGGCCAGATTCTCACTTACCGTATCAATCACCTTGGTATTCTCGACGGCATCGCCGACTCCGGAATTGATGACTATCTTCTTTAGCTTCGGAACAGCCATGATATTCTCATAGTCGAACTCTTCCATCAGCTTCGGAATGATCTCGTCTTTGTATTGTGTATATAATCTTGCTTCAGCCATTCTTCTATAATTCCTTATTTATCTATGATCTCACCGCTTTTCTTGGCATATCGTACCCAGCGTGTAGAACCGTTCTCCTCGATCTGCTTGCGGCCGATACGCGTCGGCTCGCCGGTAGTCGGATCGATCACCATCACGTTGGAAGCGTGAATGGACATTTCTCGCTCGATCCTTCCCCCCTGCGGGTTCTCCTGGGTGGGCCGGTCATGATGTACTCTCATGTTGATACCTTCGACCAGTACGCGTTCCTTGGCCGGGTATACAACAAGCACGCGGCCCGTCTTGCCTTTGTCATTGCCGGCAATGATTTTGACCTCATCGCCTTTTTTGACGTGTAATTTCTTCTGTCTGTTTTTGGTGCGTGGCATAATGAATACTACCTGTTTTTAAAGCACTTCTGGAGCCAGTGAAACGATACGCATAAAGTTCTTCTCGCGCAGTTCCCTTGCAACAGGACCAAAAATACGTGTCCCTACAGGCTCTTGTTCCTTGTTAATGATTACGGCAGCATTTTCATCGAACCGGATATAACTGCCATCTCTTCTTCGCAATTCTTTACGGGTTCTGACAATAACGGCGGTGACAACTTCACCCTTCTTTACGTTACCCCCGGGAATTGCATTTTTTACAGAGCAGGAGATCAGATCTCCGACCCGGGCATAGCGTCGGCGGGAGTCGCCCAGCACTTTGATACACTGGAGCTCGCGGGCCCCGCTATTGTCAGCAACATTAAGTCTTGATTGAATCTGTATCATCGGTAATCCTAAATACTATCGGTTATTTTGCACGTTCAAGTATCTCGACGAGACGCCAGGTCTTGCGCTTGGAGAGTGGACGTGTAGACATAATCTGCACGGTATCCCCTATTTTGGCATCATTGGTTTCGTCATGAGCCAGATACTTGGTGGTCTTGGTTATGAACTTTCCATAAATCGGGTGTTTTACCTGTCGATCTACGGCAACGGTAATCGTTTTGTCCATCCGGTCACTTACAACCTTGCCGGTTCGTTGTCTTCGTTGTGCTCTTTCAGTTTGTGCCATAGTTCCGTTATTCAGCACTTTCTTGGTTTTCTTTTTCATGTATGATGGTTTTCAAGCGGGCAATTTCCCGTCTTGTCATCTTGAGCCGTGCGGGGTTTTCCAGCTGACCGGCCACTGCGTGGTTGAACTTCATATCCTGCAGCGCGTCTTTCTGGTCCTGTACACGTGCTTTCAGTTCGGTAATCGATAAATCTCTTAGTTCACTTGCCTTCATCTTTATCCAAACCTTTCAATTAAGGTCCGTCGTAGTCACGACGAACAATGAATTTCGTTTTAATGGGAAGCTTGTGTGCCGCTCGTGCCATGGCTTCCCTGGCTAATGCTTCCGAAACGCCACTTACTTCAAACAGGATGCGTCCCGGCTTAACGACCGCTACATAATGATCGAGGGCACCCTTACCCTTACCCATCCGGGTTTCAGCGGGCTTTGAAGTCTTGGGCATGTCCGGGAAAATTCGTATCCACGTCTGGCCGTCACGTTGCAGTTTACGAGCAATGGCAACACGGCAAGACTCAATCTGCCGCGAGGTGATATACTTGGGCTCAAGGGCTTTGAGACCGAAATCACCAAATGCCAGCGTATGTCCACGTCCCGCGTTACCCTTAAGGCTTCTGCGGTGCTGCCGGCGGCGTTTTATGCGTTTTGGTTCTAACATGATTCTAAAATCTTTTCGTTTTAGTTACTTCTGTTGCGTCGTCGGTTTCTTCGGGAACCGCGGCCACCTCGTCCGCCGCGTCGGCTTCTGCCTTCGTCCTGCTGGTTGCTGTG
>CAYWDK010000127.1:0-5161 GCA_964457025.1 uncultured Balneolaceae bacterium | reverse complement strand
TCGCCGGTGCTGAGCATCTGCGGTTTCTGCTCGCCCATATTGCTGTTGGCCAGGCGGGTATAGAATATCTGGTCGCAGCTCACATCCCAACCGGAATAATCCGACTGAAAAACCAGCATATTGTCATCAAAGCTGAAATAGGCTTCGGCGTTGTTGCCTCCGTAGGTCAGCTGACGCACATTCCGGAGGTGGGTTTCATCGTCATAACGAAGGCTGTCGGCTTCGGGATTGTATGGATTGTCGCCCTTGTTATTGGATTGGCAGGTGACAATAAGCAATACTGCCGCAAGCAGGAAAAAAAGTTTTCTCATAATGCCATCTCGATTAGAATTTGCGCCAAAGTAGGTGGCAGATGTTAATTTTTTATGAAGCTAATCGGCGAAGTTCATCGGGTTGGGATACTTAAAGGTGTATTTCAGCCTGTGTTTCAGCCGGCGGTTCGACACCACCTTATAGTCTTTGCTCTCATCTTTGTCAAAGGTTGGGGCTTCAAGGCCCATCTTTTTAGCGGCGGCTGTATAGTACATTTCGCGTGGTGGATGGCCGTCCGATACGGCATTGAATGTTTCGCCCCATATGCCCTCTTCAATAATTTGACCGAGTATTCGGATGCAGTCATCGCGGTGTATGAGGTTGACGGGCGCCTTTGCACGGTCAAGCTTTTTCCTGCCGGCCAGAAATTTGGCAGGGTTTCGGTTATAGCCGTAGAGTCCGCCGAAACGGACTACCGTGGTTTTAAAAGCAGATTCCTCTTTAAGCATCGCTTCGGCTTTGAGCAGGGCGTTGCCGGAGCTTCGCCCGGCTTCGCCTTTTTTGGCGTCATCTTCTTCCACCAGTCCGGGCCGCTCGGGGTAGACCGAGGTGGAGCTGACAAACAGCACGTTACTAATTGATGAGGGCTTTACCGCTTCGATAACAGACTGAATCTGAGCGGTGTGAAAATCCATCAGGTCGTCTCGCCCCCTTCCGGGAGGGATGTTGAGTACGAGTATTTCGGACTCCCAAAAAGAGCCGCAATCCTCGCATTGAATTTCGGGATTAAGGAGAAGAAGATAGGGTGCTATGCCCTTTTCCTTCAGTTCGGGCAGTTTTGATTCGGAGGTGGTGCTTCCTTTAACGGTATGGTTGTTTTCCAGTAATGTTTCGGCCAGGGGCAATCCCAGCCAGCCGCATCCTAAAATGCTGATATTCATGGTTGAAGGGCGTCTTCGATTTTCAGTGCGGTTCAATATGTGCAATTCGGCCGGAAAATTCATCCGGCACTTTTCTTTTCCCTTGAAAGGATTGGAACAATTCGATCGTGGCTCTATTTAAAGGAGTTAGATGTAACGGTAATATTTAATCAAACCATTCAGGAGTCATGAAATATTTTAAATCACTTTTTATTCTCTCACTTTCACTTATGGTGCTCGGCGCTTGCAGTAAAAAAAGTGAAGATACTGTGGATGAGATGAAGCAGAACACCGAGCAGGCCTATGAGTCGGCCCAGGAAGAAGTAGCACAAACCAAAGAGGCATTTGTGCAGAAAGTGAACAACGAACTGGCCGAAATGGAACAGGAGATGGATAAGGTAGAGACCAAAATTAAGGAAGCCAGCGGCGAAACCAAGGAAGAACTGCAAAAACAGTGGGAGAGCCTGGTGAAGAAAAAGAAGGCTGTTGAGGAGCAATTAGCTTCCCTCCAGGAAGAAGGCGAGGAAAACTGGAAAGAGGCACAGAAGGAAATCAACAATAAACTCGATAGCCTTGAAGAAACCTTTAGCAACCTGAAAGAAGAAATCGGAATTGCTTAGAGAGAGCAATGTGCTCAATAAAAAGCCCTCCCGATTGGATCGGGAGGGCTTTTTTTATAGCATTTTACGAGCTTTAGGAACCTTAGAGCTGGTTCCTAAAGCTTCGAAGTCGTAAGGTTTATTCTTCGCCCATAAAGGGGTAGGTCCAGTCTTTGGGAGGCACCTGGGTCTCCTTGATGGAACGGACCGAAATCCATCGCATCAGGTTGGCAGCGCTTCCGGCCTTGTCGTTGGTCCCCGACTTTCGGGCTCCGCCGAAAGGCTGCTGGTTAACCACAGCCGCCGTCGGCTTGTCGTTGATGTAGAAGTTGCCGGCCGCCTGACGCAGGTAGTCGGCCATCTGCTCAAGGGCGTAGCGGTCCTGCGAAAAGATGGCTCCGGTCAAGGCATAGGGCGAAGTGGTATCGCAGAGTTCAAGGGTCTCCTCGAACTTATCGTCTTCATACACATAAGCGGTAAGTACGGGACCGAAGATCTCTTCTTCCATGGTTTTGAAATGCGGGTCGTGTGCCTGTACCAGCGTCGGCTCTATGAAATAGCCTTCAGAGTCGTCATATCCCCCGCCGGTGAGTATATCGGCGTCATCCGCATCCTTCGCAAAGTCGATGTATTCGGTAATGCTGTCGAAGGCTTTTTGGTCGATGACGGCCGTCATAAAGTTGGAGAAATTTTCTGCCTCGCCCATCTTGATCTTCTCAACTTCGGCAAGGAATTTCTCTTTGAACTCCGGCCAGATCGATTCGGGTACATACATGCGTGATGCTGCCGAACATTTCTGCCCCTGGTATTCGTAGGCCGCTCTGAGGGCTGCGACAACCAGGGCGTCCACGTCCGCCGACTGATGGGCAAAGATGAAATCCTTGCCTCCCGTTTCGCCTACGATACGTGGATAGGTCCGGTATTTTTCAATATTGTTGGCAATGCTTTTCCAGAGGTGCTGGAAGGTGCCGGTAGAGCCGGTAAAGTGCAGGCCGGAAAGGTGCTCACTCTCCAGAACGGGATCGCCTACGTCGGCGCCGCTGCCGGGCACGAAGTTGATGACACCGTCGGGCAGCCCTGCTTCTTTCAGCATCTGCATGGCAAAATAGCTGGAGTAGACCGAAGTGGTAGCCGGCTTCCAGAGAGCGACATTGCCACAGAGTGCGGGCGCGGTCGGCAGGTTAACGGCAATGGAACTGAAGTTGAAAGGTGTCACTGCAAAGACAAAGCCTTCCAGCGGACGGTATTCCGAGCGGTTCCACATGCCTTCCGGGGAGTAAGGCTGTTCTTTGTAAATTTGGGTCAGGTAGTAGGCATTAAAGCGGAAGAAGTCGGCCAGTTCGGCAATGGCGTCAATTTCGGATTGGTAGGCTGTTTTCGACTGGCCCAGCATAGTAGCCGCGTTCATCTTGTAGCGCCATGGACCGGAAAGCAGGTCGGCCGCTTTCAGGAAGATGGATGCCCGATGCTCCCACGGCATTTCTGCCCATTCTTTGCGGGCTTCAAGGGCCGATTCGATGGCCATATCCACTTCTTTTTCGCCGCAGAGGTGCACGGTTCCCAGCTTGTGGCCGTGGTTATGGGGGATAACCACATCGGCTGTGCGGCCGGTCTTTACTTCTTTACCACCGATAATGGCAGGGATCTCAACCTGTTCCGACTTTTGCCGTTCCAGCTCTTCTTTCAGTTTCTTTCGTTCGGGAGTTCCCGGTGCATAGGAGTAGACCGGTTCGTTCTTCGGTTCCCTGAGATTGAAATATGCGTTTGCCATAACAGATTGTTCCTCTATTGTTTATGAATACAATTCGAAAGTTGGTTTTTCAATAACCGGCTTAAAATTTCGGTTTGGAATTTATGAATAATTTTCCGGAATTGGGCAGATGTTTTAACTGCGAAAATCATCCTTCCGGCTCCAAGAACAATGCGGCCTTTTCAGCCGTTTCAAAACCGCCGGAGATACAGTCTGGCACCGAGACCCCGCCCCGGAAATTACCGGCAAGGAAAAGTCCTTCGTACTCGGACTCCAGCTCATTCATTTTCTTAAGGTATTTGCTATAGCCGACTTCATACTGCGGGATGGCCTTCTCCCAAAATGTATGTCGGACCAGTTTCGGCGTACCTTCAATTCCAAGAAGCCGGTCCAGGTCGCCTTGTGCTTTTTCAACCAGCCGGTCTTTGGGACTGCCGGCCAGTTCCGGATTGCGACTGCCGCCGATAAAGCAGGTCAGCAGCGCATAGCCCTCCGGCGCTCGGCCGGGGAAGAGAGAGGAAGAGAAGAGCGCACCCAGCAGGTCATAATTCTCTTTTTCAGGCACCAGCATTCCGAAGCCGTCCAAAGGATGGCGGATCTGTTTTTTGTGGTAGCCCAGGTGCAGAACGCTCAAAGGAGCATAGGAGACAGCGGTTAATTCCTGTGCCGGCTTTGAGGCACTGTTCTCGGATTCGGCAAAGCAGGATGCCAGTTTGTGAAGAGGAATAGTAGAGATCACAGCATCATGTTCGGCGGTGCCGCCATTCTCAAAGCGCAGCTCCAGTCCCCGGGCGGAATGGCGTATGTTACTGACTTTCCGCTTCAGTTTTACGGTATTGCCCAACTGTTCGTGCAGCGCTTCCGGCAGTGCTGCCAGCCCATCCCGGAAAGAAATCAACGCCTTGGGTGCCGGATTTTTTTGGCTTCCTTTAAACATGCCTTTAAACAGGGAGCCGTGATTCTTTTCGAATTCATGAAGCTTCGGGAAGGTATGCCTGAGCGAGAGCTTTTGCGGGTCGCCGGCAAAGATGCCCGCTACGAAGGGATTTACCGCGTAGTCAAGGATCTCCTCACCCAGCCTTCTCTCTACAAATCTGGCAATGCTTTCCTCTTCTCCTGAAGCAGAAATGAAAGGTTCCCTAAAGAGGCGCAACTTGGCTTTGGCGGAAAAGATAGGGGTGGTTATAAAATCGGTCAATGACATGGGGAGCGCCTCCGCTTTGTCGTTGTACACAACGAATCTTTTTTTGGCTTCGCTCCCGGCTTCCAGCATCTGCTCATTCAGGCCAAGTTCGTCCAACAGCTCCCATACTTTCCGGGAGCGGACCATAATGGTATTAGGTCCAAGCTCCATCAGCCAACCGTCCGATTGCCTGCTTTGGATGACTCCTCCCACGGTATCGCCCTGTTCATAAAGGGTGACCCTAATCCCTTTTTGGCTCAGAGCACGGGCGGCCGTCAGGCCGGTGATGCCTGCTCCCAGTACCGCTACCGTTCGCTTGTTTAGAGGAGTCAAATTTTCGTAAATTTTTATTTAGATTTAATCTAGTTAAGTATTATTTTATACGCCTATTTTAGCAGGGCTAAGAATAATCAACAATTATAAACAGGAAGTGAAGCAAATCATGAATTTTCTTCAA
>CAYWDK010000126.1:0-5191 GCA_964457025.1 uncultured Balneolaceae bacterium | reverse complement strand
GGCCGACATGCTTACCGACATCACGCAGATGCAGCTGCTGGCGTGGCGGCTGGGCGTACTAAAAGACAGCGGACGCCTGCACCACAGCATGGTATCGCTGGCCAAGCGTAACAACTGCGGCAAAGCCCTTGAGATAGCCCGCGTAGCCCGCGACATGCACGGCGCCAACGGCATCACCGGCGATTACCGGGTCATCCATCATGTAATGAACCTTGAGTCGGTCAATACCTACGAGGGTACTTACGACATCCACGGGCTTATTCTCGGAAGGGAAATAACCGGCATACAGGCCTTCAAGCCCCTGGGTAATAATGATTAGGCAAATATTGAGGCCACCTAAAACACAAAGTGACCACCTTGAGGCCCTGGGAAGTATCTTAATGCTATAGCGGCATTTCCTTCGGTATATCCACCGATCACTTACTACACTAATCAACCGATCATGAAACCGAACATTTTCAACCGTTTTATTCCCTTTGTCGTACTGCTGCTCGTTGCAATAATCCTGCCCGCTCACCTTCATGCGCAGGATAACGGCAGTGAAAACGAAGTAACCACCTTTATCCTGGTCCGCCACGCCGAGAAAGCCGATGACGGGACCTCCGACCCTGACCTCAATGCCGATGGGGTCGAACGCGCCGGAAAGCTGTCCGCCCACCTCAGCGAAACAGCGATAACGGCCGTTTACTCTACCGACTATAAACGCACCCGTCAGACGGTTGAG
Organism: uncultured Balneolaceae bacterium; assembly: GCA_964457025.1. Lineage (GTDB taxonomy): Bacteria > Bacteroidota > Rhodothermia > Balneolales > Balneolaceae > CAYWDK01. The sequence continues at coordinate 4,467 of CAYWDK010000126.1, read as the reverse complement.
AAGATAGCCGGGCGACGGGAGCTCGAAATCAAGCCGTATGCCCCTTTCCACGACAACACCCTCACCGACATGCTTGAGGCCGAAAGAGGCGGTATCATCCTGATATCAGGCCACTCCAATACGACTCCCGTGCTGGTCAACCGGCTGATTGGGGAAGAGCGTTTTGTCCAGCTGGATGAATCGGATTACGACAATATGTATATCGTAACGGTTACGGAAGTAGGAAACGGCCAGGTCGTGCACCTGACCTATTAGTCTCTCTGCTCTCCGATAAGCATCTGGTTTTGAGAAAGATACGGCTAATACATGTCCTCTTTCTGCAACATACTCCTGATTTTTATTTACAAAAGAAGTGAAATATTTTTCAAAAATGCTTGCAAATCCGGGAAAAGCAATCTTAATTTGTATAAAATGGCTTAGATCCGGTTTGGCGGCCGAAGCAAGCCTATTTGTGGTTGCCAAAAACATACCGGGACAACTTTTTACCTAAACTTATCATTAAATCAACGGGATGCGATATGAATAATCGACTGCTTCAGACCCTTGCCATACTATGTGTGGGAATGTTACTTCTGACATCAATTCCAACGATCAGCCACGGATTTATCTCTCCGGATAATCCTTCCGCTAAGCTGGCAACTACGGTTACCGGTACGGTAATTGATGCCGAAACCGGAGAAACCATGCCGGGTGTCAACATTCGGGTACAAGGCAAAGTAATAGGTACCTCGACGGATGCCGACGGAAATTTCAACCTCACGACCAGCCAGGACCCTCCCCTGGTACTTGTTTTCTCCAGTGTGGGATACCAGACCCAGGAAGTCGAAATAACGCAGAACCAGGCGGAGCTTACGGTTCAAATGGAGCAACAAACCATTATGGGAAGCGACATCGTAGTATCCGCTTCGCGTGTGGAAGAGAGCATTTTGGAAGCTCCCGTCACCATCGAGAAGATGGATATTATCAATATCCGCAATACTCCTTCCGACGACTACTACAAAGCCCTTTCCAACCTGAAGGGTGTGGATATGACCACCAGCAGTATCAACTTCCAGATTATCAACTCCCGTGGATTCAACTCCACCGGAAATACCCGGATGGTACAGCTGACCGACGGAATGGATACCCAGGCTCCCGCCCTGAACTTCCCGATCGGCAACCTGAACGGCCCAAATGAGCTGGATGTGGAAAGCATGGAATACATCCCCGGCGCCGCTTCCGCGCTCTACGGACCCAACGCCTTTAACGGTATCCTGCTGGTAAACAGCAAGGACCCTTTCCAGTACCAGGGCCTCAGTGTTATGGTAAAATCGGGTGTTAATCATATTGACGGAAATGTAGAAGCCGGTGAACCTGAAGAAGCCCAGCCAACCTGGAATACGGCCATACGATACGCCCAGGCATTCAATGACAAAGTGGCTTTCAAGCTCAACTTCGCCTATTCGCAGGCTGAAGACTGGAGAGGCATCAACTTCAGCGACAAAAACAGTGCGTTGCAGGGTGACCTTGGCGTTAATCCCGCTTATGACGGTATTCACCTTTATGGCGATGACGGTTCCTTCAACGTCGGCCTGCTGGGGCTGAACTCCGCCTTCGTAACCAATATCGTAAATACCTTCGGCATCTCTCCGGCCAATGCACAGGCGTATGCGGCCGCCCTTCCGTCACAGCCGGTTAACCGTACCGGCTACCAGGAGCAGTATCTGGTGGACCACGGCGCCGAGAACCTCAAACTGAACGGCGCCCTTCACTACCGTCTGACCGAGAACCTGGAAGCCAGCTACACTTTCAACTACGGATACGGTACCTCCGTCTATACCGGCGCCCAGCGTTACAGCCTGAAGAACTTCAACGTAACCCAACATAAGGTGGAACTGAAAAGCGACAACTTTATGATACGAGGTTACGGGACCTTCGAAAACTCCGGCGACTCCTATATTGCGGATTTTGTTGGCTTTTCTGTTAACGAGGCCTATCGTGATAATACCACCTGGTTCGGTACCTACGGTGCCACTATTGTTGGAGCCTATATCCAGCAGACGGTCGCTGCAACGGGCTCAGCAAACTACAACCAGGCCGTAATCGACGGAATCAAAAGCAGTCCCGCAGCCCTGACGCAAATTTTCCAGGCTGCCCGGGCCCAGGCCGACATGGGCCGGTTCCAACCCGATACGTATGTATTTGACCTGGCGGTAGAAAACTCTCTTAAGAGTCCAATCCCGAACGGTGCGCGATTCGATGATAAGTCCCGATTCTACCATGCGGAAGGTATGTACGACTTCAAAAACGAGATCGACTTTGCCGATGTACAAATCGGAGCCAGCTATCGCCAGTTCCAGCTCCGATCCAACGGAACCATCTTTGACGATGCTAACGGCGGAATCGATATCAATGAGTGGGGCGCCTACCTGCAGGCTTCCAAGACTCTGTTCAACGACCAGCTGGACCTGTCGGGTTCTATCCGTTATGACAAAAATGAGAACTTCGACGGGCAATTCAGTCCTCGTATCTCCGGCGTCTATACGGTAGCCGAAAACCACAACATCCGGGCTTCCTTCCAGACCGGTTTCCGCAATCCGACCACGCAGGGACAGTACATCGACCTGAACGTGATTTCGGCACGACTCTTGGGCGGTCTCCAGCAGTTCGTTAACAAATACAATGTTACGACCAACTCTTATACGATCGAATCGGTTCAGGAACTGACCAACACCGTGCTGGACGATCCCACGACTCTGTCGGATCCGGCCAAGCAGGTAGCGGCATTTAATGACCTGGATGCCTACAGTACTCACAGAGAAGTGAAGCCGGAGCAGATCCAGGCTTACGAAGTCGGATATAAGGGCCTCATTGGGAACAAGCTTTTTATTGATGCCGCCTATTATTACAACATCTATGATGACTTCATCACACAGATCCGCGTCCGTCAGGCGCAGGGTACCTTTACCACCAATATTACCGGTCCGGGCGATGTTGCGGCCAACGGCGGCTATCTGGGCTCCCTGCTTTCCGGTGACTTCAACAACACCTTCCAGATCTACACCAACATTGACCGCACGGTTGAAGCCCACGGCGCCGTATTCGGCTTCGAATACAGCCTTCCGGCCAACTACCGCATCGGCTTCAATTACAACTGGAATAAACTGATCACTGACCTTGGTGCTTTCCAGAATGATTACAATACGCCGGAGCATAAGTTCAACGTAAACTTCGGCAACCGCCGGGTGATCGATAACCTCGGTTTCAACATCACCTACCGCTGGCAGGATTCTTTCCAGTGGCGATCTTCCTTCGCATTTGCCGAGGTGGAAGCCGTATCTACGCTGGACGCACAGATCAACTATACCTTGCCGCAGTCCAATGCAACACTGAAGGTAGGCGGCTCGAATATATTGAACGAACAATATACACTGAACGGCGGCGGACCCAACCTGGGAGCGATCTACTATGTATCGCTGACCTTCGATCCGCTTTTCAGATAATCAGCTAAGGGATTTATCCCACAAACGGCCGGCCGTAGTTGATACGGCCGGCCGTTTTTATTTTAAACCCATGGGAAGGAGTATAAAATGAACGGAAGCAAAGCAATTACCTTTCTCAAGTTTTTCGGCCTCGTGCTGATTCTCAACCTGGTCCGATACGTTGCGGGCGGTCCGATTGAAGCCGTCGTACTGATGGAGCCTATGCACGCCATGATGCCCCGGTATCCAGAGGTCTTTGATACCGACTTTAGCAATACCGATTTCGCGGTTTCGCTTTTCTACAATTTTATGATGTGGCTGACCGCCGCATGGGTATTTTATCTGACACATAAGGCCTTAAAGGGAAATTACATCATCAGAAGCCTGAAAGTCTTCGGACTGATGGGCTTATTTTTTATCAGCCTGGCAGCGGTCTACATGAACCACTACACCGCAGATATCAAGACCTTCTACCTTTACAGTATGCTGGATGCCGTCATACTTTTCCCTTTGGTCGGATTGGCGAACGGACTGCTTTTCCCGAGGATATTCAGGAGAGAGTTGGGATCACAAACAGAAGAAACAAAATCGGATTACTCCCAGTAGGCATACTCCACCGCATCTCCCACCACGATGCGGTCTACCACGTCCATGCCTTCCACTACCCTGCCGAACAAGGTGTAGCCGCCATTGAGGTGGGGTTTCCACTGGTGCATGATGAAATACTGGCTGCCTTCGGTATCGGTACCGGCGCTGGCGATACCGGCCATCCCGCGAACATACTCCTTTTCACTGGCTTCCGTCGGGATGATGAAATCAGGTCCGCCCAGGCCGTCTCCCCTTTCGATATCCCCGCCTTGTATCACGAAGTTCGGGATCACACGGTGGAAAGGCACCCCGTCGTAGGCATTGGCTACCGTAAGGCTGTCGATAGCCGAAACAGTCGCGGGGGCCGAGAGCACATCCAGCTCGAGGCGAATAATGCCCTTTTCGGTTGACAGTACCC
>CAYWDK010000125.1:0-5198 GCA_964457025.1 uncultured Balneolaceae bacterium | reverse complement strand
AAGAAAAAGAAGAACGGCGAGGAGCTAACCACCTCCATCCCGGCCAGCTGGAAGCCCAGCGACATTACCGTCGAAAAACTGGAAGAGCTGATGAAGGCAGAGGAGGAAGGACCCAAGTCAATCGGCGACCACCCCGAAACCGGCGAGCCGGTCTTTGTATTGAATGGCCGCTACGGCCCCTATGTGCAGGTGGGCGAGGTAACCGATGACAACAAAAAACCTCCGCGTGCGTCCCTGCTGAAAGGCATGAAACCGGAAGAGGTAGACCTGGAGCTGGCGCTCAAGCTGCTCGACCTGCCCCGCAGCCTGGGCAAGCATCCGGATACCGGGAAAGAGATTAAAGCAGGTGTGGGTCGCTATGGGCCTTTTGTAGTACATGACGGCACCTTCGCCTCGCTCAAACGCAGTGACAATGTTTTGGAAGTGGGACTGGACCGCGCCGTGGAGCTTCTGGCCCAGAAGAAAAAGCCGAAGAAGAGTTCCGTGATAAAGGAGTTAGGCGAACACCCGGCCAACGGAGGCGCCGTGCGTGTAATGGATGGCCGTTATGGTCCCTATATCAAGTATGGCAAGACGAATGTGAGCCTGCCCGACGATATCAAGCCCGAAGAGGTATCGATGGATCAGGCGGTAGAGTTGATTGCGAAGAAAAAGAAGAAGTGATTTACGTGAAACGTCAAAGGTGAAAGGTGAGACGGAGGAAGTCGTCTCACCTTTGACGTAATTATAACATGACAATTAATCCTCAGATTGTTTAATTTGAAGAGTCATGGATAAGAAATCCGACCTTCATTTTACATATCCACCGAACCTGCATGAGCTGGACCTTGCCACGCTGGTTTCGATGTACCGTGAGCGGGGCATCCCCAAGAAGGCCCGCCCAGGCGATTACTTCGCCTGTGCCCTCAGCAAAAAGCTGATTAAGGAGGGTAAATGGTGGTTCGGACAGTATTACAGCCAGCAGGCGTGGGACGAACTGCTTACCAAGGGATGTGAAGGCTACCCGTTGACCGAAGTGGAGATGAATGTGATGGGCATGGCCCAGGCTGCCGACGAGGAGCCGCCCCACCGCGACCACGTGGAGCAGTATTGCGGAGCTATCCCCAAACTGGCTTATATGATCGTAAATGACCTTAAAGAGTTTGGTTTCCTCTCCGTCAACGAGCACGAGAAGCTGATGATCACCCCGCGTGGAGAGAAGGCCTTGCAAGGTATCGCCCGCCGTATTTATGAAAAGAAGTTCAATCCCGAGATGCTGCTCGTCAACCAGGGAGGCACTCCACAGGCCCGCCCCGTCATCGAACAGGCCAAGAAAAAGGATACCGAGCAGACGAGCCTGTTTTAGCCGTATCAGTTGGGCAGTGTCTCTACCGTGAAGTCTCCTCTTATTCGCATCTCCCGGCTGAAAGCGCCACGGTCGATATTGAAGATATAGGTATCGCCTTCCATCTGTCCCCTGCCTATGCCCCGCCACTCGCCGATCAGTTTGCCATTGGAATAGAGTTTTACCTGTTCGGTGACTTCCACAGTCTTCTCGGAAGTAGTATTGATAGTTGTAAAAGCGAAGGTAAGGGTGGCCGTCAACACGACAGCTAGAAAGAGCTGTACATATTTTTTCATGGCGTTGCTGTTTAGTTGGAATTGAAATAGTGTGGATCAACTAAAATAGCAACGCCATGAGTGTCTGCAAGTTGTGCGGACTGATTTCTTCTTAATCTACCCTGCGGGCCCGAACGCCGAAGTCGACGTTATCCTGAACCCAGTCGAGCCACTGCTCCTGTTCGGCAATAGGCTTATCCGGAACGTAGATGGTGGAGTCGTTCCAGGTGGTCATTACCTCGGCATCCTGTGTCCATATCTTGACACGGCGGCGCGGTACTTCGGTCTGCCATGCGCGGCCCGTCACCGCGTCGGTGTAGAGCAGGCGGATGGTGATATTTCTGGAAAGCCTCTCCAGTGGACTCAGATCCAGGCTGCGGAAGTCCGTCTCGCCGCCTTTCTGAACGTCGGGCACGCCGTCGCTAACCATTACTACGGAAACGGGCCGCAGTACCAGGTTCTTGTTGCGAAGCGTGAGGCCGACTTGTTCGAAAAAGGCGTTAAAGTCGGTAAACGGATTCTGCCGGTCGGCAGGGAAGATCTCCTCCAGCTTGGCTTTGATCTCATCTACAGACAGGTTTTCAAAAGTCTGGATGGGATAAAATGATTTGGGTTCGCCGGGCTCTGCACCACCGATGGAGCTTACGAAGAGTACGTTGGGCTCCTCAAGTCCACCGATATTGTTGAGATGCGCATAGATATAGTGGGCCAGAAAACTCAGCGATTCATCAAAATAGCCGCTGTTGATGAAAGAGCCGCTGATATCCACCCCGATAAAGAGCGAAAGCCGCGGTTTCTGTTCGCCTTCCAGGCTGCAGCTGCCAAGCGGAATCAGGGCAGCCAGCAGCAGGATGACGGTACATTGTCGTATTCGTGAACGCGTAATGGGCATATTCATGATAAACTCCTGTCCTGTACTTATTCTATTTTGAAGAGGAAGAGGGTGCGGATTTCAATTCTTCACTCTTTTTGGAGAGCGTTTCGATAAGCACTTTCGACTGCTTGATGTCGTCCATCGATTTGAACGGAAGGTCGAAAAGGTGCGTACCGCTAACCAGCAGGGTCAGGAAGTTGATGGAAGCCGCGATAACCTGCAGCGGCGGAAGCATAAAGGCGGAAAGCAGTTCCTCGCCTTTTTTCTGTACCCATTCGGCGTCCTGTTTGATCTTGTCCATGAAGCCGTTGGTAAGGTCCATAGGAGCTTGCTGTTTGCGTTCTCCTGCGCCCTCGGCCCGAGCCGTGGTCTTGAGCCCCTTGCCCTGAATTATCGACATAATAGTAGGGGTACCGTAGGCTGCAAAGAGGAACCAGGAGAGGCTCCGGATACCGAACCACATAAAGGTAGAGATCGCCAGGATGCCGGTCATACTGATGGAAAAGTCCTGGGCATATAGTGCGAACCAGGGCACCAGTGCGTCAACGAATTCCCTGTAGAGGAATACGACCTCGACAAAGAGCACGATCACCTCAATAACACCGATACCGATGATCTGGGAGATGTTCTTGTCTTTCACCGAATCCACAAAGGTAGAGAGTACGGCATAACTACCTAGCACGATGAAGAACAGGAAGGTAAAGAGCGGAATGCGTACCACCGTTACCGAAAGTTGCTCTCCCGTAATATTGGAAAGGGTATCGAGTACCAGTGGCGTAGTTACATAGGTAAAGATCACGGCTTCAACCAACACCCAGAAAAGGGTGAGGAAGACCGCTATCCACGGCACATTGGAACTGACGACCCGGCTGGAAGCACGGCTGATAATGCGGAAGGGCATCACAATGATCATCTGGATGACAGACCAAAGGCCCAGGACCAGAACTTTAAGCAGTTCCAGCAAACCGACTACGAAATAAAAAAGAAAGCGGAATATGCCGCCCCAGAATGAGACGATGGCTTTGCCAAGATCCCACCAGGTAATAAACAGCGATATGATAAAATCGCGCCTGTTTTGCCTGAAAATGACCGTCAGAAAAGCCGGTATAGTGACCCAGCAGCCCAGGATGAAGGCGAAAGTGGGCAGTAACAGAAACAGCCTTTTTGCCGACATCAGCAGCAACGGGTCGGAAGCTGCCCATGCAAATTCGATAAAGGTTTCCTGAAATAGGGCAGGAAAGAGCAGTACATATAAGATAAACTTGGTTATACTTCCCGAATCATTAACCATAAATCCCCCGTTTTCAATTGTGTAGTTATAAATCTGTAGACTTTAATGGTATACGGAAACGAATGTTCCCCGATTGCTAAATATAGCCGAGGTGTATTAATCGGCTATTAATAAGGATTTAAGAAAGGGACAAATGTTACAGGAAAGAGTAAATCGTTTTATACCATGCTCTTGGATTCGGCCTCTTTGCACACGTCTTCGACGGTTTCGGCCACTTGTTGTGCGACTCTTTTGTCAAATGCACTGGGGATGATCTCTTCGGAGGTAGGTTCATCCACGCAATCGGCTATGGCGTAGGCAGCCGCTACGTACATCTGGTAGGTGATGTCGGAGGTACGGGCGTTCAGGGCGCCGCGGAACAGGCCGGGGAAGGCCAGCACGTTATTGATCTGGTTGGGAAAGTCGGAACGGCCGGTTGCGATAATATTTGCACCCGCCTCATGGGCTTCGTCAGGCATAATCTCGGGGATGGGGTTGGCCATGGCAAAGATGATGGGGTTCTTTTTCATTCGTTGGATCATCTTTTTGTTTAATACGCCCGGAACCGATACCCCGATGAAAACGTCGGCATCTTCCAGCGCATCTGCAAGCGAGCCTTTGATACGGTTCCTGTTCGTAATTTCAGCCATTTCCTGCTTGACGTGGTTCATCTCTTCACGGCCGCGATACAAAGTGCCGCGGCTGTCGCACATGATTACTTCCTGCACACCCACATGCTGAAGCAGTTTCACAACGGCTACTCCGGCGGCACCCGAGCCGTTGATCACAATTTTCAGTTCGTGCAAATCCCTTCCGGTTACTCTCATAGAGTTAATCATGCCGGCCAGTGTAACCACGGCGGTGCCATGCTGGTCGTCGTGCATAACCGGGATAGGCAACTCTTTCTTAAGGCGTTGTTCCACTTCAAAACACTTGGGAGCGGCGATATCTTCGAGGTTGATGCCGCCAAAAGTAGGCGCAATGGCTTTTACGGCTGCTATAATTTCTTCCTTATCCTGTGTATCCAGCACGATGGGTACCGCATCTACATCGGCGAATTTTTTGAACAGCACGCATTTTCCTTCCATCACGGGCATGGACGCTTCGGGACCGATATTGCCCAGGCCGAGTACCGCCGATCCGTCACTTACTACGGCAACGGTATTTCTCTTCCAGGTATAGTCGTAGGCCTTGGAAGTGTCTTTGGAGATCTGGCGGCAGGGTTCCGCTACTCCCGGGGTATAGGCGATGCTGAGGTCTTCCCGGGTATCCAGGGGCATTTTAGAATGTATACCCAGTTTGCCGCCGTATTTTTTGTGAGCTTCTAGTGACTGTTCACTGTAGTCGTTCCTTTTGGAAGAAGACATAGTACCTCTTATTCAATATGCTGTAATCCTTCTATTTTGCCTAAGGTAAAGCATTTGAAGGATAAAGATTTAAATAGTTCGTAAAATT
>CAYWDK010000124.1:0-5201 GCA_964457025.1 uncultured Balneolaceae bacterium | reverse complement strand
TACAGCGTGTGGCGCAGGAGTACCTGAGGCCCGGGCAGCTCGAGATCCTGGTAGTCGGCAATAAAGAGGAGATCGGTGACCAGCTGCAGAAATACGGCAACGTCAATGAGATCGACATCAGTATCCCGCAACCCGGCCAGGACCAGCAGCAGGTTGTTGAAGGCGACAGCCAGAGGGGAGCGGAATTGCTTGAGCAAATGAGCAAGGCACTCATCAGTTCCGGGCAAGAGCTGCAATCCATCGAAATGACGGGTGAAGTGGTACAGTTCGGGCAGCAGTTCCCAGGCGGACAGATGGCCGTAACCACCACCTCGCGCATCTACTATCCCGACGAAATGGAGCAAACCGTACAGACACCGGGCGGTACTATAACCTTCGCCCTTAAAGACGGAGAAGGCAGCATGAATATGATGGGCCAGGAACGTCCGTTACCGCCTCAGATGGTCAACAATATCAAACAGACCCTGAACCGAAGCTATCTTGCGGTAGCCAGAAAATACGAAGAACTGGACGCCAAATACATGGGTGACGAAGAGTTTGAAGGGGAAAGCTATGCCAAACTCAACGTCCGGGTCGACGACAAGGACATTGTCTACCTTGTTGATAAGGAAACCGGCTATCCGCGGCTGATGCGCTATTCGCAATTTAATCCCCAGGCCGGGGCTCAGATGCAGGTAGAAGACCGCTATTCCGACTGGCGTACCGCCGACGGGGTGGCCTACGCCTATTCCGAAATTACCTATCAAGACGGGGAAAAGGCCAGCGAGTCTACCTACGAAAGCCATGAAATAAACAAAGAGCAGGAATAGATATTCCCGTCTCCTTACTCTTTATTTTGTAATTATGTGGGGCCGATCGCTCGGCCCCATTTTTTACTTACATTTTTTTAAGCTTTTTCTGTATACTGAATATCCCGTAATTCATTACGGGCAAAAGAGTTATGTGTTGGCTTACGATAACTAAAGGATGCAGATCTGATGAAAAATGACTGGGATGACGTCCGGCCGGACGAAACGGAATACGGAGAATTTTACCACGGCTATGTCCGAAAGATAGGTACCGGTAACATCATCGACATACTGATGAACCAGATGCAGGAAACCTATACCCTGATCAACTCGCTTACCCCTGATGAATCGGCTTATCGTTATGAAGAAGGGAAGTGGACTCCCAAAGAGATATTCGGCCACATGATCGATTCTGAGCGGGTATTTTCCTACCGTGCCCTTGCTTTCAGCCGCGGTGACAGCAACGAACTGCCCGGTTTCGACCAGGATGCGTATGTCGAAAACGCCAACTTCAACGACCGCAGCCTGCAGAACCTCGGCAATGAATATTTCGCATTGCGTAATTCCAACGTTCACTTGTTCAGCAGCTTCACAAAAACGGTAATGGACCGGGAAGGGATCGCCAATAAGGCAAAGATGACCGTGCGCTCAATTCCCTTTATCATAGCGGGCCATGAACGCCACCACCTTGACATCTTGCACTCTCGCTATAAGCTGAGGGGCTTCAAAAAAATCAGCTGAGGCTTGTTCATTCCCGTTGCGGGGCGGAGAAAGGAAGGTAGGGCGAAGCCCGGCTTTGCCCTTACGTAAGTTCTGTTATTTTGATTCCGTCTCTTATAACTGCTTTACGAAAACCCAACCAAACCGTATCCGTCATGGCCACCGACACTGAAAGCAAAAAGAAGATTGTTCATGTCCATCTCCCGGAAGAAGAACCCTTCAAAACCACACTTACAGCGGGCCGGCACGAGATGATTTCCGACGAGCCCGAAACCGTTGACGGCGGCAACGACCAGGGGCCCGATCCTTATGACTACCTGCTGATGTCGCTGGGCTCGTGTACCGTAATGACGGTGAAGATGTACGCCCGCCGCAAAGAGTGGCCGGTAGAGAATATCTACCTGGAACTGCGCCACAACAAACGCCATGACGAGGACTGCGAGAATTGCGAGGAGAAGACCAGCAAGATCGACGTGATCGAGAAAGAGCTTATCGTGGAGGGCGACCTTTCGCAGGAACAGCTCGACCGGCTGTTGGATATTTCCAAGAAATGCCCGGTGCACCGCACGCTTCTAAGTGATATCAAAATTGATAGCGTAATCAGCCAGCGCTAACCCGTCAGATCGCTCGGAGCGATCCGATGGGTGAGTAGCTAATCCACCGCAGCGGGCTGCTGGCCTTCGGCATAGGCGTCAAGAGGCACACAGCTGCACATCAGATTTCGGTCGCCGTAGGCGTCGTCTACCCGGCTGACGGCCGGCCAGAATTTGTCGAAGCGCAAGTAATCGAGCGGGAAAATTGCCTTCTCCCGGCTGTAGGGCCTGTCCCAGTCTGAAGTCATGACACGCTGTGTATGGGGCGCATGCTTCAACACGTTGTTCTCGGGATCGGCATCGCCGGTCTCTACCTGGCGGATCTCTTCACGTATAGAAATCATCGCTTCGCAAAAGCGGTCCAGCTCTTCTTTCGATTCGCTTTCGGTAGGCTCAATCATCAAAGTCCCCGGCACCGGGAACGACATGGTAGGCGCGTGGAAACCGTAATCCATCAGGCGTTTGGCTACGTCGATCGACTCCACGCCGGCCGACTGCTTGAAGGGCCTCAGGTCTACAATAAACTCGTGAGCCGTGCGGCCGTTCTTGCCGGTATAGAGAATCGGATAGTGGTCCTTGAGCCGCTCCTTAAGGTAGTTGGCGTTGAGGATGGCCATCTCGGTCGCTCGCTTAAGCCCGTAAACTCCCATCAGCTTAATGTAGGCATAGGAAATGGTGAGGATGCTGGCGCTTCCCCATGGTGCTGCCGAAATTCCTGGAATGGCTTCTTTTCCACCCGTCTTTATTATGGCATTACCCGGCAGGAAGGGTTCCAGCTTACTGTTCACGGCGATAGGACCCATTCCCGGCCCGCCTCCGCCATGAGGTATGCAGAAGGTCTTGTGCAGGTTCAGGTGACAGACATCGGCCCCGACTTCTCCCGGACTTGTCAGGCCCACCTGTGCATTCATATTGGCGCCGTCCATATAGACCAGCCCGCCGTTTTTGTGTATTACCTCGCAAATCTCTTTAATGTCTTCCTCGAACACCCCGTGGGTGGAAGGATAGGTCACCATCAGGGCCGCAAGCCGGTCTTTATGCTTTTCGATCTTCTCCCTAAGGTCGTCCAGGTCGATGTTGCCGTGGTCATCGCAGCGGGTCACTACCACATCCATACCCGCCATCACCGCACTGGCGGGATTGGTGCCGTGCGCCGAGTCCGGCACGATGGTAACATTGCGGTGGCCTTCTCCATTATGGTCGTGGTAGGCGCGGATAGTCATCAGTCCCGCATACTCTCCCTGGGCACCAGAATTGGGCTGCAGGGAGACCGCATCCAGGCCGGTAATTTCCTTAAGCTGGTACTCCAGCTCATCAAACAGTTTGTGGTAGCCTGCAGCCTGCTCTTCAGGAGCGAAGGGATGTATCTGTCCAAATTCAGGCCAGGTGAGCGGTATCATCTCCGCCGTGGCGTTCAGTTTCATCGTACAGGAACCCAGCGAGATCATCGAATGTACAAGCGAAAGATCCTTGTTTTCCAGTTTCTTCAGGTAGCGGAGCATCTCATGTTCGGAGTGGTACAGGTTGAACACCGGGTGCTCCATATAAGAACCGCTGCGGCTAAGAGCTTCGGGGAAATTCACCTCCACCCTCTCAGCCATATTCTCAACCGAATCCGAAAGGGCCGCGTCTTTTGCCTGCCCGAAAACCGAGAGCAGTTCGTCAACATCTTCGAGATCCTTCACTTCGTCAAAAGAGATACCGATGCGGGCGTCATTATAGTAGCGCAGGTTGATGCCCTTCTCCCCGGCCAGCCTACGGATCGCTTCTTTGATATCATTGTTTTCCAGTTCCACGGTAAGCGTATCGAAAAACAGCTCGTTCTGAAGCGTGAATCCGAGATCCTTTAATCCTTGAGCCGTTATTTTAGTCAGGCCGTGAATACGTTCGGCGATGCGCCGCAAGCCTTCCGGGCCGTGGTATACCCCGTACATGCCGGCTATGACGGCCAGCAGTACCTGCGCGGTACAGATGTTGGAGGTAGCCCTTTCGCGGCGGATGTGCTGCTCGCGGGTCTGCAGCGCCATTCGATAAGCCGGATTGCCTTCCGCATCCTGCGTGACCCCGATAATACGGCCCGGGATCTGCCGCTTGTAGTCCTCGCCGGTGGCGAAGTAGGCCGCATGCGGACCACCATAGCCCATCGGCACACCGAAACGCTGGGTGGAACCGACCACAACATCCGCTCCCATCTCACCGGGAGGAGTCAGCAGTGTGAGGCTCAGCAGGTCGGCCGCCACGGCTACCTGGTTGTCGTGCTCGCGGGCTGCCGTTATCAAGCCGGAATAATCTTCTACGGAACCGTCGGTACCGGGATACTGCAAGAGGATACCGAAGAGTTCGGGGTCGGTCACATCGACTTCATTATGATCGCCTACCACGATTTCAATACCGAGCGGCAGGGCCCGTCCTTTTACTACATCAATGGTCTGCGGATGGCACAGTTCGGAGACAAAAAATTTCTCGGCGGTTTTGCGCTTGCTTCCCTTCCGGGAGGAGTGAAACATCGACATCGCTTCGGCTGCGGCGGTTCCCTCATCCAGCAGAGAGGCGTTGGCCAGCTCCATGCCCGTCAGGTCGGCAACCATGGTCTGAAAGTTAATCAGTGCTTCCAGCCTGCCCTGCGCAATCTCTGCCTGGTAAGGCGTATAGGCGGTGTACCAGCCCGGGTTCTCCAAAATATTGCGCTTGATCACATTCGGCGTGAGGGTGTCGTAGTAGCCCATGCCGATATACGATTTACTAATGGTATTCTTCGAAGCCAGTTTCCTGAACTCTTCCAAAAAACGATACTCGCTCATGGGTTCGTCGAGTTCCAGCTCTTTTTGCAGGCGAATGCCTTTGGGAATAGTCTCGTCCATCAGCTGATCCAGAGAAGCCGCCTTTACCGTGGCCAGCATCTCTTCAATCTGTTCGGGGCGGGAGCCTATATGACGGTGCAGGAAACGTTCTTTATCGAAATTGATACTCATGAATTCGCAGTGTGAATAATGTGATGACAGGTATTTTGAAAAATTGCTAACAAAAAGAACGCAGGAAGGGTTCTGCCGGGCAGATTTTCCTGACTTTTCAGAAACGCATAAAGGTAAGCATTAAGCGC
>CAYWDK010000123.1:2984-5208 GCA_964457025.1 uncultured Balneolaceae bacterium | reverse complement strand
CCCTTCCACTATCCGGAAACCGAGGGTGGGAATCATTTCATAATCACCGAGGAAGGACTGCAGGGGCATGTTATCGGCCATATCCTTCGTCTTCATACCGGAAACCCATACCGAGCTTCCCGCCGGTATCCGCTTGTTATAGCTGGCATGCTCAACCCCCGAAAACTGCATCAGCTGCTGGCGAAAAGCTTCCTTTTGGTCTCCCAGCTGACGGGCATTGCTGATAATAAAAACGTTTTCCTTGTCGAGGCCGAGGTCTTTGGTGCGCATATAGTCCAGCTGCTGGTAGATGATACCGGTTCCGATTAGCAAAGAGATCGAAATGGTAAACTGCAACAATACCAGGCCGTTTCTGAAGAGGCTCTGATCACCCGTGCCGGAATGGATCTGCCCCTTGAGTACGCGAACGGCATTGAAGCGGGTCAGGTAGAAAGCCGGGTACAAACCCGCCAGCAAGCCGATGCCTAGTGCGATGAGTGATATCACCGCAATCTGGCTGCCCGAATTGACGAAGACCCCTTCCAGCAAGGTCATGCCGGTAAAGGATTGGAACAGCGAGAGAAAGAGCTCGGCAAGGCCGAAGCTGACCAGCAGGGCGATGGCACAAATCAGTACGGATTCAAACAGAAACTGGCCGATAAGCGCCCCCCTGCCCGTGCCCAGAGTCTTACGGATCCCGACCTCTTTGGCCCGGATGGACGAACGCGCCGTGGTTATGTTGATGAAATTTACGGCTGCTATGACTATGATAAGCAGTGCTATAGCGAAAAAGGTAATCACATTGTTATAACTGCCGCCCGGTGTGGGCTCGAACTTCAGGGACGATTTCAGGTAGATGTCGGTAACCGGCATCACATTGAAGTGATACGCCCCGTCGGTCTTGATCCACTCCTCAAAAGAAGCCTCTATCGGCAGGCTCGGGTAGATGGTGCTTTTATTGAATTGCAGCAGCCGTTCTTCAAAAGATTCCAGGCTCGCCGACTCTTTTAGCTTGACGTAGTTGTAGACGCTGGCCGAAAGCCAATTGGTATTGTCGCTGTATTGGTAGTTGAGCCACATGCTCGCCCCGATGTGGGACCTGTGTCTCCTGGTATCGACCACACCGACGACGGTATACGCCTCTTTCTCCTCTCCGACTAAAATGGTCTTGCCCAGCGCCGGCTGGGAGCCGAAAAAACGAACGGCCGTTTGCCAGGTCAGTACGACGCTGTTGGGATTATCCATGGCCGATTCCCGCGACCCTTCTACGAAATCGTAGGAAAATACTTCAAAGAAGGTGGAGTCGGCATAAAAGATATCAGGTTGTTGAAAACTTTTGCCATCTATATGGATATCGAAGCTGCTCACTCCCCCGAGCCTTCCCGTCTTCTCCACGCCGGGAAACTCCCGGAGATAGTCATTAAGCTGGGGCGGACCCACAGCCATGTCGCCGACATTCATAAAATCCACGCCCACCCGGTAAATACGGTCGGCGTCCTCAAAATGGCGGTCATAGCTCCATTCCTGGTACACCCAGAGCCCGATCACGATGGCACTGGCCAAGCCGATCGCCAGACCCAGAATATTGATCAGGGAATAGGACAGGTGCCGGTAAATATTGCGGAAGGCGGTTTTAATGTAGTTGGCTAGCATAGCTACGTTATTCGTTATCCATAATTGATTCTCGGTTATTCGCTATTGGGTATAGATGATCTTAAAAAACCGAATAACCAGTAACGAATAACTACTAACTCAACACCCAATAACCATACCACATTTTGAGGATCGCATTCTGATATAAAAAGAGAGGGGTTTGGAGGCCCTATGCGTTCATTTTGCTACATCAGGTGTGCGAAAACGGACATTAGCGGTCTTCTTTGCGATACATAAACTTCAGGCCCGACCAGTCTTCATCCACCGCACATACTTTTACATCTACCAGGCCGGATTTCAACCCCAGTTCCCTGACGTCATTCCCGTTGATGTCGGTTGTCTTAGCAGACGATCCTTTGATCCAGGAAACCCACAGTGACCCGTCTTTGGCGAGTTTTTTCTTCAGGGGAAGCAAGTTGTTGTGAAGGCCGGCCTCGTTTTCAGCAAAGAGATGAATAAAATCCACCGGCTCATCTGTATCCCCCTCAACTATCTGAACCGCCTCCGGCAGTTCGCCGAGCATATCGAAATAGTGATCCGGTTGATTGACGGGAAGCATGCGGTATCCCGCTTTGATTCCCAGTTTTTTTAG
>CAYWDK010000123.1:0-2884 GCA_964457025.1 uncultured Balneolaceae bacterium | reverse complement strand
GCGGCGCGGACCGATTGCCAGAATACCGCCCCCATGGCCAACAGTAATGTAATACCGCCCGCAATTAAGAATACCCCTACACCGATGTCGGTGCGGTAGGCAAAATCCTGCAGCCAGTTTGTCGCCAGCCACCACGCTACCGGGACCGCTGCCAGAAAGCCGATGCCTACCAGCTTCAGAAAGTCTGAAGATATGAGTTTAAGGATATCGGCTACGGAAGAACCCAGTATTTTTCGGATTCCGATCTCCTTGGTGCGCTGTTGCACCATAAAAGTCGACAAGCCAAAGAGCCCAAGGCAAGCCAAGCCGATGGCCAAAGCCGAAAAGATAAAAATCAGCTGTAAGCTACGCTGCTCTGCCATATAAAATTCGCGGAAATGGTCATCCAGAAAAAAGTATTCGAAGGGATATTCAGGCTCAAAACTTTTCCAGGTCTCTTCAATATAGGCCAGCGTCTCATCGATATTTTCGGGGCGTACCCTAAGAGACAGGAAACTACCCCGGTCGCTCTGATACATAAGCAAGGGTTCAACCTGCGTATGCAGCGAAGCCGTATGAAAATCCCGAACGACCCCGATCACTCTGCCGCCCGACACTTCACCCGACACATCGATTTGCCGGCCGACCGGCTCGTCCCATCCCAGGCTTCTCGCCAAAGCCTCGTTTATCACAACAGCGTTCGAATCACTGGCAAGTTCGTCCGAAAAGAAGCGGCCGGCCGCCATCTCCATACCATAGGTTTCAAGCAAATCGTCATCGCCCACACGCATCACATTGGTCGTCCAGCTTTGGTCGGTTGCCTTCCCTTCCGGACGTATTCCGAAAGACATAAAGCCGCTTCCGGGCACGCTGTTGCTGGCGGCTATCTGTGTGATATTTGAGTGCCTCGATAGTTCAGTTTTAAAGGCCTCTGATTGACCCATAAGGTCGGTCCCGCCCAACTGCAGCACCAGAACCTGTTCTTTCTGAAAGCCCAGATTTTTTTCGCTCATATACTCCATCTGGCGGTTGATAACCAGCGCCCCCACTATTAGTACGATGGAAAGCGAAAACTGAAAAGTCACCAGCACCTTGCGCAAGATAGTATCTCTCCCACCTGCCTTTTGCTCACGGCCATATAAAACTTTTACAGGCTTGAAAGCTGAAAGGATTACGGCCGGATAGATACCCGAGACCAAGCCGGTCAAGAAGCTGATACCCAGCAGAAGACCCCACATAACCGGCTGACCGCCGAACTGCAACTCTTCGGAAGGCACTCCCAGATATTCCAAAACCGGCAAGCCCAGCTGGATCAGGCCCAGCGATACCAACATTGCCGTTAGGCTCAATACCACCGACTCGCCTATAAACTGCCATCCCAACTGATTTCTGCTGGCTCCCAACACCTTGCGCACTCCGACTTCCGAGGCCCGATCGGCCGAACGCGCAGTCGACAGGTTCATAAAATTGATGCAGGCAATAACCAGGATGAGTATCGCAACCGCAGAAAAAATATATACATTGGATATGCTGCCGGAACGCACCCTCTCATCATACTGTATGGAAGCAGAACGGAGGTAGATATCTGATAGGGGTTGCAGATACAAATCATATTGCTCGGCTCTCTGCGGGAAATGCCGCTGCATAAAGTCCCCAAGCTTGCTTTCCAGGGACTCCTTGTCGGATGGATCCTCAAGCAATACATACGTAAAGATTGCCTGCGGAAACCAGCCGTTCAGCCAACCCATATCTAAAGCCGAAGGTGAAGTCGAGGTCCATGAAACCAAGGCATCATATCGAAGATGCGAATTGGCAGGCGTATTTTCGATAATCCCACTTACCGTATAGTTCAGACCGTTAAGCCCCTCTACACTTTGCCCCATCGCTTCCCTTCCCGGAAAAAGAGATTGCGCTACCTCCTCTGATAGCACTATGGAAAGAGGCTGAACCAAAGCCGTTGAAGGATTACCCTCCAGCAAATTGAAGTCCAAAACCTCAAAGAAAGTCGAATCGGCAAGGACAAAGTTTTCCACTTTCAGAGATCGCTCTCCCTGAGTCAACAATACGTCGTCAAACCAGGGCAGCAGGCGTACTACCTTTTCAACTTCAGGGAAATCCCTCTCCATCTGGGGGCCCATCGGACCTGAAGTGATGGCATGCTCTTCGGTACCGCCAGTGGTAGGTGTTACCGTTTTATTGAGGCGATATATCCGGTCACCTTTAACGTGAAAATCGTCAAAAGAGAACTGGTACTGGAGAAACAGCACAATTAACATACAGCAACCGATCCCCACGGCCAGCCCTATGACATTGATCATAGAATAGACCGGAGACTTCCTGATATTTCGGATGGCAGCAAGTACATAATTGGGCAACAGCGCCGGCACCCACGACTTTTGTTTCCAGGAAGGAGTGGCATCAATTCCGGACGCACGGGTTTTATAGAGCTCATCGCCCAAGGACTCAGGTTCACCGATTTCTCTGACCGCTTTGCGAAAAGCCTCTTCTTGCGAAACCCCTTCCGCTTTCAGGCGGGCAACCTCCTCCCGCAGGTGCGATTCCAGCTCGGCAATATCCCCGTCTTCAAATGCGGGGCTGCTTCGAAGCTTACGTTTCCAGTTTTTTATGGCGTTTTCAAGGTTAAACATATTTTCCTTTCGACCGGGGACGGACGACCGAAGACCGTTCTCACGGTTGGCGGTCATCCGTCATCAGTCTGCCTTATTCACTTTTCAAACTCTTTACCGGGTTCATACGCGCCGACTTGATCGCCTGCCAGCTTATCGTTGAGAAACTGATTGCAAGCAATACCAATCCGGCATACACAAAAGCCGCGACTCCCACATCGACTTTATAGACAAAGCCCTGCAGCCAGCTGCTCATCCCCCAGTAAGCCACGGGAATA
>CAYWDK010000122.1:0-5239 GCA_964457025.1 uncultured Balneolaceae bacterium | reverse complement strand
ACCCGATGGGCAGCCGTATGAGTGAAGACGGGGAAGTGGAAGCCTGGAACTACCTGGGCGATGGCCTGCATCCTTCGCTATCCGGGCATACTCAGACCGTAAAGGAACTTCTGCGACATCTTACCCAAACCAAAGATCCCGAACAAGGGGCCAGCCTGGAGACGCCGGAAGATTATGCCGGAGAACAGGACTAAAGCTAGAAACCGATTTTCAGATTTACCAGCTCCATATTGAAGGCGTAATCGGTTCGGTAGGTAGTGCTGTTAAGGGTTTTGACCGAGGCCATGGAGGGGTTGAGCAGGCCCACATCAACCGTTTTCCTTTGCCCCGAAATATTGACAAGTCCGGCAGCTCTGGCAGCCCCGTCGGCGGGGGTACTTACCGGCTGCGAGAAGTCCGGGCCTGTTGAAAGTACAAAAGCATCAAAAAGGCCGAATCCGAATCCCACCCAAGCGCCTGCCGAAGCACCATATTGTAAGCCTTCCACAATGGGTTCCTTGGATATAAGCATAAACGAAGAGGCGATGATCGCACCTCCGGCCGCACCATAAAGGGTATCGAGCAGTACCAGGATCGTAGTGTTGGTGCCGTCATTGAAGGTGCCTGAAATATAGAATTGCTGTCCTTTTGAAACCCGGGTGACATCGTATACACCCACACTGATACCGTAAAGCGTCCCGAGCCCGACACCCACGCGGACAGGGTCAAGCTCGCCCGAGTCCTGAAGTCCCATTGTGGCTCCTCCCAGAATGGCACCATTCATCGCTCCGTTAAGGGTATTACCCGCCAGCAACTCGATGGTTTGTGATTGGGCTCCGGTTGTCATGCCGGCAATGAGGATGATCATGCTTGCTATTGAAATAGAGATCTGTTTTTTCACGGCTCTCGATTTATGCTTCGGTTTGGTTGCGGTCTAATTTAGCAATTAATAGGTCAGATTCCATATCTGACCGTATCAACCGGGGTCATTCAGGGCTACCGGCAATACTTTTCCATTGTAAAAAGCGGAACCTTCGAGTGCAAAAGCTGCAATGTATTTACCCATCTGTCCGGCGCTTACAGGCGCTTCAAATCCGGGGAAAGCTTCATCCAGCATTTCGGTCTGAACGGCACCCAGACAAAGGGCATTGACGGAGATTGAATAATCGGACAATTCGACCGCCAGGCATTCGCTCAGGATGCTGACTGCTCCCTTGGCAACGCTGTAAGCCGAAAGACCGGGAAATTTGGCACTGCCCTGAAAGCCTCCCATACTGCTGATATTAACGATATGAGCGTCATCATTAAAATGGGGAAGCAGGGCTTTGGTAAGTGCGACGTTGGCCAGGAGGTTCACATCCAGCATATGTTGCCAGTCATCCATTTCCAGCTCTGCAAAGGGCTTGTTGACCAGCGCCCCGGCATTGTTGATGAGGATATCGACGGATCCGAGTGTAGCTGATGCGAAATCAGCCAGTTGCGATAGCTGTTCCGGATCGGTCAAATCGGCGGCAAAGGGATGGATGTTTTCGGGATACTGTTGCTGCAACAACTCAAGGGACTTCTCCGTACGGGCTACCGCTATCAGCCGGTGGTCTTTTTCAGCCAGTGAGATTGCGGTTTCCTTGCCGATGCCCCGGCTGGCGCCGGTTATAATGATGGTTTTTGCCATGGTTCCAGTCATAAGTTTGACCGAAGTTAATAACCAAATAATCCATTACCAAAGCAAGGAAAGGGCTGAAAGTTTTGTGCCAATTGCTTTGTTTAAAACCGTGATTTTGCCCATATTTAAGCCCTGTTCATCTCAGCAGCAGAAGCATTTTTTCGTATCAGAAGCAAGCCTATTTGAAATAAAAACGACTTTATGTTTAAAAACTCCGACCGGTCACTGGTTCCTCCCAATATTCGCGATTTAAGTCCTTATGTGGCAGGCAAGACGATCGCCGAAGTACAGGAAACCTACAACCCTCCGAGGATTTCAAAGCTCGCATCCAATGAGAACAGGCTGGGATGCAGTCGGCTGGTACGGCCTGCCGTTGATAATGCACTGAATGAAATCCAGGACTATCCCGATCCTTCTAGCGGGAAGCTGAGGGAGTTGCTCGCCGAACGCATCGGTGTATCTGCCGAAAACATCATGGTGGCTGCCGGTTCGGAAAGTGTGATAGCCAACCTCTGCCGAACCTTTTTTCTGAACCATGAGAATGCGGTTACCGCCGATGCCACCTTTGTAGGTTTTTTTGTTCAGGCCAACATCAGGGGGGTATCGATGGTGAAGGTGCCGCTGAAAGACGGTTACCGTTTTGACCTGGAAGGGATGGCGGAAGCGGTATCCGATGCTACCAAGATGATTTATATTGCCAATCCAAACAACCCTACCGGTACCTACATCACCAAAAAGGAATTTGAGGGCTTTATGGAAAAGGTGCCGGAAGATGTACTGGTTGTGATGGATGAAGCCTATTATGAGTATGCCCATGAGGTCGAAGACTACCCGAATTCCGTGGAGTATGGTTTTGACAATGTTCTGACATTACGGACTTTCTCGAAAGCCTACGGACTTGCCGGCTTTCGTATCGGATATGCTATCGGCCATGAAGAGCTGATCGGCCAGATGATGAAAACCAAACTTACTTTTGAACCGACCGCCCTGGCCCAGGTAGCCGCCGAAGCAGCGCTTGAAGACAAGGAGTTTTTAAAAGAAAGCGTGCGCGTGGTTGAAGAGGGAAAGCAAAAGCTTTACGAATTTTTTGACAGGCACGGAGTGGTGTATGTCCCCTCCATTTCCAACTCGGTCATGATGGTACTGCCCGGCGAAGAAGAGGCGAAGCGCTTTACCCAGGGCATGCTGGAAGAAGGTGTCATTCTGAGGCGAATCAATGCCTTCGGCCTGCCCAACTGTATCCGCATCACCATTGGTACCGAAGCGGAGATGGAACATTTTGAAGAGAGCTTTGAAAAGTGTCATGTAGCTAATTAGAATTTTAATCAGCATCGGGAATTATTTATGCCATCTACGAAACAAAAGGCAAAAAAGGGAAAAAAGCTGCCGGGAAATATGAGCTGGGAAGAAGTGGTTCAAACCATCCTGCGTTCCCGGGCTATGGACGACAAAGAAGAGAACGAGCTGGTTCCCAATAAAGAGGTGTTGTACCAGTTCTCCGCAAGGGGCCACGAGCTCGGCCAGGTGTTGTTAGGCGGCATGCTTACGCACAAACACGATGCCGCCAGCGCCTATTACCGTTCACGGCCATTGCTGCTTTCGCTGGGCCTGGGCCTGGAAGATGCGATGGCCGGCCCTATGGGCAAGTCGGGTGGTTACAGCGACGGCCGAGACATCGGAGTTGTCTGTAACAAGCCGGGACTGGATGGACCTACGGTACTGCCGATGGCGGGGGACGTCGGTTCTCAATACACACCGGCAATCGGATGGGCACAGGGCATCGAATACCGGCGAACGGTGCTGGAAGAGAAAGAATATGAAGGAGCCATATCGGTGATTCTGGGCGGCGACGGCTCTGTTGCCACCAACGGCTTCTGGTCTGCGCTCACTATAGCTACCACACAGAGCCTGCCGGTGCTCTTTTACATTGAAGACAATGCCTACGGTATTTCCGTCCCCGGTGAATTCCAGACCCCGGGCGGGAATATCGCCAAAAACCTCTATTCGTTTAAGAATTTGCATATTTTTGACGGTGACGGCACCGATCCCGAGGAAGCCGCTGACCTGCTGAATGAATCGGTAAACTATGTGCGTGACCGCAAAGGCCCGGCATTGATTCACCTTACCATGCCTCGCCTTAACGGCCATTCGTACCAGGATAACCAGGCTTACAAAGAGGAAGAACTTTTGCAAAAAGAGCGTCAGAATGATCCTCTGGACCGGCTAAAGTCATTTCTGGTGCCTTCCAAAATATCCAAGAGCGACTGGTCGGATATGGAGAAGAAGGCCGGCAAGGAGATCGAGAAAGCTGCTGAAAGTGCACTGGCACGGCCTGAGCCCGATACTTCCCAGACCGAGCGCTATGTATTTGAAGAGTTGAAAGAAGACGGTTCACCGGATCTTCAGCTGGTAGGAGGCGTGGCTCCGGAAGGCCATGAGTTTCCTGAGGGTACCCAACAGCCGGAACCGGAGAAACAGCGCATCAATATTGTCGAAGCGGTCCGCCGGACGCTGGAATACGAGCTTAAGACCAATCCCAAGGTATTGGTCTTCGGCGAGGACGTAGGTGCCAAGGGTGGCGTTCATGCCGCTACCATGGGGTTACAGACCGAATTTGGCGAGGAACGGGTATTTGATACCAGCCTGTCTGAAGAAGGCATTATCGGCCGATCGGTTGGTCTGGCCTATACGGGCCTGATGCCTGTAGCCGAAATACAGTTTCGCAAGTATGCCGATCCCGCCACAGAGCAGCTCAACAATTGTGGCACCATACGCTGGAGGACGGCCAATAAATTTGCGGCGCCCATGGTGGTACGCATGCCGGGCGGTTTTGCCAAATGCGGTGATCCCTGGCACAGCATGTGCAATGAGGTGTTTTTTGCGCACGCTGTGGGATGGCAACTGGCTTTTCCCAGCAATGCTCAGGATGCGGTAGGCTTGCTTCGATCGGCTATGAGGAGCAACAACCCGACGATATTTTTTGAACATCGCAATCTGTTGGATGCCAAATACGCCCGCAGGCCTTATCCAGGTGATAACTATGTGGTTCCTTTCGGTCAAGCCAACAAACTTCAAGAGGGAGACGCCCTTACCATCGTAACATGGGGCGCTATGTGCGAACGATGCGAAGAGGCAGCCGAAGAAACCGGCATTTCAGCCGATATACTGGACCTGCGAACGATCATGCCATGGGATAAAGAAGCCGTATTGGAGTCGATACGCAAGACCAATCGTTGCCTGATCGTTCACGAAGATACCAAAACAGCAGGTTTTGGCGCTGAGATCAGTGCGGTAATCAGCCAGGAAGCATTTCGGTATCTTGACGCGCCGGTTGAACGCCTGACCATGCCGGATATCCCGGTACCGTACAATGTCGGCTTAATGAATTCGGTCTTGCCGGGCAAGGATGCTATTGCTGAAAAGATGGAAAAACTAATCTCCTTCTAATTATAGATCAAATTCAGTTAGTCAGCGCATATTTGGAAAAAATAGAGTCAGGTTAACTATAGATTCTTCTAAGAATTGTTAAACAAGGCATCCATTCTGTAACAAACCGTACAATTTTAGCTCATTCAATGCTGAGGGATCGGTACAATG
>CAYWDK010000121.1:0-5240 GCA_964457025.1 uncultured Balneolaceae bacterium | reverse complement strand
CTTTGAGCACATCGTCGTACTCTTTTTCGAGGCCGATCATGCCGTCTACGTTGTGATTCACAAAACCAAGGGCATGGGCGGCCAGCGATCCGAAGTTGTAACGCCTTTTGTACTCCTCTTCGAGGATTACGCCGCGGATATCCAGTTTGCGGATGGCTTCATAAGCTTCGGTGTCGATATTCTTTTCCAGAACCACATAGCGTGAGCGGCGAGGGGCGGAGTCGACTTTCCGGAGGTAACCGGCAGAAGACTGCTCGGTATAGTTTGCGAGCGTGGAGCTGAGCGTGCGTATCTGGTCGCGGGTCAGGCCATCGACGTGCGGGTCCAGCGCCACGCGATAGGCTACGGAGTTGGTGGCCAGCAGGCTGCCGTCTTCATCATAAATGTTACCCCGTTGTGCGGGAATGGGGATGGAGTCAATAGCCTGGTTGCTCCAGAGCTGGCGCAGCTCGTCGCCTTCCACAAAATTGATGCGCAGTAATTGCAGGCCGATGGCACAGGGTACCAGCAGCACCAGTCCGAAGACCATGAACATGCGGCTCAATATGGCGGTGCGTTCACTCATCATTACTCTTCCCCCTCCACGGCCTCTACTTCAATTACCTTCTCGGCCGGTCCGCCGTTGATAAAGCCCATGGCGCGTGCGTTATCGTAGATTTCGGCCGGACCGATCATGCGGTCGTAGGTCAGCCGGTAGTCGTCGTTCATGCGCTTGGCCTGGTTGTATTGCCGCTCCAGCTGCTGTACTTCTTCCAGTAGTTCTTGGGTGGCGAATACGTGGCTCAGGTAGAGTACGCCTATTGCGCCCAATACAAAGGCACCCAGAATCACTTTCCAGGGCTTGATAGTGGGCAGGGTCAGTCTCTTCTGTCCATCGGATTTGGACTTGCGCTTCCCGTGC
Source organism: uncultured Balneolaceae bacterium (assembly GCA_964457025.1). Classification (GTDB taxonomy): domain Bacteria; phylum Bacteroidota; class Rhodothermia; order Balneolales; family Balneolaceae; genus CAYWDK01. The sequence goes on along the minus strand of CAYWDK010000121.1, from coordinate 4,339 downwards.
GAATGCCCGTTGCTGCGTCGCCCGTTTATCCCGGTTCCGTTGCTTCTCTTTTGCGAAGGCGCCTTGCGGACATTTCGCTTAGTCTTTTTCTCTTTGAGCGGGGTGCTAATGATCATGATTGCACCTCCGGCTGGTCGATTTTTTCGGCGACGCGCATCTTGGCGCTGCGTGCGGCGGGATTGCTTTCGATCTCTTCATCGGAGGGTGTAATGATGCCCCCGCTAAGCGAACGGATAGGCGAGAGTTCGTTTCCGTAGAAATCCTTTTCGATTTTGCCCTCATGGTTACCCGCCTTGAAAAAGCGCTTCACGATGCGGTCTTCCAGTGAGTGGTAGGAGATGGCGACGATGCGTCCGCCGATCTTCAGCACTTCCAGCGCCTGTTCCAACACTTCACGCAGCATATCCAGTTCGCGGTTTACTTCTATGCGGATGCCCTGGAATACCCGGGCCACACTTTTGATCTGGTGCTGGCCGTGTACCACCGATTCGACCACATCGCGCAGTTCGCCGGTGGTTTCGAGGGGACGCTCATCTACGATAGCGCGGGCAATCTGGCGGCTCAGGCGTTCCTCGCCGTAGTGGAAGATAACGTCGCGCAAATCTTCGTAGGAATACTCATTGACCACCTGGTGTGCGGTGACGCCGCGCAGGTTGCTCATGCGCATATCCAGCGGACCGTCTTCCTGGAAGCTGAATCCGCGGTCGGCTTGGGTGATCTGGTGGGTGGAAACGCCGAGATCCAAAAGGATTCCGGATACCTCTCCGTGTGTTTCTGGGGGTAATAGCCTGGAGAGGTACCCGAAATTACCTTTGATGGAGGAAAATCGCGGATCGTTGCCGATACGGGTGCGAGCGGCTTGCAGGGCTTCATCGTCCTGGTCGATACCGTAGAGGTGACCGTCTTTGTTTAGATGAGACAGGATTTCCATCGAGTGGCCGCCTCCGCCGAGCGTGCCATCCACATAGATACCGCCGGGATCCGTAACAAGCTGTGCTACGGACTCATTGAGCAGTACCGGTACGTGCTTATATCCCGTTTCATGTTTGGTCATTGGTATCATGGTCACCCATCACGCGCTCAAAAAGTTCTTGATACGATTCAAAGCTGAGTCCGGAATCGACTTCATCGAGCTTGGACGGCGACCACACTTCGATGCGTTCGCCGCTGCCGATAAAGATGGCTTTGCCATCGATGTCGGCCCATTCCATCAGTTGCGAAGGGAGAGCAATGCGGTTCTGGTTATCCAGGGAGAGGTCTTCGGCAAAACGCAGGAAATTGCGCTTCACGGTACGGCCCTCTTTGGTAAAACTGTTGATTTGGGAAAGCTGATCCTCTACTTTCTGCCATTCATCCTCCGGATAGAGGTACAGGCAGGGTTCGAGCCCTCTGAGAATAGTAAACCGTTCCTGGGCCTGGGGGTTCAGGCTTTTGCGTAGTTTGGCCGGGAAGCTGACGCGTCCTTTATTATCTACGCTGTGTTCGTATTGGCCTTTAAAACTAGGCATATAGGATTTCCCCAGAAATCAGTGCTTGTTATCGATATCGAAAGCGGATACAAGAATTCCCACATTCTCCCACTTCAACCCACAATGTACCCCAAAGGTGTGGAATATGTCAAGAGATTAATTGAAAAAGGGGATTAAATTCTTTTAGAGTGACCGGGGACAGCCGGCGGCGGACCGGGGAAGGGCGTTTTCCACAGGCTGGGAGCCGTTTTTGAGGAAAGCAGGGCAGATTTTCCCTATATATAAAGGAACAAGGGCGGGGCGTGGTAGAGTGTGGGGAAGATAGTACCAAAAAGAAAGCCCCGGACAACTCAATGTCCGGGGCGTCGACCTCAAGGGGTCTCATCTCTAGCCACCATGCTGAATGAAATCTCTACACCCAATATGCGAGGCTCTGCGCAAAGATGCCGGTATATGAGAGGCATCTAATCTAGATTAAAGGCTTCTATAAAACTTCCCGAAATATGGCTTATAAGTATTCAGGCAGGGTTGTACTGGGGTGACCATAAGCATTCGGGAGTCAGGCGGAAGATCGTAGTGGTGCATCTGGTCTACGACGATAGAATATCCCCGGAGACACCCAGTCCCCGAGGATATAATATTCTCTATTACCGGCGTCCCTGGTTGTGGGGAATCGCAACCTCAACGGTGGCTACTTTTAAATTTCCGGAAGCGTCGACGGCAGTCATGCTCACCGTATAGATGCGCCCGTTGCCGCGGCCGCTGCGTTCGGCGCGCAGGTAAACGTCGAAAGTGCCGTCGCCGTTTTCGGCGACCTCCCAGTCGGGAGCGGTGTTGCCGTCGCCACGGCCGTTGACGGCCTCATTGCTGACTATATCCACCGTAACGCTAGGGTTAGGGTCGCAGATGTCGGAAGCCGAAATACCGCTGACGGCCAGCACCATGCGGTGGTTGACCGGCCAGAGCGTGGATGTTTCTACTGTATATGCTATCTGTGGGGGCGTGGTATCGACTATGTCGATCACAACCTCATCGCTGTCACTTTCCCCGTCGGGATCGGTGACCGTAAGTGTAACTGTATGGCTGCCGAGGGCCAGATCAACAGTCGGTGTTTGGCCCGTGGCAATCTCCATACCACCCAGGCTCCATGAGTAGGTGAGCGGATCTCCGTCCGGATCGGACGAGCCGCTGCCGTCCAGCGTTACGGGTGTGGACGGATGGCCGGTACACTCTACGGTCCGGTCGGCGCCGGCGCCGGCCACTGGCGGTTTGTTGGTTTCCGCGTACCAGATAACAGGTTCCCACCATCGTGATGTGTTGACGCTTCCCCCGGTTATTTGGCCGCTGTTGTTAATGCTGAACGCTTGGCTCAATAAATAAGTAGGATCCAGACCTCCAAGGTTGATCATACCATTAGTTGCGTCCCAGAGGAAACCATGAAAACGATTAGGAGTTGTATAACTCCATCCTACTACATGGCCTAGATCATTAATATCCCAAGCTTCGCTATAGTGTCCTCCAAGGGTCCCAAGGTCAGTCATAGTACCATTTTCCCAGAGAAAAGCGTGATAGCTCCCGTTAGAGGAACGACTACGCCCCACGACCTGACCATGGCCGTTAATACCCAGGGCAATACTGGAGTTTCCCCCGAGAGTCCCGAGGTCGGTCATGGTACCATTTTCCCAAAGAAAAGCATGATTGTGGCCGGAAGAAGTACGGCTAAACCCAACGACCTGACCCTGATTGTTAATATCATAAGCGATGCTGAAGTTTCCACCGAGTGTGCCGAGGTCAATCATAGTGCCATTTTCCCAAAGGAAGGCGTGATATGTATTGGTTGTTGTATGGGCACGTCCCACGACCTGGCTCTGGTCGTTAATACTCAGGGCTAAACTGTGGTATCCCCCGAGGGTTCCGAGGTCAATCATGGTGCCGTTTTCCCAAAAGAATGCACGAACAAAACCAGAAGTGTTATGAGTGTAGCCGGTAATCTGTTCTTGGTTATTAATACTAAAGGCTACACTTGGATCACCAACTATTTGTCCTAAGTTGTACATGCCGGTAACGGCTTCCCAGAAGAAGGCGTGATAAAGGCCGGTTGAAGTTTGGCTTTGTCCTACGGTTTGTCCGAATTCATTATTGCCGTATGCAAAACCATAGTTTCCGCCTAATGAGCCCAGTCCTTGAATAGTGGAAGCAGGATGAGAAGAAAGAAGGTTGTGGTTTTTAGTTTCATCCTTGGATATCGTCTTCAGTTCATCAAGGTCTGGAAATTCAGGTGCGTCTGGCAGCTTAATTGCTTCCAGCATTTGTTTGGGACTGGGCTTTAATGTCTCGTCTTCCTCTGCCTTTGTTGCCGAATCATGGCAGGAAAGGATGCCGATGCTAAAAAATCCCGCCAAAAATAGAAATAACAGCCTCTTTAAGGCTGTAGTTTTTGGTAATTGCATATACTGACTCCGTTTAATTAATAGTCAATTATTATAACCGGAGTAATCGCGGCCCGTAGCTTATGCGTTATTGAGGAGGGAAATTTTCGGTCTGCAGCGCTGTCTCTTGATTGACTTTAGTTAATTAGGTGTTAAAGGGCAAGTAATTAATTATAAAACAAATAGGGTAGGTTTTAAGGCCGGCGCCATACCAGGCCACTGTCATTGATGCGAAGTCTCTTGAATAAAAAAAGCCCCGGACACGTCAATGTCCGGGGCGTGTGACCTCAGGGGGTCTCATCTCTAGCCACCATGCTGAATGAAATCTCTACACCCAATATGCCGGGCTTTTTAGACAGATGCCCGTTTATGAGAGCCATCTAACCTTGATTAAAGGCTTCTATAAAACCTTACGGAATAAGGGTTTAGGAGCATTCAGGC
>CAYWDK010000120.1:3394-5259 GCA_964457025.1 uncultured Balneolaceae bacterium | reverse complement strand
CCCCGTTTTATAGCCGGCATGCTGGTAAACCGAAGCCAGGATCTGGCAGCTGCTCCCCTTGCCGTTGGTCCCGCCCACATGTATCGCAGGGAATTCGACCTGGGGGTCTCCCATAGCACGGCAAAACTTTCTGAAACGGCCGAGGTCGAAATTTGCCGCCTTCAAGCCCCTGTCCTGGAATTTGGGAATCCCCGCCAGATATTCTTCAACTTTTTCTATGGTATCAGGATACATTGCGTAAGGCAAAAGCCTCCTGTTATTTCGTTCTTAGTTTAAAGCTCCGTAATTTACGACCGCTTCAAAATGACTTCCAACACAAATTATGGTCTATAAATCCCTGCTTCGGCCCCTCCTTTTCCGATACGATGCGGAGAAGGTTCACGAAGCGACACAACATTTCGCCCGTCTGGCTTCCGACAGCGCCATACTCAAATTCCTGGCGCGTTCTCTGTACAACTACCAGTCCCCTGAGCTCAGCCAGCACATCTGGGGACTCACCTTTCGTAATCCGGTCGGCCTAGCCGCCGGCTTTGACAAAAATGGCCACCTGCCGGGCGTCATGGAGGCCCTCGGTTTCGGCTTTGTGGAAGTCGGCAGTATTACCGGCAATCCAAACACGGGCAATCCCAAACCGCGCCTGTTCCGCCTGCCCGACGACCAGGCACTGATCAACCGTATGGGGCTGAACAATGACGGGGCTAAAACTATCGTAAAAAGGCTCAAAAACAAATCCCTGTCCATACCTCTCGGCATCAATGTTGCCAAAACGCACGACCCGGCTATTATGGGCGACAAGGCCATACGGGATTACATCTTCAGCTTCTCGGAAGCCCGCAAGGTCGCCGACTACATAACCATCAACATCTCCTGTCCGAATACTTCGGAGGGCAAAACTTTTGAAGAGCCCTCTGCCCTCAACGAACTTCTCTCGGCCCTTGATATTAAGTCGGACGCCAGCATCGTTCCCTGCCTGGTCAAATTTTCTCCCGACCTGGAAAGGGAAGAACTCGAAGAACTGGTAGAAATTTGTGAAGAGCACCGTATTCACGGCTACGTAGCTTCCAATACTTCCTCAAACAGAAACGGCTTAAAAACCAACCCCAAACTCCTCAAGAAAATCGGGCAGGGAGGCCTCAGCGGTAATCCGATCAGTGGCAAAAGCGTCCAGCTGGTCCGTTGGATCAGCGAAGCTACCAACGCCCAAAAACCCATTATCGCCGTCGGCGGGATTCGCTCCGCACAGATAGCCATCGAAATGATAAAAGCCGGCGCCGATTTACTGCAGCTCTACTCCCCGCTGATATATGAAGGGCCGGGACTTGTCAAAAAAATAAACAAAGGCCTGGTCAAATATATCAGGAAACATCACCTCGACAGCCTGTTGCAAATAGCAAAAGAAAACGGCTGATGCAGAAGAAAACTCAATTCCGGATAGGGAAAGTGACTTTGCAACGTAAGCTGCCGCTGTATTCCCCGGTTTCTAACGGTGCAAATCGCAGCGATCGTTCAATTGCCCTTTCATACGCCTGCTGTACCGCAGGGGGACTCCGGCCGGATAGTAAGGCATACGACTCCACAGTACCTTCCTGGTTTACTACAAAGGAGTAGCTGATGGTGCCCGAAAGCCGGCTGTCGGCAAGTGAATCCGGCCAGCTGATGCTGTCAAGGAAGTCCCGCATATCCGGCGCTACCTGCAGTTCAATCCCATAATCTTCACAAGCAGGCAGCGAAGCCGAAGCGGGCATCCGGGATAAGGCCTCTTTGAGTGCCTGAACTTTCTTTCCGAGCGGGTCGTCGGGGAACAAGCTGTCGTATTCCGCCACGGCAGAACGCACGCTGTCCCAGTAAGCCGTACGGAAAGCGAT
>CAYWDK010000120.1:0-3294 GCA_964457025.1 uncultured Balneolaceae bacterium | reverse complement strand
ACCTATCCCCCATTGCCTGCGAAGCTGATCGGCATAAGGCGTATCGGGATAATCATTGACAATCCGCTCACCCCAAATCCGGCTGCTGTCTTCCTGCTGGCTTCGGTTATAGATCTGGAACAGGGAGTACATCGCTTTAGGCGCCAGCTCGTGGCCGGGATACCGCTCGGCGATATTCCGGAAGTAGGCTTTGGCACTGTCGGCGCGCTCGAGCGTAAAAAAGAAGAGGTTACCGATCTCATATTGTGTCGTTATGAGTTCATTTCGGAGCCTCGCTTTTTCTTCCTCGGTAGCGGGGATCTCAGACAGGTCGATACCCAGGCGGCTGTCATCAACCCGCCCTTGCTGTCCTCCACTCGTTTCTTGCCGTGCCGTTTCTTCAGCGCCGTACTGGCTCCCGCTTATCTGAGATGCAAGGCGCCAGTTGTCTACCAGCGGGCGATCGCCCCACACTATAGTGAATTGTTGTCTCGATTCGGTGGCCAGCCGCGAGTTTCGGTAATTCAAAAATCCATAAACGGTCGAGCCGGCATCCCGAGAGGCAGCATCATTGCGGTCGATATTGGCCAGTGTGTTTTGCCCGGAGCCGAGCTGCTCCCTGAGTTCCTCAAGACGCTGCAGGCGAACCTCTGCCACTGTAGAATCCAACTGCTCCGGCGACAGTGAACCGAGCCGGAGCAGGCTGTCTGCTCTCGCCTCTTCGCTTTTCAGAGATACATACCTTCCAAAAACGTCGGCAAGCAACTGCGGGTTCTCTGTATTGTCTGCCACGGCATCCCGGGACCGTGAAGCTACGGAAGCGGAATCGTAGTAGGCAGCCGCAACCGAAAAGTTTTTATACCGGTCTCCGTATATCTTCCCCAGCCGAAAGTAAATTTCCGATCTCAGCAGCTGCGAGGGGACATTAACCGTTGCCTGCAAAAGTTCCCTGTACCACCTCTCAGCTGTCTGGTAGTCGCCTCTCATCTCCTGAGTCCGGGCTATTTCATAACGGATTTTGGCCCTTCGCTCAAAGTTCTTGTCATCGCGCGACATAGAGACAAAGATTGAATTTGCAAGGTCAAAATTACCTTCCTGTCGGGCAACCTGACCCTTTTTAATTTCGGCCCAGTAGATATACTCATACTCTGGGAAGAGCGGGCCTACCTGGTCAAAGGCGAAATAGGCCTCTCCAAAACGGCCGAGCCGCTCCAGCACCTGAGCCTGCAGAAAATAAGTCCTCGCTTTCAGCTTTTTCTCCTCTATCGACGGGATGGCATCCGACAGTTCTTCGCGCGACCGCTCCCACTCTCCCAGCATGGCGTAGTGCTCGCCCAGCAGTACCTTGGCTTCGGCATTGAGATAGGTATACCACTTCTGTTCTTTTACCAGTGAATTGACGGCATCTTCCAGGTAGGAGACGCCCTCTTCATAGCGCTCCAGTTCCAACAGGGTCCGGGCCTTCCAGATAATGGCCTTCTGATCGAACTTCGCGGCTGTGCTCAGCTGGAACAGCTCTTCAAACTTCTGCTCCGCCAGATAAAACTGACGGTCATAAAAATACGACCTGCCCATCAAAAACAGGGCATCATCCGTCCATTTCGAATCGGGAAACTTCCTGAGTACCCGTGCGGTTTTGTCGATGGCGGCTTTAAAGTCTTCGCTTCCGGCGCCGGTAGGCGAAGGATGCACTTGAATGGGGGAAGAAACATCCAGCTGTATCTTTTGACGCGCTACCTGGTTCAGGCCGGCATCAAAATTCTTCTGGGCATTGTAGAAACCGTTATAGTGCGCCCTAAAGTTGGTAAAAGAGCTCTTGAGACTGCCGCTGCATCCCGCAGTCAACAAGACCAGTGCTATGATGAGCCACTTTTTCACGGCATACCACCTTCAGTTATTCGATCGTACTTACCTTAATCATATTGGTGCGGCCGCGCTTGGCAATCGGCATGCCGGTAGCAATAATCACACGGTCCTCGTTCAACACCATGCCATGCTTCTTCATATACTCTTCCATAAGCTTGACACTCTTGTCCGTATCAAAAATCTCACTGATCTTCACCGGTTTTACTCCCCATACCAGGGCCAGTTGCCGCCTTACATAGTCGCTTTCGGTAAAGGCGACAAGGGGAACATTGGGGCGAAATTTGGCAATACGCCGTGCCGTACTTCCCGAATGGGTGATCGTGCTTATGGCTTTGGCATCCACATTCTCGGCAAGCATCACGCAGGAGTAAGCCAGCGACTCTATCACCTGCTTCTCTTTCCATTCGGGCTTGCGGTACTCAAGGCTGTTGTAAATATGCGAAGCCTTGCCTTCAACCGACCTGCAGATTTTGTCCATGGTCTGCAGCGCCTCGACGGGATACAACCCGGCTGCCGTCTCTCCCGACAGCATCACAGCATCGGTGCCGTCAAGTACGGCATTGGCCACATCCGAACTCTCGGCGCGGGTGGGACGCGGATTCTGCATCATGGAATCAAGCATCTGCGTAGCCGTAATAACCGGCTTGCCTGCTTTCCGGCAGCGATCGATAATTTTCTTCTGGACCATAGGCACGCTTTCGCTCGCGATCTCGATACCCAGGTCGCCCCTTGCAACCATGATACCGTTGGCTTCTTCAATAATTTCGTCAATCACATCAACGGCTTCCGGCTTCTCTATCTTTGCGATGATGCCTGCGGTACTGCCCTCGGCCCTTACCCGTGAAATAACTTCCTGTACGTCATCGGCGGTACGGACAAACGACATCCCGATATAATCCACCTCGTGCTCCACTGCAAATTTCAGATCTTTGATATCTTTTTCGGTAAGCGCAGGCATGGAAATCTTGACATCCGGAAGGTTTACCCCCTTGCGTGATTTCAGCTCCCCTCCCACTACCACCTGGGCGGTAATGGTATCGGCATTCTTCTTAACAACCTTGAGCTCCAGAAGGCCGTCGTCCATCAGGATGCGATTCCCCTCTTTGGCATCGCCCACCAGCCCGCGGTAATCAATGGGGATAACCTCCGATGTCCCCTCCACCTCTTCGGATGTTATGGTAATGTATTCGCCCGTTTCAAGCTTTTGTGCACCGTCCTTCATTTTGCCGACCCGTATTTTCGGCCCCTGAAGATCTCCGAGTATCGGCAAGCTGACATCGTAACGGTCGGCAACCTTTCGCAAAATACCTATGATCTCGGCATGATCGTCATAAGTGCCGTGCGAAAAATTGATACGGGCGACATTCATCCCGTTCTGCACCAGTTTTTCAATCTTCTCTTCGCTTCGGGTACTGGGACCCAGGGTACAAACAATCTTGGTTCGTCTTT
>CAYWDK010000119.1:0-5456 GCA_964457025.1 uncultured Balneolaceae bacterium | reverse complement strand
ACAGTTCACCCACCGTATAGTCTCCTTCAATCATGCTGGAAATACGATAAAGGCACTTCTGCTCTTTCATCCGTTCTTCCAGCTTATGCATCGTCCTCTTCTGCTCCGTGATATCCGTAGAGATCCCGCACAGGCATCCCTCGAAGCCGGGCACGTTTTTCAATGGGTACTTGACGGAAACAAAATGGCGCTTGTCTTCCCCAAAAGTAACCGTCTCCTCAAACTCCATGGATCGACCCGTCTCCAGCACTCGGAGATCGTTTTGACGTATCTCCTTTATTTCATCCCCGCTTATAAAATCCTCGTCTTTGGGGGCTACATCCCGGCTGTAGTCGGCCTCAAACAACTGCTGAAACTTGTGGTTCGCAAGTATAATCCGGCCATCGGAATCTTTTACGTAGATCACGGAATCCGATTGGTTGATGATAGCGCTCATAAGCTGCTTTTGCTGCTCCAACTCATACTCAGCCCGGGCACGCTCCGTAATGTCTATGGCACTGCCTATGATATAGGTCTCTCCCTGACTGTCAAATCGCTTGCCGATAGCGTACAGGCGTTTTATAGAGCCCTCTTTGGTAAGGGCGTCTGCCTCCATCTCGGCTTCGCCCTTTTCATAAATCTCTTTCATCTTTTCCTGCACCAGGGCTCGCTCCCGCTCGGGAAAAAATTCGACGGGAGACATTTCCCGTATCTCCGCTTCGTTATACCCCAGGATCTGTTCAAAAGCGGCATTCCACATCGTAAAATTCAGTCCGGAATCCACCACAAAAAATATGTTGGGCAGAAGGTTCATAGTCGCACTGATAAACTCTTTCTCCTCCTGCAGGCTGCTCCGGGCCTCTACCAGTTCCGTTACATCATTTTGAATACCTACAAAGTGGGTAACCTCCCCCTCATTATTACGGATTGGGGCAATACTCAATTCATTCCAGAAGGGAGTGCCGTCCTTGCGGTAGTTTCGTATCAGGGAGTGCCCCTCCCGGCCGGCATCAATAAAGGACCGTATGACGGTACAGGCTTCCTGTTCGCGGTCGTCGTCTTGCAGAAACCTGCAATTCCGGCCCAGGATCTCCTCCTGCTCATAACCTGTCATCTCTTCAAATCCTCTGTTTGCAAAGATGATAGGGTTATCATCCTCGCGCGCGTCGGTAATAAGTACGCCCGTATTGGTGGCGTGGATAGCCTGCTCGTAGATGCTAAGCTGCTCGTTCTTCAACTTCAGCTCCAGAGAGTAATCGCGTGACTTCATCAGTGATTGGATACGGGACTGTAAAATAGGCCGGGAAACGGGAACGGGAATCACATCGTCAACCTCGCTCCAGATAGGATCGGTGGTACGTGACCAGGTATCGCTTCGTACAAATAGCAGGAAAGGTACAATCACCGGGGCTTTCGACTCCTTATAGGCGAGCAGCCAATCCCGGTTCTGGGCAAAGGTGTTCCGGTCGACGATACAAAGGTCGAAATCGATATCCTCAATCTCGCTTTGCTCGCCATAGACAGTAATGACATCATAGTCGTCGGAAAGATAGTCCCGAACCAGTTCGCTATCAGCGCTGTTTTGCAGTGATAGCAAGACGACCGGTTCTTCCCGGTATGCCAGCTGCTCTCTAAAATGTATGCTAAGTGCGGATGCCATCTTTAGCTTTTCAGCATATTTTTATTGTTGAATGGTAGTACCGTCATATTGAGGTATACCGGACAAGATGCCCTTAATCCCCTTCAGCGGTTTACCCACTTTCAATCCTTGCGGGGTGATATCAAAACGTCGAATGCCTTTCTCAAAATCACTCATGCGCTTCTTGAGTACGCCGATCACTTTCTGCAGTTCTCCGTTCAGCTCGAGATAACGCAAAAAGATGATATTGTCGGCCAGATAACTGGCATTCATCCCGGTCGTCTCGAAAAGGCCGGTAATGGTCGACGTTTCATGGATCATCAGCGTAGTCACTCCCATATTCTGCAGGTAAACGGTAAGCGAATGCAGCCGCTCCAGGGTGCTCTCTTCCCGTACCGAGATGCCGTAGCCACCAATGGAGTCGATCATGACGATGCGCGTATCGTTCTCTTCTACGTCCTGGCGGATCATCGCCGAAAACTCGTCGGGCGAATAGGCCAGCGGCTGAACCGGCACCAGCTTCAGCTTGCCGCTGTCGATCATGGAACGGATGGGGACGCCGATCGATTCGGAACGCTTGATCAGCATTTCCGCCGACTCTTCAAACGTATAAATGGCGGAACGCTCGCCACGGCCGGCCGCTTCCTTTAGGAACTGGATGCCAAAGTTGGTCTTGCCTGCACCGGTGGGGCCTGTAACAATCGATATCGTTCCCTTTTCAATACCGCCGTGCAGCAGCTCGTCCAGTTCTTTTACACCGGTAGATATAGGATCGCTTAAAAAGTGCCGGTCATACTGTTTGGGCTGGAGTTGGGGATATACCTGTACGCCCTCATCCCCGATCCGAAAAGCGTGTGTACCGTGCTTAAAATCGGATCCCCGGTATTTAGTCACGCTGATCTTGCGCCATTCCGGCGTGTATTCAAGACCGATGATACCGTCGACCCAGAAGTTGGCGTCGCGGTCGCCCGCCTCATCCATCGACTCCGAGCTGATCAGCAATGTCGCCCCCATGCTACAAATATAGTTGATAAAGGAGAGCGCCATCTTTCGCATCTGGAAAGGGTCCTGGCTCACCGAACGCAGCAGGGTAATTGAATCCAAAAATACGCGCGACGGCTTATGCTCATCCACCGCTTTGGCGATGGACTTGAGGATAGGCTCCTGTTCCACTTCGGCCGAGGTGAATACACTGTACAAAGAGGCGTTGCGATGCAGGTCCGCCTCAGGACTCAGATCCAGAAAGTTTACCTTCGAAAGATCGATGCCCAGCTGAATGGCATTTGCAAAAACATTGTCTTGTGACTCACCCAGTGTGATATAGAGGGCGTTCTCTTTGTTCTTTACTGCCTCTGAAAGAAAATGATAACCGAACGTTGATTTGCCGGTGCCGGGCCCGCCCCGGATCAGATAAGATTTATGGGACAACAGGCCTCCATTCAGGATTTCGTCCAGGCCGGTAAGTCCGGTGGATATTTTGGATACTGAGTTCATTAAAAATTTATTTGAGAAATTATGAATTTGATATTTGCTTCCTGATCCGTTCTATCTTCAGCAGGTTACTTACCGCACAGCTACGGTTGGGTTTTGATCGTCTTCTCCCATGATTGTGCAATTACCGTCATTCCTGCTGATTTGCGTTTTCTGTAAATGATATAGGATAAAATGGCGAATGAATTGCTTTTGCGTAAGACGTCAAAGGCCTATTTTTTACTAGGCCTTATCTTCAAACCGAATATCGGCATTTTCCACTAGGTGTTTTCCGCAATGGATACTTTCAAATACCAAGGTACACTTCGCCTCGGCTGAGAGTATCAATCGCTTCCAGCAACTGCTGCTCGCTGGTTTCGGGCGTCAGGTACCCTTTGGCACCGGCTTCGACAAGGCGGTCGACCGGAGGACCGTTGCTGTAGATATGAATGGCCAGCACTTCCTTAATAGCTTCCAAAGCGAGGAGTTTTTGTACCACCGAGACCGGCGGCTCGGAAAACGACCTGAGATCGATAATAGCCACGTCAATAGTATAGCCTCTCCTTTTTTTCAACTGTCCCGGCAGGGATCCGACCGTCCAGAAATCGAACTTCAGCTCTTCCTTATCCTTCAATATTTTGCTGATCGTCGTGTTGAGGCTGCTTTCTTTACCAATCAACACCGTATGAATTTTTTTAGCATCTACCATTATATGGATTTGAATAGCGTTTATGACTGCATGCTACTTCTATAATGGAAGGAAAAAAATAGCGACTAAAGCCTATTTTGAATAGGTGTTTTCACCTACGTGTATGGTCAGTTGATGAGTCCGTTCTTAAGGGCGTACTTCACCAAGCCGGCCGTATTTCGGGCGCCCGTCTTCTGCAGAAGGTTGCGGCGGTGTGCGTCGACGGTTCGCACACTGATAAACAGCTCGTCGGCGATTTCCTGGTTGGTCATCTCCTGGCAGATCAGTTCCAGCACTTCCACTTCACGTTCGGTGAGGCTCTCCGGTCCGACAACCGCGCTTTTCTTGCCGCCCGATTCCACCAGATCTTTCATAATGGCGTCGGTAGCCTCTTCGCTGAAATAGTAGCTGCCTCCAAGCACGGTCTCCATCGCCTCCACCAGCTCTTCGCTACCCGAACTCTTTAACACATAACCCGAAGCTCCGGCTTCAATCATACGTCGGATGTGCTCATCTTCCTGCAGCATGCTGAGGGCAAGTACCGGCAATTCCGGAAACTCTTCTCTGATGGCGCGCGTAGCCTCAATACCGTCCATCTCGGACATGGTGATATCCATCAGCACGAAATCGATGCTCTCCTTCTTGCAAATTTCAACCGCCTGTTTCCCATTTTCGGCCTCGGCGACGATCTCCCACCCTTCCTGCTCCTCCAGCATTGCCCGGATTCCGTCTCTGATGATCTTGTGGTCGTCTGCAACAAGTATACGTAGTGCGTTCATGACTGCTCCTCTGCTAATTGTGCCGCAAGCGGCAGCTCAATCAATATGGTCATTCCTTTTTCCGGAGTACTCTCAAGCTCAACCGTTCCCGACATGCTTTTAACGCGGTTGCGGATACTTCGCAACCCCAGTCCCTGCCTTTCCATCTGCTCGGTCAGCTCTACACCCCTTCCGTCGTCTTCGATGGTACATCGAATGGCCGATTCGTCCTGGTACAGCTGGATGGAGATATGCGAACAGTTGCCGTGACGCACCGCATTGTTAACCGCCTCCTGGATAATCCGGTAGATATTGATAATTGACTGTGAAGCTAATATCGACTCTTCGATATTGGTTTCAAAATCAAACCGGATTTCGGTGCTCTTCTCCATGCTTTCGATCAGCGACTGAAGGGCGAGCACTAGCCCGTAATCCTGCAACAGGTCCGGCATCAGGTTCCTTGCGATATTACGGCTTTCACTTATCGCTTTCTTCAGAAGGTCCACTCCCGTCTCGAATCGTTCGACTGTCTTCTGGCTGAGCCCTTTTACTCTCTTTTCGATAGAATTCAGATTCATGTGAGAGGCGGACAAATACTGGCCTACTCCGTCATGCAACTCCCGCGCAACCCGCTGCCGCTCACGGTCTTCGCCTTCGATAAACGACTGTATAATGCGTTCCTGCACTTTTTTTCGCTGGGTAATATCGTTTACCAAAACAAGGCGATAGGTGCTGTCATCGTACTGCACGTCGGCAGCCGATATCTCAACATGTATCAGGCTGCCGTCTTTCTTCCGATGCTGCCACTCTTCGGAAAAGGATTTCTTGCCCTTGTGGCCCATCACATCCTTACGAACGGCCTCGTGGTCCTCTTCGGGACGAATATCCAGGAGCGTCATCTGCAAGAACTCCGCTTCGCTGT
>CAYWDK010000118.1:0-5526 GCA_964457025.1 uncultured Balneolaceae bacterium | reverse complement strand
TCACATCTGCCTTCTGCCCATAAGGTTGATTCCTTGCTTGTTGCTACAGAAACAAAAACCGAATATTATACCCTCTGAAACTTAAAGCGGCGTACTCTCGTTATACCGCATCTCAACAATTACCGAACAGATGCTTCATTATCAGACATATCACTTGGATGAGCAGGCCGACTGGGTCGTCTTTATTCACGGCGCCGGCGGCAGTTCGTCCATCTGGTTCAAGCAAGTCAGGGAGTACCGCGAGCATTTCAACGTACTGCTGCTTGACCTGAGGGGCCACGGCAAGTCGAGCGAGCTCCTCGAAAAGTATTACCGCGATAAATACACCTTCCGGCTTATCAGCGAAGATATCCTTCATGTGCTGGATGAAGCCGGAATCGAGAAAGCCCATTTTGTGGGCGTCTCCCTGGGCACCATCATCATCCGCACTATCGGCGAGATCGCGCCGGACCGGGTACAGTCGATGGTGATGTGCGGCGCTATCATGAGGCTTGATGTCCGTTCGCGTTTCCTGGTGGGCATGGGACACCTCTTCAAGAAGATGGTCCCCTTCATGTGGCTCTACAAGCTGTTCGCCTGGATCATCCTGCCCCGCAAGCGCCACTCCGAATCGCGGCTGCTCTTTATCCGCGAAGCCAAGAAGCTCTATAAAAAAGAGTTTATGAAGTGGTTCAACATGACGCGGGAGGTCAATCCCCTGCTGCGCTATTTCAGGGAAAAAGAGACCGGCATCCCTACCCTTTACGTGATGGGAGGCGAGGACTACCTCTTCCTGCCGCCGGTGCGCAAAATAGTGAACGAGCATAAGAAAGCACTGCTGGAAGTAGTGGAAAAGTGCGGCCATGTGGTCAATGTGGAACAGCCGGAGGCCTTCAACAACCTCTCGATCCGTTTCCTGAAGGACGTCCCCGCCTGACACCCCTCCTGCCTTCCGTCTAATGCCATATCATCCTTGATTTCAATTAAAAATAGGTTTTCCGCTCTCAGACCCTTATACTAAGGCGTTATATTTAATTCCCACCTGCATTATGTAGTTTTTTGGAATAGACGCGCTATTAACTTTAACTGGTATAACGCCCTTCTCAAGAAGTGAACCCTGCAGGTACCAAAACACACTACTATACAATACATGAAACAAGGCAAAGTAAAATTTTTCGATACCCAAAAAGGATTTGGATTCATCAAACCTGACGACGGCGGCAAGGATGTCTTCGTGCACAGGAATAACGTTGAAAACCTGGACTACAACCAGGGACTTGAAGACAACGAAAGTGTTGAATTTGAAGTTGAAGAAACACCCAAAGGCCTGAGCGCCATTAACGTTCGGAGCCTTGACTATCACTAGTTTCTGCTAGCAGATAGTATAAAGTAGTAAGTACAAAGTACTTTCTACTCGATTTTAAGAAGAGCCTCGGTCTGTGACCGGGGCTTTTTTTTATGGGCAGGAATTAAAGCTCCTTACGGTAGGTGCGGCGGCGCTTGTGCAGATCGTGTTCGTAGCTGCCCCACAGTGCCTGTATCGCCTTATTGTCTTCCAGCTCGGGATTGGTCTCCACTTCTTTGATGCCTTTGCGGTTGAACATCTCGTTCATCTCCTTGAATATGATGGCGGTGATGCCTTTGTTCTGAAATTCGGGCTTCACGCCTATCAGGTAGAAGTCGGCCGTGGTCGGGAACCAGCGCGCCTTAAGCATATGCAGCCAGCCGAAGGGCAGCAGGCTTCCGTTTGCCTTCTGCAGCGCCTCGGCAAAGGAGGGCATGGTGATGGCAAAGGCTACCAGCTCGCCCTCTTCATCTCCCACACAGGTAATAAAGTCGGGATGGAGATAACGCAGGTACTTCTTCTTGTAGTACTCCACCTGCTCGGGCTGCACCGGCACAAAAGTGCTCAGTTCGGAATAGGTCTTGTTGACGAGCTCGAACATCCTCTCGGCATTGTCCAGGATATCCTTATTGCTGGAAAAGTTGATCACCTGCAGGTTGTAGCGCCTCATTACCAGGTCGGAGAACTTGCGCACCTTCTCCTTCGGGCCCTCTTCCGGGATGGTGATACGGTACTCCACCCATTCGGTCTCCTTTTCAAAGCCGAGTTGTTCCATGTGCTTGTGATAGTAAGGCATGCTGTACCAGGTCACCATGGTATTCATCTTGTCGAAGCCTTCTACCAGCATGCCGGCCTTGTCCATATTGGAAAAGCCGAGCGGGCCTTCGATATACTCCAGGCCATTTTCGCGGCCTATCTTCTCCACCTCGCCGATCAATGCACGGCTCACCTCCAGGTCGTCAATTACGTCGAACCAGCCGAAACGGATCTTGGGCTTGCCCTGCCGCTCCACCTCAAGGCGGTTGATGACGGCGGCGACACGTCCCACAGCCTTGCCGTCCCGATACGCTATAAACAGCCGGGCGTCGGCATGCCGGAATACCGGGTTTTCATCCCGGTTGAATACTTCCATCTCTTCACTGACCAGGGGAGGTACCCAGTAGTCGTTGTCTTTAAACAATGAAAACGGAAAGCGGATAAACTCTTCTCTCCCCGAAATGTCCGTCACTTCTTTTACTTCCATGATGAGGTTTTCTTCGCTATTTAGGGCCCGGTTCTGTATCCCGTGCTACATTTGTAGAGACATTTCCAAAAGGCCGCCGCATAGTGCGTACCCCTTCCAAAATGCCATCGCTTCTATGATAATCATTAGATGATGAAACGACAACGCATCTTTTGAGCCGCCGCCTCGCCCTCCACGCTGTAATAAGATGTAAAGAGAGCCGCCCTAAAGTATGATGCGGGCCGGCAACATTTCAAAATAGTCTCATAAAATTTATAATGGCGTAGGCCTTCAAAGCCGGCCTGTAGCTATACAACCAATAAACACTCTTCCGCCATGCTCACATCGATACCGTCTTTAGGGTTAAACAAATTCAAATCCCATATAACCGGATCCGCCACTGCCGCAGCCGCAATGCTTGTGGCCGTCCTCTTTGCCCTGCCGGCCCTTTCGCAGGCACAGGAGCAGGTACCGAAGCCATCCGACGTCTTCGGCTTTGAAGTAGGAGCCGACTATAAGCTGGCCGACTACGGCCAGATGCTTGAATATTACGACCGTCTGGCTGAGGCCAGCGACCGCGTCGAACTGATCACCATCGGCGAGTCGTCTATGGGACGTCCCATGAAACTCTTTTTCATCTCCAGCGAGGAGAATATTGCCAGGCTGGATCATTACCGCGAGATCAGCGAGAAAATGGCCCGTGCCCGCATCAGCGAGCAGGAAGCGCGGCAGCTGGCCGATGAAGGCAAGGCCGTTGTCTGGATCGACGGCGGCATGCACGCTACGGAGCTGGCCCACGGGCAAATGACCTCCGAGCTGGCCTGGCGCATCGCCACCGAAGAGACACCCCAGATGCAGAAGATACGCGACCGGGTCATTACGATGATTATGCCGGTCATGAATCCCGACGGGGTCGAGATAGTGGGTGACTGGTACCGCAAACAGCTGGGTACTCCTTTTGAAACGACCGGCCCGCCCTGGCTCTACCAGAAGTATGTGGGGCACGACAACAACCGGGACTGGTTTATGAACAACATGCCCGAGACCTACCAGGTCAACGAAGTGCTGTATCACCAGTGGTACCCGCAAATTGTCTATAACCAGCACCAGACCGCTCCCTCCTGGGCGCGCATCTTTTTGCCGCCCTTCTCCGACCCCGTAAACCCGAACATCCACCCGGGCGTGACCACCGGCGTCAACGAGATTGGCTCGGCCATGTCGCGCTATTTTGCGCTTGAAGAGATGCCGGGCGCCGTATCCGACAATACCTATACCATGTTCTGGAACGGCGGCGGACGTACCACGCCCTATTACCACAATATGATCGGCATTCTCACCGAGACGGCCCACGCCACGCCGACACCTCGCTTTTATGATCCCGATTCCATGCCCGACTATATCGGGCGCGGCATCCCCACCGACGGCACCGATATTTTCTATCCCGATCCCTGGAAAGGAGGCGAATCGCACTTCCGTGATGCGGTCGATTATATGATCACCGGCTCGATGGCCGTACTGGACCATGCCGCCGACCGCAAGACCAATTATCTCTACAATATCTACCGAATGGGCCGCGACGCCATCAACAAGGGCGAATCGGGCAAGCCGTGGGCCTACGTCATTCCCCAGGAGCAGTGGGACGGCGGCGAGGCGATCAACCTGGTAAATATTTTATACCGCGGCGGCATCGAAATCAGCCAGGCCAATGACGAATTTGAAGCCGGAGGCAAGGAGTATCCTGCGGGCACCTATGTGATCGAAACCGCGCAGGCATTCCGTCCCTTCCTGCTCGATATGATGGAGCCTCAAAACTACCCGACCTTGCTTGAGTATCCCGGCGGACCGCCCGACCCTCCCTACGACCTGGCCGGATGGACGCTCCCCATGCAGATGGGCGTGATGGCCAACCGCATTGAAGAATCGTTTGATTACAGCGGCAGTGCGGTTACCGGACTGGTAGATCCGGAGGCAGGCGAACTGGACGGGCGCTCCAACTACGGCTGGGTACTCTCGCACAAGCCCAACGCCAGTGCCAAGGCTACCAACCGCCTGCTGGCGCAGGGGCATAACGTCTACTGGACGAAGTCTGCCACCGGCGGCCGCAACGGCCTTGAAGCAGGATCCATCGTCATTGAAAGAGGCGAAGGCACCGAAGAGGCCGTACAACAGCTGGCCGAAGAGATGGGCCTGGACTTCACCGGCCTTCGTAATGAGCCCGATACCGAGCTCTATCGCCTCAGCCGTCCCAAAGTCGGCCTCTATAAGTCATGGCAGGCCAATATGGACGAAGGATGGACCCGCTGGCTGCTGCAGAACTACGAATTTGACGTCGACACCCTTCACAACCGACAGGTGCAACAAAGCGACCTCTCGCAGTACGACGCCATCATCATACCCGACCAGTGGCCCGGCGGCATTTTGAACGGGCACGAGCCCGGCACCATGCCCGAAAAATATACCGGCGGCGTGGGGCTCAAAGGCGCACTGGCCCTGCAGGAGTTCGTTCAGGGCGGCGGCACACTGCTTGCCTTTGACTCGGCCAGCGACTTTGTCATCCAGCAGTTCGGCCTGCCGGTACGTAACATCATCAGCGGCCTTTCCAACCAGAGCTTTTTCATACCCGGCTCGCTCATCAGGGCCAGCGTCTCCAACGACCACCCGATGGCTTACGGTATGCAGCCCGAAGCGGCGGCCTCCTTTTCACACAGCCGTGCCTTCAGCGTCATCAAGATCGACCGTGAAGGCGAAGGCGGTAAAGAAGACATCAAAAAGGCGCCCGAGCCGCCCATCGACGTGCCGGTGCGCTATGCCGAGGAGGACCTGCTGATGAGCGGATGGGCTATGGGCGAAGACCGCTACCTGGCCGGCAAGCCCGCCATGATGAATATCGGTTATGGCGAAGGCAGTATCGTGCTCTACGGTTTCCGTCCCCAGTTCCGCGGACAGCCGCGCGGCACCTACAAGCTGATCTTCAATCCCC
>CAYWDK010000117.1:0-5569 GCA_964457025.1 uncultured Balneolaceae bacterium | reverse complement strand
ACATAGAAGCCGAAGTAGAAGTATCGCTTCAACAGGCCTATGAAGGCACCAGCCGCACCGTGCGTGTAGGCGGTGAAAAAATGAAAGTGAAGATTCCAGCCGGCATCGAAGACGGCCAGCGGCTGCGGCTCAAAGGCAAAGGCGCTTCTACCGTAAAGGGCGGCCCCAAAGGCGATCTGCTGCTTACCATCAAGGTTAATATGCCGGAGGGCTACGAGCGGAAAGGAAACAGTCTGTATTACGACCATCCGGTCGATCTCTATACCGCCGTGCTGGGCGGCGAAACCGTTGTCAAGACGCTGGGAGGAAAAGTGAAACTTAACATCCCCGCAGGTACTTCGGGAGGCAAACTATTCCGCCTGAACGGAATGGGCTTGCCCGAATTCAAGAACCCTTCCAGCAAAGGTGACCTGCTCGTACGTATACAAATCCAGGTCCCCGAAAAACTGAGTAAAGAAGAGAAATCACTCTTTGAGAAGCTGGCCTCGAAAAATCACTCCTGATCCGGTTGCGCAGCACGGTAATCCCGGATATTGACATACAGAGAAGCCGACAAAGCCAAAAAGAAGAAAACAGCTGTCGCCGTATCTACCAGCACCGCATCCGGACTCCAGCCGGTCCAGGCCTCAACAAGAAATTTGATATAGGAATTAGGCATGTCGTAGTGGCCGAGTTCCCGCCGTACCAGCCAGTGCCAGTCGGTACAGGGGCAGTAACCGAAACCGTACCAAATGCCAAGCACGAACCAGGAGAAGGCAGTAAGGCCGAGCGTGGCAAGGTTCCATTTTCTCGTGACCTTCCAGATCCAACCGAAGAGATTGAAAAGAATCAATCCGGTATGAAAGAACAGGAAAAAGATATCCAGAAAAGCGTACATGGCAGAACGGTAAAATATTTGTTAAATGTTAGCCATCGCTTAGCATCTTTCAAAAAAATGCGGATATTTACGTTGCTGTAAAAAATAACAAACGACTATTGATACCATGAGATTTATTATCCTTCTTTTCGCTTTCGTCCTGACTGCCAATACTTCCGCCAACCGATGGGGTGCAACGGGCCATCGCGTAGTCGGCGACATCGCCGCCCATTACCTCTCCGATGACGCACGCGATGAGATGGACCGCATTCTCGGCCACGAATCTCTGGCGATCGCCAGTACCTGGATGGACGAAATCCGTTCCGACCCGGCTTACGACCACACGCACGACTGGCACTGGGTTACCATCCCTGACGGAATGACCTATGACGAGACCGAAAAGAACCCCAACGGCGACATCATAAATGCTCTGCGCACCATGATCGCCGACCTTAAGGGAGGCGGACTCAGCGCCAAAGAGGAAGAAGAGAAACTAAAAATGATTATCCACCTTGTAGGTGACATCCACATGCCGTTGCACGTAGGTACCGGTGAGGACCGCGGGGGTAACAGCGTGCGGGTAGAGTGGTTCTGGGAGCAGTCCAACCTGCACCGCGTTTGGGACAGCGGCATGATCGATGAATACGGCCTCAGCTACACCGAACTATCAACCGCCGTCAACCATCCGAGCGAAGAGGAGGTACGTCAATGGCAAAGCGATGACATCCTGGACTGGGCGCGTGAATCGATGGAGCTGAGAGAGCAGGTATACGATCTTCCGGAGGACAACGAGATCAACTACGAATATATGTATCACAACTTTGATACTGTCGAGAAGCGTCTGATGCAAGCGGGCGTGCGACTGGCGGGAGTGATTAATGAAATCTATGGTAATTAGGCTGCACCAGACGCCCACGCTATAGTTCCGATTATTAGCCGAGTAGTTCTTCCAGCACTTCTTCGTGAGCCTTCAAGTCCTCTTCGCCGAAGAGCACGAAACGGATCAGCTCTACCGACTTCAGTGCGGCAGACTCTTCTTCGATAGTGGAGAAGGCGACTTTGGCGGCATCCTTTACCGGATAGCCGAAGGCGCCGCATGAGATGGCCGGAAAAGCGACGCCTTTTATGCCGTTCTCGTCGGCAAGCCGCAAGGCATTACGATAACAGTTTGCCAGCAACTCATCTTCGGGCTTGTCCCTGCCGTAAACAGGCCCTAGGCAGTGTATCACATAGTCGTTCGGAAGATTATGTCCGCCGGTAATAACCGCCTCACCCGGCTTGATCGGCGCCAGCGGCTGCGTTTCTTCCTCCAGTCCGGGTCCCGCACCGCGATGGATGGCACCTGCCACCCCGCCCCCGATCTTCAGCTGGGCATTGGCGGCGTTAACCACGGCGTCGATATCATCCTGCGATGCAATATCTCCCCTTTTCAGTTCCAAGGTGACATCTCCAAGCATAACCTCATTCATAATTGGCAGATTTTTTGATTAATTATCCTACTATGAACCTGTAATCGCGCTTTGGCACGGTAGAAAACTGTAAATACGTCAGTTTTCCCTTTTCGGTATGATATTGGTCACATTTAAGGTAGAAAAACGAAACAAAGATTTTAAACTACGAAGATTATGAATCTGAATAAATTTACCCTCAAGGCACAGGAAGCCGTGCAGTCGGCTCTCGAGATTGCTTCGGGCAACAACCACCAGGCGGTGGATCCGGCCCATATCCTGCTGGCACTGCTTTCCGATACCGACAATGTGGTCAATACCATTTTGAACAAGATCGGCGTGCGCATTCCCCAGCTCAGAAACGAGCTTGAGCAGCGCATCGACCGCCTGCCGGTGGTGAAAGGCGCTTCCGTCTCGGGACAGTATCTTTCCAATGACTCCAAGGAGCTGTTCGACAAGGCCCAGAAAGCCGCCGATTCGCTGGGCGACGAATATATTAGTTCCGAGCATATCCTAATCGGGATGGTGGAAGCCAAGAGCGAGGCCACCAACCTGCTGAAGCAGCACGGCGTCAAGAAAGACGATATCCTGAAAATACTTTCGGACGTTCGCGGCTCGCAAAAAGTAGACGATCCCAACGCCGAAAGCCGCTATAACGCGCTTAAGAAATATGCGCGTGACCTGAACGAGCTGGCCGAAAAAAACAAGCTGGATCCCGTTATCGGCCGCGACCATGAGATCCGCCGCGTGATGCAGATCCTCACCCGCCGCACCAAGAATAACCCGGTGCTGATCGGCGAGCCCGGCGTAGGCAAGACCGCCATTGCCGAAGGCATGGCGCTGCGCATCAACCGCGGCGACGTGCCCGAAGGACTCAAGAACAAACGCATCGTGGCCCTGGATATGGGCGCGCTCATGGCCGGTACCAAATTCCGCGGAGAATTCGAAGAACGGCTTAAGGCTGTGGTCAACGAGGTAAATGAGTCCGACGGACAGATCATTCTTTTTATCGACGAAATTCATACGCTGGTTGGCGCCGGAGCCACCGAAGGATCGATGGACGCCGCCAATATCCTGAAGCCGTCGCTGGCACGCGGTGAGCTGCACGCTATCGGTGCCACCACCCTCACCGAATACCGCAAGTATATCGAAAAAGACAAGGCGCTCGAACGTCGCCTGCAGACTGTGATGATCGAGGAGCCCTCGGTGGAAGATACCGTATCCATACTGCGCGGACTGCAGGAACGGTATGAGCTGCACCACGGTGTACGTATCACCGACAGCGCCATCGTGGCTGCCGCCGAGCTATCACACCGCTACATCAGCGACCGCTTCCTGCCCGACAAAGCCATTGACCTGATCGACGAGGCCGCATCGCGCCTGCGCCTGGAGATAGACTCCATGCCCGAGGAGCTCGACCGCATTGAGCGGCAGATCCGCCAGCTCGAGATTGAACGTGAAGCATTGAAGCGCGAAAAAGACCAGTCCAAGATCAAGAATATCGAAAAAGAGCTGGCTGACCTGGAGGAGCAGCGCAAGTCGATGCGCGCCCAGTGGGATATGGAGCGCGAGCTTATCCAGAAGACCCGCGATTTGAAGCAGGCCATCGAGACCGCGCGCAACCGCGCCGAGAAGCTGGAGCGCGAAGGCGACTACGAGAAAGTGGCCGAGCTGCGCTACGGCACCATCAAGCAGCTGGAGACCGAACTGGAGGAGGCCAACGAGAAGCTGGCCGAAATCCAGGAAGGGCGCGCCATGCTCAAGGAAGAGGTCGAATATGAAGATATTGCCGATATCGTAGCACGGTGGACCGGTATCCCGGTACGCAAGATGATGCAGAGCGAGCGGCAGAAATTGATCATGCTGGAAGACGAACTGCACAAGCGCGTGGTGGGACAGGATCCCGCCATTGAAGCCGTCTCCAATGCCGTGCGCCGTTCGCGCGCCGGACTGCAGGATGAGAACCGTCCCATCGGCTCCTTCTTCTTCCTTGGATCAACCGGCGTAGGTAAAACCGAACTGGCTCGTTCGCTGGCCGACTTTCTCTTCAACGACGAAAATGCCATGGTGCGCATCGACATGAGCGAGTATATGGAGCGCCACAGCGTGAGTCGCCTGGTCGGAGCCCCTCCGGGCTACGTAGGCTACGACGAAGGCGGACAACTGACCGAAGCCGTTAGGCGCCATCCCTACTCGGTAGTCCTGCTCGACGAGATTGAGAAGGCGCACCCCGACGTCTTCAATATCCTGCTGCAAGTATTGGATGAAGGCCGTCTCACCGACAACAAAGGGGTAACCGTTGATTTCACCAACACCATCATCATCATGACCAGTAACATCGGCTCGCACCTTATTTCCGAAAAGATCGAGGAGACGGGCGGCGAGTTTACCGACGTGGTGTACAACGAGCTCCAGAACAAGCTGATGGACCAGCTTAAAAAGACCATCCGTCCGGAATTCCTCAACCGGGTAGACGACGTCATCATCTTCCATCCGCTGACCAAGGAGCACATCCGCTCTATTGTGGATATCCAGCTGGAGCGTGTTTACAAGATGCTGGAGAAGAAGGATATCAGGCTCAACGTCACCGACAAAGTTAAAGACTGGCTGGCAGAAAGAGGCTATGATCCTGTCTATGGTGCACGTCCGCTGAAGCGGCTGATTCAGTCGCAGATCGTGAACAAGCTGGCTACCAAGCTTATC
This sequence comes from uncultured Balneolaceae bacterium, assembly GCA_964457025.1. Taxonomy (GTDB): domain Bacteria; phylum Bacteroidota; class Rhodothermia; order Balneolales; family Balneolaceae; genus CAYWDK01. The sequence goes on along the minus strand of CAYWDK010000117.1, from coordinate 562 downwards.
ACGCGTGAGGAGGAAGGCCCGGCCGAATTCGAAGCTACTCTCACAAAAGATGGTAATGAAATCGACTTTGGCGAGGTAGTCAGCGATGTAGAAGAGTGGGCGGATTAGTACAGTCTACAGTAAACAGTTAGCAGTTGAACAGTGGGTCCCCTCCCATACCCGTCTGACCGCTTGGAGCGGTCTGACGAGTGGGGAAGCTTGGTTTATCCATCGGATTGCTCCGAGCGACCTGATGGGTGATAAGGCTAGATCAAATTCTCAGGATTAAGACCTTGCAGGTCTTCGGTAATGAATTTGCGGCCTTCGCGAATTTTTTCGCCGTCCAGATAGACGTCGGCACCGATGCAGACGAGGTCCCAGTGGATGTTGCTTTCGTTGCCATTGGGGGCGATCTCGTAATCGTTGCCCAGCGTCAGGTGGTTGGATCCGTAGATCTTCTCGTCGAAGAGGATATCGTACATCGGCTTTTCGATGATGGGATTGAGGCCGAAACTGAACTCTCCGAACTGCCGCGCGCCGGCATCCGTATCGAGGATCTCCTCCAGCTGCTCGTTGTTGGAGG
>CAYWDK010000116.1:0-5614 GCA_964457025.1 uncultured Balneolaceae bacterium | reverse complement strand
CACCACTCCTGGTGGGACGGCCTCATCCCCTTCCTGCTCAACGAATACCGTTTCAGGCAGAATGCCCGCGCGCTGATGGAAGACAAACAGATGCGCCAATACGGCCTCTTCCGCAAGATCGGCGCCTTCTCCATCAATCGCGACGACCCCCGAAAAGCTATCACTTCGCTGCGCTACGCCGTGCAGTCGATGCAGCGCGAGCAGGCCGGCCTTTTCATCTACCCCGAGGGCAAGATTAGGCCGTACGGCACGCCTATGAATTTTGAGGGCGGACTGGCATGGCTGCACTCTAAAGTGCCGGAAGTGGATTATGTGCCTATAGCCATCCACATGAATACCATCCGCCACGACAAGCCGGAGCTTTTTATCCGGGTGGGACGGGAAGCACAGATACCGGATGGCCTGACTAATGAAGAAGCGACAAAGCTTTTCGAACAGAAACTGGAAAAGCTGCTCGAGGCTACCCGCGCCACTGCCGGTTTTGAGGATGAGGGCTTCGAGCGGTTTGTGTAGCTGGATGAGAACCAGTTATAAACTTGCGCCAAAAGAGGCTTTTTTGATTAAAGCTGGCTTTTACGATTGTAGCTTTCTAAGTCTCCCCTTCGAGGGGAGTGTCGGTCCCGACGGCTGTCGGGACGGACGAGGGGTGTCAGCCGATTTCTTTCCCGGCAATATTGTTACCACGTCCATCGGTACAGCGTCTTCGACTGCTGCACCCAGTGCGGAGCCTTGTGCTCGTAACGCATCCGCATATGGATAAGCGGCCAGAACAGGCGGTTGTAGATGCGGTCAGGCCGAATATACTCCGTAATGCCCTCCGAAGCCTGCATCACATTGGCATCGGTCACCGTCAGGAAAGCATCGCTGTTGTAGCGCTGGTAGAAAGGGCCATTGTCGAGCTTCTTCGACTGCTGTATGGTGATATGCGCATCCTTATTGCTGACGGTAATCTTGCGCGCCACTTTTAGCCCGAAAATAGTGAAAGTGCGGTCTTCCAACAGCACATCCTCAAACCGCTGAATAATCCGGCTGTTGTCGTTGCTGATCAGCCAGGCACGGTGTTTGTTCTCCTCCTCATCGCGCATCTTCATGCTGTAGTAGACGAAGGTGGCGTCATCAAAATGAAAGCGTCCCCAGTACCACTCCTCGAATTCATTGCGCATGGGCTCCATGCCGGTATTATGGTCGTGATACCCCTCTCCCTCAAAATCGACAGCCCGGACATCCTCTCCCCTGGCAAAGAGCTTGATCCTTCCTTCTACATGAGCACAAGGCTGTACGAGATTCCAGCTGTGTCCCCGCTTCTCATCACCTTGCTCCTGCTCGCCATCAAAAAGGTTTTTGAAACGGACCGGACTGCTAAATGAGAGGTTGCCGACAAGGGCGTCGCCCGACGGAAGCTGCTCCTTGAGGTTCAGATGATAGGTCAGCCGGCCGTCCTCTTTGACACTCCTCAGGGTATGCTCCCCGACCCGCACCTTCGCTCCCTGTTCGCCGAAATGGCAATCTTCCTTGTCAAATTCGGTAAAGCTGTAATAGACGGTCTCGGTGTCGCGGTATACCGAAATGCTGACCGCAGGAAAACGTTCGGGGCTGCTTGCCTCCGATCGGCCGTTTTTCTTGAGCCGGCGGATATAGCGGGATGAGAATGGATTGCCTTCATAAAAGATCACCACGATCTTATAGCCCGAATCGCGGTCAACGGCATCGAAGTACCACCATTCGTAGGCGCCGGACGGCTTGTCCGGGTGACGGTCATCCTGTCGGAAGTCGGATACGATCTCCATATGTTGCTAAGTAAACACTTGATACGTTTATCTACAAATCAAATAAGCGGCCGTGAACGTTTCGACTTTACTTTACCTTCCCTTTATAGTTAGTCCGCTGACTCCTACTTTCTCATATGACTATGGTTCTGACTGTCTTACTTTATCTGGCACTCGGATGGTTGCTGATCACCAGCGTGATCCTGCTGATGAACCGTTCGGATTTTACGCCCTTGCTTTCGGCGGACAAGCACACCTTTTCAGATGCCCCTCCCCTGGTCAGCCTCTGTATCCCCGCGCGAAATGAAGAAGGCACTATTGAAGAGTGTGTAAAATCGGCACTGATGCAAAGCTATCCCAGACTGGAAATACTCGTGCTGGACGACGGCTCCACCGACCGTACTCCCGAACTGCTGAACCGCATGGCTATCGACAATCCGGGCCGGCTCACCCTGCTGGAGGGCAAGCCTAAGCCGGATGAGTGGCTTGGCAAGCCATGGGCCTGCCAGCAGCTGGCCGAAGCCGCCAGCGGCGAAATCCTCCTCTTTCTGGATGCCGACACCCGGCTGGAAAAAGAGGCGGTCTCCAAAACCGTACGAACCATGGGCCATGATGTGGTGCAGCTCCTCACCGTCTGGCCCATGCAACGGCTGGAAAGCTTCTGGGAAAAGGCCGTAATTCCTTTGGTCTACTACACCCTGCTCACCTTGCTTCCGGCCCGTTACGTCTACAGCAAGCCCGCATTGATGCCTGCTTTTCTCTGGAATAAATTCCGGACGAGATTTGCAGCGGCCTGCGGCCAGTTTATGGCTTTTAAGAGCGAAGCCTATTTTGATATCGGCGGACACCAAAGCGTGAAGAACCGTGTGGTAGAAGATGTAGAACTGGCCAAAGAGATCAAGCGGTACGGACACAGCATGCGTATGTATCACGGCTCAGGTACGGTCAGCTGCCGGATGTACCGGTCGGCCGACGCCCTCTTCGAAGGCTTCCGCAAGAATTTCCTGGCCGGTTTCGGATACAATATGTTCTCCTTTATTGGCGCGGGACTCCTGCATCTTACCGTTTATGTACTTCCTTTTGTGATGCTGCTTCTTTTACCACTTTTGCCCATTCCGCCGGTATGGATTGGCCTATCGGCCGCATCCGTTTTACTGATCCTTCTTCACCGCATCGTCCTGGCACGTTGGTACGGCTGGAGTCCGCTCTATGCCTTTACGCATCCCTTGGGAGTGCTTTGGTTTCAATGGCTGGGCGTAACCGTCTTGCGAGACCGCCTTTCGGGCAGGCCCGCGCAGTGGAAAGGAAGGGCCGTATCCTGATGGCGCGCAGCGGAAAAATGGATGTTTATTTTTAATCAATATGTGACCATATTAGGTATAAATGAAGTCTGCAGTAGCCAAATATCTTCGCTACCTCAAGATCGAGCGAAATGCCTCGCCCCACACCATTACTTCGTACCTGAACGACCTGAACCAGTTTCTGGCTTTCTGCAGCGAACAGTTCAAGGTGGCAGAAGAGCAGGTCCGCCTCGACAACATCGACCGGCTGCTGATACGTCTCTGGCTCGGCGAGCTTTCCGAAGAGGGGCTGGCCAAAAGTTCCATCGCCCGCAAAGTGGCGGCCATCCGTTCCTTTTTCAAATACTGCTTTAAGCGCGGTATGGTAGAACAGAATCCGGCGCACCTGCTCATTGTGCCCAAAACCGACAAGCCGCTGCCCAAGACCGCAACCTCCGAAGACCTGGGACGCATGATGGATTTTGCAGAAGGTGACACGCCACAAAGCGCGCAGGATCGTGCCATCCTGGAACTTTTCTACAGTACCGGCATTCGACTGAGTGAACTGACCGAACTGGACCTGGACGACCTCAACCTGGATATGAAACAGATCAAGGTGCTGGGCAAGGGTGCCAAGCAGCGGATTGTCCCGCTTGGTGGCGAGTCGCTGAAAGCACTGAAGAACCATCTCCAAAGCCGCCATGAACTTTATGGAGAACGAACTGACGCTGATGCAAAGAAGGCGGTTTTTTTAGCGGCCGGCGGCCAGCGCATCTATCCGCGCGCCGTACAGCGGCTGGTAGAAGATTATCTCAAAAAAGCCAGCGAAGTGACTCAGAAAAGCCCGCACGTACTGCGCCACAGCTTTGCCACGCACCTGCTGGACCAGGGCGCCGACATACGGGTTATAAAGGAATTGCTGGGCCATTCCAGCCTGGCTGCCACGCAGGTGTATACCCACACCAGCGTGGAGAGACTGAAGAATGTTTATGAACTGGCTCATCCACGAGCTAAAAGCTAAAGATCAGAACAGAAGGAGTACCTATGAAGACTACATTCACAGCAAGACATTTCGATGCGAGCAAAGACCTGCACCAATACGCTGAAGAAGCCGTGCAAAAACTGGATCAATTTTACGACCGCATTATTGCCTGTGACATCATCCTGGAACCTGTACCCGATGACGAGGATCCGCAACAGGCCGAGATCAATTTGAAAGTGCCCCAAAAACTTATCAATGCCAAAGAACAAGCGCCTACCTATGAGCAAGCCATCAACCTGGTGGTGGATAACATAGCGCGGCAGCTCAAAAAGTATAAAAACAAACGCTTTGCCAACCACTGAGGAAAGGGAAAATGCCGCTATCCGATCATAAACCCATACCCCGCAAGGACAAGATCAGCGTACGATACCTGGTTGACCGCCTGCGGGAACGAGTGAATATTGAACTGGAAGCGTTGGTAGCCGACGACTGTTGCGAAGACCGCTTTGTTACCGAACCGGACCTGCACCGGCCCGGCATCGCACTGGCAGGCTTCGTAAAGTTGTTTACCCACCAGCGCATCCAGGTGATCGGAAATACGGAAAGCCGCTTCCTGGACTATCACTCTAAAGAAGATCAGCTCAAGGCCTTTGCCAACCTGACCGATTTTGACGTCCCGGTCATTTTCCTCACCGACGGCAACAAACTGCCCGACTATCTGCTTGAAAAATCAGAAGAAGCAGGCGTACCAGTCTTTCGCACCCCATTGGAGACAACGCGTTTCATGCATCTGGTACGCGATTTCCTGGAAGACCAGTTCGCCCTGCAGACCATGGTCCACGGATCGATGGTAGACGTCTATGGCATCGGCATCCTGGTTGCAGGCAAATCGGGTATCGGCAAAAGCGAGGTAGCGCTCGACCTGGTAGAACGCGGCCACCGCTTGGTTGCAGACGACGTGGTGATGCTCACCAAGAAGAATAACGTCCTGATGACTTCCGCTACCGAAATGAACAAGCACTTCATGGAAATACGCGGCCTCGGTATTATCGATATCATGTCGATGTTCGGTATCCGCGCCATTCGCTACCAAAAGCGGCTGGAAGTGGTACTTGAACTTTCGCTGTGGGATGAATCGCAGGATATCGAGCGGACGGGACTAAACCGGGATACCACCTCCGTCCTCGGGATCGATATCCCGCTGATCAACCTGCCGATAACCCCGGGTAAGAACATTACGGTCATTGCAGAGGTAATTGCCATGAATTACCTGCTCAGGCACTACGGTTACGATGCTGCAGAGGCCTTCCAGCAGAAGGTAAAATCGACCATCGCCCGCAAAAAAGAAGAGGCGGATATCCCAAAACGGGCAATAGAGTACTTCGAGGGCGATATTGAGTAAAAATTAATAACTGCAAATTTTTGAATTCAAAAATTAATTCTTAGCTTCGGCTTTACTTTGTAACAAATCGGGGATATAGCTCTCTTGTGTTAGTAAAAGCGGACATTATTAATATCTCTATAGATTAATAAGGAGTCATGGGTTTAAACAACTACTATTACTACGATCAGGAAAACTGTGAATT
>CAYWDK010000115.1:0-5679 GCA_964457025.1 uncultured Balneolaceae bacterium | reverse complement strand
AATTCATTGACCTGGACGATACCTTCCGACTTGAATCCGATATCGACGATAACATACTTCTCGTCGACGGAAACCACGCGGCCTGTTACAATTTCTTTTTCTTCGATTTCATTAAGCGTGTCTTCGTACATCGAAGCCAGCTTATGAAATTCGTCATCGGTATAATCTTCTGATGCGGCCTGAAGCTGGTCGTAGGTAAAGACTTCCTGGTCATCATCCAGCTCACCGGTAAAGGAAGCTACTTCTTCAGATTCTACATCTACCCGAATATCCTGCTCGGTTTCAGCTTCGATTACGGATTCATCAGCATCGGCTGATTCCTCATCCGTTTCGGCAACAGTCTCTTCTGCTTCTTCCTGATCTTCCTTCTCTTGAGCAGCTTGCTGTTCTTCCTCTACTTCAACCTCTTCGGTAGCAGTGGTTTCTTCTTGTTCTTCCGTTTTGTTTTGTTCTTGTTTCAGTTCTTCAGTCATTATGGTTTGGTTAAAATTACCTCATCCTGCCATCTTGGAGGATGGGATTAGAGTTATGGTTACAGTTTGAAACTATGTTTGATTTTCGATCAGTTCCTCGACCATCAAACAAATTTGTTGTAGCTGTTGTTCAAAATTTAAATTAGTTGTGTCGATCTCAATGGCATCTTCCGCCATCTTAAGCGGGTCAGCCTCTCTGCGGGAATCCTGTGTATCGCGTTCCACGATGTTTTGTTTCACTTCTTCCAGGGTTGTATCCGAATCTTTGGCCTTCTGTTCTTCAAAACGCCTGCGTGCGCGCTCTTCCACATCGGCCGACATAAATATCTTAAGATCGGCATCCGGAAATACGGCAGTACCCAGATCGCGGCCCTCGGCAATGTATCTGCCTGTGTCAACCGTCTCGCGCATCAGCCGGTTTACATACGCCCTCGACTCAGGAAAAGAAGCCACTTTACTTACCTTTTCGGCTACTTCCATAGAACGCAGCGATTCGGTCACCTCTTCTCCATTAAGGAATACGCGAAACAGTCCGTCTTCATAGCGAAACGAAATGGATGATTCCTCCAGCAAAGCAAAGAACGATTCGGGATCTTCGTCCGACTTCAGATATATAAGAGTCAGCGCCCTATAAAGAGCACCCGAGTCGATATATTCAATCCCGATTTTATCGGCCACGGCACGGGCTGTCGAACTCTTCCCCGAGCCGGCCGGCCCGTCGATAACAATGATCATGATCGAAAGTCTCTCAAATTACTTTTATTTAGTTAATTTTTCAATGATTTCTTGTATAATGATTTCAGAAATTTTAACTTTGGAGTCTTTCTGATTTGGCAGAACTGATGATACGAATAAATTTGAAGAACCGATAAGCAAACCAGACGAAATTTTATGCCTCAACATCAATCAGCAATCAAGCGCGTACGACAAAACGAAAAGCGCCGCGAACATAACCGCGGACTGCGTTCCAAACTGCGAACGCTGGTTACCAAAGTTTTGAACAGCACCGACAAAAAAGAAGCAGAAGAGCTGCTTAAAGAAGCTACCTCTTATGTTGACAAAATGGCCAGCAAGGGCATCATCCACGAAAACAATGCCGCCCGGAAGAAAGCCAAGATGACCCAGCACGTCAACAACCTGTAATCCCTTTCTAAACACTCCTTTTCTTGGCTAATCCGGCTTCAAAAGCACTCCTGATCATACTGGATGGCTATGGGTTAGCCAAGAATCCCGCTGTCAGCGCCATCGACAAAGCGCACAAGCCTTTTCTCGACCACCTTTTCAACACCTATCCCCATGCCCAACTCTCCGCCAGCGGAGAAGATGTGGGGCTGCCCGAAGGCCAGTTCGGCAACTCCGAAGTGGGACATCTCAATATCGGAGCCGGACGTATCGTCTGGCAGGAGCTCTCCCGCATTAACAAAGCGATCAGGGACGGCTCCTTTTTTGAAAACAAGGTGCTGCTGCAGGCCATGGAAAAAGCCGGGGAGAAAGGTAAAGTCCATATCATGGGGCTCTTCTCCGACGGGGGTGTGCACAGCCACAACGACCATCTCTTTGCTCTTCTTGAGCTGGCAAAGCGGCAAGGGGTTCCCGAAGCGTATGTTCACGCTTTTACCGACGGACGCGACACCTCCCCCACCGGCGGCATTGACTATGCACGGGAGTTTTTGCGGAAAAGCCGGGAAATCGGTGTGGGAAAACTGGCATCGGTAATCGGCCGATATTATGCCATGGACCGGGACAATCGCTGGGAACGGACGCAAAAAGCGTACGAACTGCTGGTGAATGGTGAAGGACAACAGTTTAACAATATAAAAGATGCTTTCCGGTCTTCTTACGATGAGGGGATCACCGATGAATTTATAAAACCCAGGCTGCTCGACACCTCTCCGGAATCCCGAATCCAAAAAGACGATGTCGTTATTTTCTATAATATTCGTGGCGACCGTGCCCGACAGATCACCAGAGCGCTTACCGACAAATCTTTTGACAAATTTGAGAGAAGCAAAAATCTGAATCTGCACTACAACAGTTTCACCTCCTATGACGAGACCTTCACTCATGTGCATGTAGCTTTCCCTCCTGCCGAGATTACCAACACGCTGGGCGAAGTGGTGAGCAACCATCATCTGAACCAGCTTCGCATTGCGGAGACGGAAAAATACCCCCACGTCACCTACTTCCTCAATGGCGGAGAAGAGACAGCTTTCGAGGGAGAAGATCGTATCCTGATTCCCAGTCCGAAGGTAGCCACCTACGACCTGCAGCCAGAGATGAGTGCGCCTGAAGTGGCCGATGCCCTCTGCGCCCAGCTCATCACCGAAAAACATCATCTGGCCATACTCAATTTCGCCAACCCCGATATGGTGGGACATACCGGTGTAATGGAAGCCGCCGTTAAGGCTATCGAGCTTATAGATAGCCAGCTTAAGAAAGTGGTGAATACGGCTACCGAACACGGCTACAAAATTCTGATCATTGCCGACCACGGCAATGCCGATTGCATGATCAATGAAGACGGAAGCCCGCATACCTCGCACACTTCGGCTCCGGTGCCCGCTCTTATTATTAATGAAGGCGAAGCAGCTGGCTTGAACAATGGCATCCTTGCCGATGTCGCCCCCACCCTTTTGAAGATGATGGGGATTGAGCAGCCCGATGAAATGACCGGTTCTCCCCTCTATTAATGCGACCTGCTACCGAGAAAAGCCATCTTCAAAAATTCTGCGAATAGATTGCATCAGGCATACAAATTGTCTATGAGGCTCATAGGAAATTAATTGTAAACACCCCCTCTTTTTGTTTGCTTTTACACAATGCCAATACTACTTTCGATAGTGAATGGTGAACTAAACAATCATCTGACTCGTTACACCGAGTAACCAATACCCCTAAAATTCAGAAGGTTTATTGAATATGGAGGGCAACTTCTCTAGTAAAGTTCGTGACGTAATTCAGTTCAGTCGTGAAGAGGCGCTCAGGCTTGGCCACGACTATATAGGCACCGAACACCTTATACTCGGCATTGTACGCCTGGGTGAAGGTGTTGCCGTAAAGATCCTGAAAAATCTGAATTGCGATCTTTATAAGCTTAAGAAGACCGTTGAGGACACGGTGCGCGGTACGGGTGGTTCCGTGACGGTAGGCAATATCCCGCTGACCAAGCAGGCTGAGAAAGTTCTGCGCATTACCTACCTGGAAGCCAAACTCTATAAAAGCGACACCATCGGTACCGAGCATCTGCTCCTCTCTCTGTTGCGGGATGATGAAAACATCGCCGCACAGATCCTACAGCAATTCAGCGTTTCATACGATGCCGTCCGGGAAGAACTTGACCTGATCATATCAGGGAAGTCTACCGACGACGACAGCCAGGATGCCCGTTCGGTATCTGCGAGCCTCTCCTCTTCGAAAGGTTCCAAATCATCCGGAAGCTCTAGAGAAAAGAAAATGGAAAAATCGAAAACGCCCGTACTCGACAATTTTGGCCGCGACCTCACCCAGCTTGCAGAAGAAGGAAAGCTGGATCCCATTATCGGTCGCGAGAAAGAGATTGAACGCGTCGCCCAGGTACTGAGCCGACGCAAGAAGAATAACCCGGTTCTTATCGGTGAGCCGGGAGTTGGCAAAACCGCCATAGCCGAAGGCCTTGCTACCCGCATTGTGGAGCGCAAGGTTTCCAGGGTGCTGTATGACAAGCGCGTGATCGCCCTTGACCTTGCCGCACTGGTAGCGGGTACCAAATACCGCGGACAGTTTGAGGAACGAATGAAAGCGGTAATGGGCGAACTGGAAAAGACCGATAATGTTATTCTGTTTATTGACGAACTTCATACCATCGTCGGTGCCGGCGGCGCCAGCGGTTCGCTTGACGCTTCGAACATGCTGAAACCCGCCCTCGCACGCGGCGAAGTGCAGGCCATCGGCGCCACTACACTGAACGAGTATCGCCAGTATATTGAAAAGGACGGTGCCCTCGAGCGGCGATTCCAGAAGATCATGGTCGATCCTACTACGATCGAAGAGACCGTTGAGATCCTGGAACAGATCAAAGGAAAATACGAGAAACACCACAGCGTACGCTATTCGGAAGATGCCCTGAAGGCTTGTGTGCACCTAACCGACCGCTACGTGACCGACCACTTCCTGCCCGACAAGGCTATCGACGCCCTTGATGAGGCCGGCGCACGGGTACACCTCTCCAATATCACCGTCCCGCAGCATATTGTGGACCTGGAAGAAGATATTGAGAAGACCAGCAACGAGAAGAACTCCATGGTGAAAAAGCAGCGCTTTGAAGAAGCTGCCCGCCTCCGCGACAAGGAGAAGCGCCTGATGGAAGAGCTGGATAAAGCCCAGAAGGAATGGGAAAAAGAGTCTGAAGAAATCGTCTATGACGTAAGCGAAGAGGATGTGGCCGAGGTCGTCGCCATGATGAGCGGCGTGCCCGTCACCAAGATCAGCCAGAGCGAGAGCAAGAAGCTGCTCAAGATGAAGGAAGAGCTCTCTTCGCAGGTCATTGGACAAAACGAAGCTATTGTAAAACTCACCAAAGCCATCCAGCGCACCCGTGCGGGGCTTAAGGATCCGAGCCGTCCTATCGGTTCGTTTATCTTCCTCGGCCCTACCGGCGTAGGTAAAACCGAGATGGCAAAAGTGCTTGCCAAGTACCTCTTTGACAAGGAAGAAGCCCTTATCCGAATCGACATGAGCGAATATATGGAGAAGTTCTCCGTATCCCGACTCGTAGGAGCCCCTCCGGGCTATGTCGGTTATGAAGAGGGCGGTATCCTCACTGAAAAGGTACGCCGCAAACCGTACAGCGTGGTACTGCTTGACGAAATTGAAAAAGCACACCCGGATGTTTTCAATATTCTGTTGCAGGTGCTGGATGACGGTATTCTTACCGACAGCCTGGGCCGCAAGGTCGATTTCCGCAATACCATCATTATCATGACTTCCAACATCGGTGCGCGGGATATCCGTAACCTCGGTAAAGGCATCGGCTTTTCTCCCAACGACAGCACCTTCGATTATGAGAAGATGAAGTCGACCATCCAGGATGCGCTCAAGAAAGTCTTCAACCCCGAATTCCTGAACCGCATTGACGATGTCATCACCTTCCGTCCCCTCGAGAAGGAAGACATTTTCCAGATCATCGACCTCTTGTCGGACGATCTTTTCAAGCGGATTCACGATCTCG
>CAYWDK010000114.1:0-5683 GCA_964457025.1 uncultured Balneolaceae bacterium | reverse complement strand
TGGTGGTCCGCGTTGCCTCTCCTCCGGTCCAGTTCACCTCCGTGAAGCGATCCTGCTGGATGCCTCGGGGAGCATGACCAGCGAGATCGACGACCTGAAGGCTGAGCTGGATCAGCTGGTCGACGACCTCCAGGGCCTCGGGTTCGACGCGGCCTTCAAGCTGGTCGTCTTCGGCTGGAACCCCGGGGGCGAGGATCCGATCGACAGCGACGGCACGATCAACCAGGACGTGGTGACCGCGCTCAGCACCGACACCTCGGAGATGGACACCTTGCTCCAGAACCTGACCGCTGAAGGCGGCTGGGAGCCCTGGGGCGATGCGATCCACATCCTCAACGACCGCACCGCCTGGCGCAGCGGGTCGCACAAGGTCGGCGTGATCGCCACCGACGAGCCAGTCGACGGAGGCCGGATCGTGCCCGGCCCGCTGAGCCGGGCCTCGGGGATCGACTACGACGGGCCGGCGTTCTACGACGAGCTGGACGACGCGGCAGCCAACGGCATCAAACTCGCCGCCATCGACAGCAGCGGTGGTGGCTTGGCCAGCCAACAGCTCCAAGCGGCCGCGGCCACGACCGACGGCGCCTACACCCAGCTCGGCCACGGGACCGACGACTTCGTGGAGACGGTCGAGGAGATGGTCCTGGCCTCGCTCCCGCAGCCGTACCGGATGGCGCGGGGTGCCGGCTACCTGCAGCACACGAACGCGCCGACCAACCCGGTCGTCGAGCTGGCCACCACCCAAGCCCCCGGCAACGCAAGCGATCCGGTCCCACAGGACCAGAGCGCACGGTTCGTCGATGTGCACCCGGCCCCTGGCCAAGGGCTCGAGAACAGCTCGATCCACGCTGTCGAGAGCACCGCCGCCGTCCTCGGGGACGCCACCTTCGCCCAAGGCCGGTCCCAGGCCAACGCGACCAACGTGTCCCTCCTCGGGGGGCTTGTGACCGCCGAGGCTGTCCACGTCGTCGCCCAAGCCACCCGGACGGAGACCGGACCGGGCTCGACGGACACGAGCGGATCGTTCGTGGCCAACCTGACCGTCGACGGCGAGAGCTTCGGGGTCATGCGCGCCCCTGCCAGCATCCCGGTCCCAGGCGTGGGCACGCTGCACGTCCTCCAGGACCACCAGCGGGCCGAGGGCGCCGGCACGGATCCCGGCGTGCTGATCCGCGGCCTCCACCTGGAGCTCGACGGCCAGAGGCTCGACGGTCAGGTGACCGTCGCCAAGGCTCAGGCCGAGGTCGGCTGCACGCCCCGGGTCGAGCGGCTGGACGTCTGGACCGACGACGACGCCGACACGGGCGGCGATGTCGGTGGCGAGCCAGGGTCGGCCCATCACGTGACCCTGCCCGCCGTCATCACCGGACGTCTGGGCGCCGACGGCGACCGGTCGGATGCCTACAGCTTCAGCAGCGACGGGCCTGGCGAGGCGATCTCGATCAGCCTGAACCCCTCGGAACGTACCGAGGTCCGCAGCGACCGGGGCCTCCACACGACGGTGCCCGGGGACCCGGAGGACCCCGACCTTGCCGACGGTGGCAGCGCGGTGCCGCTCCACATCGACCTGGTCGACCCCCAGGGCGTCACCCAGGAATCCCGGTCCACGCTCCTGTCGACGCCCCTCTACATGGAGTTCAACGGCCACATCCCCGGGGACTGGACCGTGATCCTGAACACGACCTTGACGGATCAGGTGTCCAACTACACGCTGAGCCTGGCCACCTACCCGCTACCCGTGGCCGAGCAAGAGGGCACCATCGCCGAAGCCGACACGCCCGGCACCTGCGGAGCCGGACCGATCCTGGCCCCCGGTGCCTACCAGGGCGCGCTCTACGGCGACGACCACGTCGACAGCTTCCGGTTCGACGTGGAAGCCGGTGACGAGATCGCCGTCGGCCTCAAGCCAAGCGAGAACGTCGACGGTGCTCGGTTCCAGCTCGAGCTGTATGACCCTAGCTGCGAGCTGAGAGCTCAGGGCCTGTGGACCGAGCCGCTGCCCGAGGGTACCCCCCGGGCCGTGGCTCAGGTCAGCGCGGCAGAGCCGGGCACCTGGACCGTAAGGATCGTGCGGGAGACCGAGGCCGTCGGCAACTACTACACCACGCTGCCGGTGGCCAACCCGATGCCAGCGGTCCTCCAGCCCGATGCCGGCGGCGGTACGGATGCTGGCGGGGGCGACGACCCTCGGCCGATCGGCGTGCCCGGCGCCTACCAGGGAAGCCTCCAGCTCGGGGACGCGATCGACTGCTACAGCTTCGAGGCCTCGGCCGACCGACGCGTCGAGGTGCTGATCGTGCCCTCGGCAGGGATGGATGTGAGCGCGGCGGTGAACGGCCCCACCGGCGAGACGACCACCAGCGACCTTCCGGCCCCCGCGCCCGAGGCCATCGACCATCCGGTCCAACAGGCCGGCGAGCACGTGCTGTGCGTCGAGCGGGACACCGGCGGCGGTCAGTACACCTTCGGGGTGCTCACGGTGCCGGCCACGTGACCGACAGGACCGGCGGCGCACGCAACGCTTTTAACGCGGTCCTTGCTTCAGCCGCTCCCGCGCTCGACCCCCGTCGGGCCGGGAGCCGGGTTCATCCCCGGTGCACACGCACGCTGGCCCGCGTAGGGTAGTGGTTATCCTGTGGGACTGTGGATCCCTCGAGGCGGGTTCGATTCTCGCCGCGGGCCCTTCCAAGCCGCCAGCTCCGCTCTCTAAGGGGCGGGTTGGAAGTCCGACGAACGCCGAGACCAGAGCGCGAGGCGTTCGTCTGGACCGAGAGGTTGCCGAGCGGCGATGCAAGCGACGGCAACCTCGAGCACTTCTAACCGGCCGTCGTCGACAGCGTAGCGGCCGGTTGGAAGTAACGCCGAGACCCTAAAGCGAGCCGTTGATCCAGATCGCTGAGACGACGCCATCGCCCAGCCTCCCGACCGATCGGGAGCGTCGCTGGAGGAGCAGAAGGGCCCCGGGGAGGCCCCCGGAGCATGATGACGAGCTGGACCCGCTTGCTCGGGGTTCAGGCGTCGTCGCCGTCGGGATCGCGGGCGAACATCAGCCGGGCTTGGCCCTCCTCGTTGACCACGATGATCGGCGAGTAGTCGGTGGCTTCCCAGCCGTAGGCACCGTTGCGCTCCATCTCCTTGCCGTCCATGATCCGACTGGTGAGCCAGGTGTCCCTGAGGGACTCCCACACGCTCCGTTCTCCATCCCCTGTGGGGACACGAGCGGCTATCCCTGCAGGTCCGGGGCTCGTCGAACGGTTCGGGGTGTTGGGCTCGTCCATGGGATCACGACCGCGCCCGGCCTGATGGCCAGGTGCATGCCTCCCTGGGCGTCCGGGGGTGATAGGGGGGCGGTCATGGGGCATGGTGGCCCTGGGCCGAGAGGCCAAGGGCCTCAGGGGCGGTCCTCACGGGAGGACCCTGACAGCGCTACGCGCTGGTCTTCGCGAAGAAGAGGGTGGGTTCATCCTCACCGTCCAGCGCCATGACCGGCGCGTAGGCGTTGGCATCCCAGGCGTAGGCCGCGTTCTGCGCGGTCCCGTGCTGGGCCATGACGGTGTTGGTCAGCCAGAGATCCCGGAGCGGTCTCCAGACCTGCTGGCCCTCCTCGCTGGCGGAGAGCGTGCTGAGGGCACCGGGCTCGGCCGGTACCCGCGTAGGCGCGTCCGGTTCGTCGTGGGTAGGAAGGCCCATGGTTGTGACCTCGACCCCACCATTCGACCCGGAGAGGGATAAATCGTTTCGGAGACGTGTCGAAACATGACGACAACATCACATCTGGGGTCAGCAGGAGGTGATCGGGGGTCCAGGGAGAGCAGGGAGAAGGCAAGAGAGGGAGAGAGGAGGTGGGAGCGGATGCCCGCCCCCACCCAGGGGCCCGGCGCTAGTCCGTGGTCCTTGCGAACCCCAGGGCGGGCTGGCCCTCGGCGTCGAGGGTCATCACCGGGAGGTAGCTGGAAGCATCCCACGTGTAGCCGCCCTTCACGTGGGTCTCCTCTCCGGAGACGAAGTGGTGAGTCAGCCAGGTGGCCTTGAGATGCCGCCAGACCAGGTCGCCCTTGGGGCCGGCTCGGATGGGGGCATGGGTGGGGGTCCCGGGGCCCTGGATCAGGGCGTCCGGGGTGTCCTCGCTGGCCTCACCCTTCATCCTGCAAGGCCTCCTCGATGCGTCTGGGCGTCCGGCGGCCTCGGAGATCGGGCATCTCCCAGGACGGGGCCCAAAGCTGGTCGATGGTCGTCGACGTCTGCGCGATAGCATCCGCTCCATGGTTAGGGGTCTTCACGGTTCACACCTCGAAAGAATCGGCGCGCCCCGGTCAGACCCCGTGATCGTGCGACCATACAAGATGGGCGCACGACGGGTTCATCGCGGAGTGCGTGGTGCAGGCTCCGCTGGACGCACCGCGGGTAAGCGGGAGCGTGCCATACCGGAGCATGCAACCCTGCGTTCGGCCGCGGCCCCCTTAAGCGTTGTGGTCAGGGCCTTGGAGAGCGCAGGGGGCAGGTTGCCGGCGCAGCCAAGGTGGCTCAATCGAACACCTTTTTATGTAGGCTGGGTTACGGTCGAACGGGGCGGTCCCTCCTGGTGAGAACCCCTCACCGACCGCCCTGCAGGTACCGACCATGGCCGACGAACCTCTCCAGCAGGATTCGGACTACGGCGCCGCTAGCATCCAGGTCCTCGAGGGCCTCCAAGCGGTCCGCAAGCGACCCGGCATGTACATCGGGTCGACCGGGCCCCGCGGGCTCCACCACCTCGTCTACGAGGTCATCGACAACTCGATCGACGAGGCCCTGGCCGGCTACTGCGACCACATCGAGGTGACCCTCCACGAGGACAACAGCATCACGTTGTCCGACAACGGACGGGGCATCCCGGTCGAGGAGCACCCGAAGTACGGACGCTCGGCCCTGGAGATCGTCATGACGGTCCTCCACGCCGGCGGGAAGTTCGAGAAGAAGGTCTACCAGGTGTCCGGTGGTCTTCACGGCGTCGGTGTCTCGGTCGTCTGCGCGTTGACCGAGTGGCTCGAGGCCCGGGTCAAGCGTGAAGGGAAGGTTTGGTACCAGCGCTACGAGCGCGGCGTGCCCCAGATGCCCATCGAGGCCATCGAGGACGTGCCCCAGGGCGAGAACGGCACATCGATCACCTTCAAACCGGACCCGGACATCTTCGAAGCCACCGACTTCGACTTCCTGACGCTGTCGACCCGGTTCCGGGAGCTGGCCTACCTGAACAAGGGCCTGGCCATCGTCTTCAGGGACGAGCGGGGCGAGGAGCCCCGGGAGGAGCGCTACCACGCCGAGGGCGGGATCGCCGAGTTCGCCGAGTGGATGAACCGCAACCGCAACCCGCTGCACGAGACCGTGGCGGCCTTCGGCGGCAAGAAGGACGACGTCGAGACCGAGCTGGCCCTCCAGTGGACCGACGGGTACACCCAGAACGTCCACTCCTTCGTCAACAACATCAACACCGCCGAGGGCGGGACCCACCTGACCGGGTTCAAGACCGCTCTCACGCGGGTCATGAACGACTTCGCCGAGGAGCGCAACCTCATCAAGGACAAGGACCTCAGCCTGACAGGCGAGGACATCCGCGAGGGCCTGACCGCGATCATCTCGGTCAAGGTGCCCGAGCCCCAGTTCGAGGGGCAGACCAAGACCAAGCTGGGCAACAGCGAGGTCG
>CAYWDK010000113.1:0-5719 GCA_964457025.1 uncultured Balneolaceae bacterium | reverse complement strand
CGCATCCTCAAATTTGCCGGGGCTTTTCTGGCTACCTTTCTGCTGATTTTTCTGATCGTCTTCGGCTTTAATATGAACGCCCTCTTTACGCTTTTTGAGAACTCTGACGATATACAGGAGGGGCAGGAGTGGGTGGCCAATACGCAGTCGCTGAAGGGGCTGACGGAATATATCGCCGCCCAGCCGGAGCGGGTATCCATCGCTTCGCTGGCTATCGACAATCCGGATTCGTCGATACTCTACAACGAGCACACGCCGCGAACCATGGGACGGCTCTCTAACATCTTCCTCGTCATCGACTACGCTTATGCGGTGACTACCGGACAGCTGAACCCCAACGAGCGGGTGCCCTTGCACAATGTCAGCCGCCGACAATTGCCCTATATGGATGCCTCCAACCATCAGGATGCGGTCGCCTGGCTGAAGAATAAAGACAAGGTGAGCGAGATGGGCACGGTCGCCATTGCCGACCTGCTGCAGGTTGCCGTGGAGTTCAATGACCTGGCCGCACACGACTATCTCTATGCCTCTTTCAGTCAGCCGCGCCTGGAAGCCCTCATGGACGAGCTGGGCCTGGAAGAGACGGAGACGCCCCTGCCCTTCAGCGGGCTCTACATCACCCTGCATCCCGGACTGCACAACACCACTTTCGAAGAGCGGATGGACACCCTCAGCATGATGTCCCGTTCGGCTTTCGACAGCCTGGTAGTGAGGAACTACACCAGGTTCTACCAGAATTATGAATTCCAGACCGAGGTGAAGCAGCGCTTCAGCGAAGACGAGGGGCTCGGCATCGACTTCAAACAGATGCGCGACGCCCTGGCGCTCTTCCCCAAGACCACCGCCTACGAGATGGCCACCCTGATGAAGAAGATCCGCGAGGACGAGATTTTCAACGAGCAGGTGACGGCCGCCATCAAGGACGTGCTCGCCTGGCCGCTGAAGAACAGCCGGCTGCGCAAGGATTTCCGCGACTACGGCGCCATCTACGACAGCCGCCTCGGCATGGCCGCCGGCATCGACTTCGGCTCGTCTACCTATTCGAGCGAGCCCTTCGCCCAGGCCGTGCTGTTCGACGACCTGCAGATCGCCTTCTGGTTCCATATGAGCAGCAACCTGATGCACCAGGATTTCCAGCAGCGGCTGATCTGGGACCCCGCCCTGCGCGAGGCTACCGTTCAGGAAATAGAAAAAAATTAGTAAGTTCTTTTCACCACTAAGACACTAAGTGCACTTAGTGGGTATTATTGGAGAAGGACATTTTAGAAGTTTCAGGATAACTTAATTCTACTACCATGGCGAAATATATTGAGAAGACCGAATACGTACGCAGCGGCATCACGCTGGGGACCGCGCTGGCGGTGACCATCTCCTGGTCGGTGAACAAATCCATCCTGTGGGCCATCATCCACGGACTGTTCAGCTGGTTCTATGTAGTCTATTACGCCCTTTTTTACTAGTTCCGCACCAAAGACACCGATTTAATGAACTCCTACAAACTGATCTACCTGGTATGGCTGCTGCCGGCCTACCTGCTCTTCCTTTTTCTGCACCAGGCCGCCGTGCTCTACGGCATCACCGACACCTATGAGAACGGCACCAGCTATACCGCCGAAGTGGTGGAGTTCGAGCTGAAGCAGATCGCCGCGCAGACCAACGGCTACATCGTGCTCCGCTTCGACACCAACAAAGGCGAGACCGTACAGCAGAAACTCTCCCTGCCCGTGGAGATGGCCGGACAGCTGCAGCGCATCCGCGTGGTGCCCGTCCGCTACCGGGCCGATGCCATGCAGAACATCGTGATGATGCCCACCTACAGCACCCAGAAGGGCTTGGTGCTGACCAATATGGGCATGGCCTTCATCGGCTTCGTGATCACTGTCTTCATCGCCGTGGCGGGACACCGCTACGCCAACAAAAAGCTTTCCGGAGAAGAGGAAGAGCTCGTTTTTGAAAGAGTGGACTGATTTATGGGCCAAACCAAAGAGAAAAAAGATACCGGCACCCTCTACCTCATCCCCAACACCCTCGGGAAGACCCCCGAAAACAACACCATCCCCGACTACGTGCTCACTATCATCCGCCGGATGGAGGTGCTGGTCGTCGAGAACATACAGACGGCCGTGCGCTACCTGCAGTGGGTGGGCGACACCATTCCCGACTATAAAATCGACTTCCGCCTGCTCAACAAGAAGACGCCGGCACATGAGATCGCCTCTTTCGTGAATCCGCTGAAGCAGGGAAAGGATGTGGGACTGATCTCCGAAGCCGGCTGTCCCGCCGTAGCCGACCCCGGCTCCGAACTGGTGACCATGGCCCACGCCGCCGGCATCACGGTACGTCCCCTGGTGGGCCCCTCCTCCATCCTCCTCGCGCTGATGGGCTCCGGCTTCAACGGACAGCAGTTCGCCTTTCACGGCTACCTGCCCATCGAGAAGGACCGGCGGCAGCAGGCCATCCGTCAGCTCGAAAAAGAATCCAAAGAGAACGACCGCACGCAGATCTTCATGGAAGCGCCCCACCGCAACGACGCCATGGTCAAGGACGTGATTGCCAACTGCAGCGGCGGCACCCGCTTCTGCACCGCCGTCAACCTCACCCTCCCCGACGAGGCCATCACCTCCAAGCCCGTCTCCGCCTGGAAAACCGACAAGGGACCCTCCATCAATAAAGTCCCCGCCATCTTCCTCCTCTACGCAAGCGGAGAGTAATAGAATAGCACGCCGATGCCACCGATGCAGCGGTTATCCGCGGAATGGTATTGTTATTTGGCACTGCTCGTCCTGAGAACTTCCCCCTCAGGACTCACGACTAGCCCCAAAAAGTTGATTCTGTTGGCGGTATGGGCTACTATTCTCCGGGACACGTGAGGGAGGCGTAGCGGTACGGGCGCTGGTTCAGTTCCCTCCTTATGAAGCTTGTTTAGTGATATAATAGCATCCAAGGGATTCAATCAACCTAAAACTGACCAAATTAACGGGAGATACGGCATGAAAAATTACCAGGGCACGGCAGTGCTGATATGTGCGTTTTTACTTTCTGTTCTATGTTGTTCTAATGTCATGGCGCAGGGCACGGCAACGGATACCGACCGCGAAGCGGAGAGGCAAGAACTTCTCAGATTAAATGAACAGCTCGCCCGCACGCAGATCGTGGAGCGGGATTCCACCTTCATCAAGCAGGTTGCCCTCGATAATTTCCGGGTACTTGCCCCGGGCGGACTTATAGAGAACAAATCCCAGGTAATCGCAGGCCTTAGCAGCTGGGAGGCAACCGATGTGAAATTAACGGGGACAGAAGTCGTGTTTTACGGAGATATCGCACTGGTGATGGGCCGAATGGACATTGACGGCATCATGCGGCCCGTCGGCCGCTGGGGTCCCCTCAAATATATGAGCACCTGGGTGCGGAAAGGGAAGGAATGGAAACTGCTCTCGCGGTCTTTGACGCCCTGCAAAGAGATTCTTCTGGAAATGGGGCGTTGCTAGGTTAAGAAAGTGGTAACGGAGCGAACGGCTATTGAGCCGGCTGCCGGCAGCCGTCAGTATCCGGTGAGGATCTGTGGCTAAAAAGAAGTGCCGCTACCCATCGGACCGCTCCAAGCGGTCTGATGGGGGAAGACGGTCGGCGGTCATCGGTCTTCGGTTGCCATTAAAATGATTGCTCAGCAAAAGGAGATTGCCGCGGTCGCAATGACAGCCGGGCTAAAAAGTTGATTCTATTGCTGGTATGGGCTACTATTCTAAAGAAATGAGCGAAGAGAGAGGCGTATAGCCCGCTTGCTCTCGCCTTATGGCATACCCTAATCTCAAAAAAAGGATGGATATGAAGAAACCCATTTCACGCAGAGGCTTTTTACGGTCGGCGGCCCTGCTCGGCGCCGGGAGTATGCTCTCCGGGATGCCTGCCCTGGGGCGACATACGGCCACAGATGCGAATCCCGGTCTGGTGTTGGGCCCGGACGAAGGGGAAGTTTACCTGATCGGAGAGCGCCAGGGGCGCATAACCATCAAAGTGGACAAGCAGAATAAGGGCATCGAAACCATGTCCCTTCTCGCCGAAGACATCAGGCCGGGCGACGGCATCCCCGTACACTACCACTCCTCGGAGGAGGAACTCATTTTTATCGAAAAAGGACACGGTGTATTTACCTTCGGGGAGGAGCAGTATGAAGTCATGCCCGGAAGCATGGCTTTGGTGCCGAGAACCGTCTGGCACGGCCTTCAGAATGACAGCGACGAAATGCTGCGGATGGTTTTCGGCTATACCCCTTCGGGATTTGAGGATTATTTCCGGGCGATCGGCGTCAAAGAGGGAGACCCGTGGAAAGGGCTTACCGACGAGGACTGGCAACGGATCAACAAAAAGTTCGGTATTGTGTACCGGTGAGTTTGCAGCCTTTGCAAAATCGGTGCCTTTTTTCGCCACAGATCTGCACAAATGGCACAGATAATCCCAAAAATCTGTGAAATCTGTGGGCAAACGAATGCTGCATCGGTTTCCAATCGAATGCGCATCGGAGGAAGCACGAATAGGCATAAAAGTTCAAACGAATAACTATAAAAAGTTTCACGAATGCGCATTCGATTTGGGCCCCCTTCCTATTGCTCCTAAAGAGCGTTTTTCTGAAGTGTCATTTTCTCTGGTAAACCGGATGAATTAAGAGTAAGTTCTCAAACTGACAGCCAATGCGAAGGGCGTAGGTCATCCCCCTCGAACCGGGCAAGCCGGTTCTTCCACCCTCCCGACAGTGGTCGGGACAGGCTCTTCAAAGGGGGAACACAAGAGCACTTATTGAATAATTGCCACCAAATGGAAAATACCCGGAAAAGAGGCGGTGGAAGCATTGGATGTAGAAAAGCTGGGTTGTTTTGGAGTTTCAATAGAACAACATCTAGGTATTTTCCAGGGCTTTTTGGTTACTTTTTGGCCCTTCAAAAAGTAACATAAAGACCATTGATGCTCTAATACGGTACATCGGCGGGATGAAATAGTTGCCCAGCGAAAGGAGATTGCCGCGGTCGCCCCTCGGAAACCCTCCGAAGGGCTCCCTCGCAATGACAAGAAAAAAGGAGGTCTCCCCCCCTCTAGATCCTGAAACAAGTTCAGGATGACAATTGGTTTTACAATGCACAACCCATCAGTGCCATCAGCGAAATCACAACAATCTGTGATAAAAAAAGCCCGTCGCGGCGGTGGCCGGACGGGCTGTGATTTGGATAATGATAATCGGTTAGTCGATTTATGCTCCTGCCTCCTCAAGCATGTGGAGTATCTCATCGTAGTGGTGGGAGCTGGCCTGGTCCTTGGCCGTCCACCCGCGATCGTCCATCACGTCCACGTCGCTGTGATGTTGGATCAAAAGCTGTACAATCTGGTTATGCCCGTTACTCGAAGCCCAGTAGAGTGCGCTGGTGCCCCGGTTGTCTCTCGCGTTAACGTCCGCTCCTTTTTCCAGCAACAACTGAACAATTTTTAAATGACCATGCTTCGCCGCCTTCATGAGAGCTGTCCGGTCGTGCTCGTCGCTGGTGTCCGCATCCATACCGTCGTTCAACATGCTCTTAATGGTATCGATGTCTCCGCTCTCTGCGGCATCTAGAAAGGTTTCTTCACTCATATGCTTACCTCCATTTTTAAGTAAGATTAGGTGGGACTACTCCATTGTAATTGATTCGGAAATCAGAGTCAAACCGGAGCGGATTTTTTACAAATAAAA
>CAYWDK010000112.1:0-5820 GCA_964457025.1 uncultured Balneolaceae bacterium | reverse complement strand
GTCGACAAGGGCTCGACTGCGATCGTCTATATATTCCCACTATTTCAAAGAACTACTTCACTGCCCTCTAAAAAATTTCGAGAACAGATTTAAAAGGTAAGAGTTATCACCTTAATTTGTCAATAAAAAAATGAGGTTTTTTCCTCACTCCGCCCTTTGCAAGGCGGCACAATGATAAGGATTAAAATCTACCCACACAAATAAAATGATAGATAAATTTAAACCCTAAAGTTTAATTTAAAATATGGTCAGAAAGAGAGTTAAAATAGAATACTAGAAGTCTATTCTTCTTCGTCAGACTTCTTCTTATCCTCTGCCTTAGCTTCTGTATCCATGGCTTCATCCGTATCTGCATCAGCATCATCGTTCTTTGCTGCTGCTTCAGCTTCAGCCTTCTTCTCTTTCTTTTTGGATTGGCCTGCTCCAGATTTCTTCTTAGCAGAATCATCATCTGAAGTGTTGGATTTTCCGGCCCTGCGGGTACGTTTCTTCTTGGTACTGTCTTCGGGCTTGATATCATTGTAATCAACCAGCTCGATGACAGCCATATCAGCTCCGTCACCGGAACGGCTACCCATCTTGATAACACGGGTATATCCGCCGGGACGATCTTTCGCTTTCTCGGCTACTTCATCAAAAAGTAGCGTCACCGCTTTCTTGTTGTTGAGCTTGGAAAAAACCTGCCTCCTGTTATGTGTGGTATCCTCTTTGGCTTTGGTAATGAGGGGCTCCACATAGGTACGAAGTTCCTTGGCCTTGGCCAGGGTCGTCACGATTCGATGTTCCTTGATCAGAGCTACCGAAAGGGCACTCAGTGTAGCCTTACGATGTGACTGGGTACGGCCTAATTTTCTTCCTTTTACTTTATGACGCATTGCCTAAATACTTTTAAGATTTATCCAGAAATTTCGATACATCCATACCGAAGTGAAGGTTCTTGTCTTCGATCACTTCAACCAGTTCGGCAAGAGACTTTTTCCCGAAGTTACGGAACTTCAGAAGATCCTGCTCGTCTCGGGAAACCAGTTCTCCGATGGTATTGATGTTGGCAGATTTCAAACAGTTGTACGAACGTACGCTCAGGTTGAGGTCTTCGATGCTGGTCTTTAGCAGGTTTGCAATACGCTGCTTCTCCGCATCCACTTCTTCCTCTTCCTGGGTAAAGGGTTCGTCGATCTTTTCAGTAATAAACTTCTCGATGTGCTCCTTAAGAATCTTGCCGGCTATAGTCAGTGCCTCTTTGGCATTCACAGAACCGTCGGTAGTCACATCCATGGTAAGTTTTTCATAGTCGGTACGCTGACCAACACGGACGTTATCAACATTGAACTTTACCTGCTTGATGGGAGTGTAAATAGCATCGATAGGAATCAGGTTTACATCATCCTCGGTATCTACATTCTGCTCCTCGGCAGGTACGTAACCGCGGCCGCGGCCGACGCGAAGCTCCATCTCCAGTTCGGCATCATCCGACATCGTGGCGATAACCAGATCCGAATTCAATACTTCGTAGTCGGCAGTTGCTTCGGCAATATCCTTGGCGGTAAGCACGCCCTCTCCCTTTTTGGAGATGTGGACGACGCCACTGCTCTGCTCTACCTGCTTAAAGCGGACTTCTTTAAGGTTCAGGATAATTTCATATACATCTTCCTTAACCCCTTTGATGCTGGAGTACTCATGCTCCACGCCATTAATCTTTACGGCATTAATGGCTATACCGGGTAGCGAAGAAAGCAGGATACGCCGAAATGAGTTGCCGATGGTAACTCCGAACCCTCTTTCCAGCGGCTGAAGTACAAAGGTACCAAAAGTATCTTCAGACTCTTCAACCTCTAAACTCTCAGGCATTTGTATACTATAGTTGCTCATAATAAAAGCGGTGTTAGACTAAAATTGTTAAATAAATTCTTACTTCGAGTAAAGCTCTACGATAAGCTGAACATTGATATTCTCGGGAATCTCATCCATGGAAGGATAGTTGAGCAGCTTTCCGGTCTTGGACTTCTTGTCCATTTCCAGCCACTTGTACTTGGTAGTGGGTGCGTACTCAAGCGATTCCTCGATCACCTCAAGGTTCTGGGATTTTGGCCGTACGGTTACAACATCACCCGGCTTCAGGTGGTAGGACGGGATATTTACTACTTCCCCGTTTACAACAATATGCTTGTGGGTCACCAGCTGACGTGCCTGCCGGCGGGTACGTGCCAGGCCGAGGCGGAAAACGGTATTGTCCAGGCGGCTCTCCAGATATTGCAACAGGATTTCGCCGGTTACGCCTTCCTTGGCATTGGCTTTGTCAAATAAATTGGAAAATTGCTTTTCAAGCAGGCCGTAGGTGTACTTGGCCTTCTGTTTCTCCTCCAGCTGAATCGCATATTCCGACTTTCTGGAATATCGTGAGCGCCCGTGCTGGCCGGGGCCGTAAGGTTTACGTTCCAATGCCTTGCTGGGACCGAAAATAGGTTCCCGAAAACGTCGTGCTTTTTTCTGTTTAGGACCTCTGTATCTTGCCATTGTCTTCTATTCCTGAAATTAAACTCTTCTTCGTTTCGGCGGCCTGCAACCGTTATGCGGGATGGGAGTGCGGTCTTTGATGGAAGTGACTTCCAGTCCGCTGGAAGCAAGCGCCCGAATGGCGGCTTCTCTTCCGGATCCGGGACCTTTCACAAATACTTCCACACGTCGCAAGCCCATTTCATATGCTGCGGTAGCTGCTGTTTCAGAGCTCAACTGCGCGGCATAAGGCGTATTCTTGCGGGATCCCTTAAACCCCTCCTTGCCGGCAGATGACCATGAAATAGCATTGCCGTCGGCGTCGGTAATGGTTACCAACACATTGTTAAAGGTAGCCTTGATAAAGGCCATACCATTGGGATCGGAAAGCTGCTTCTTCCTCTTTTTCTTAGTTGCAGATTTTCTTTGTTGCTTTGCCATTTATCTTCTAGGTATTAATTATTTCTTCGTAGCTTTTTTCTTACCCGCAACAGTGCGACGCTTTCCTTTTCGGGTGCGTGCATTGGTTTGCGTTCTCTGTCCACGTACGGGAAGCCCCTTGCGGTGGCGGGTTCCTCGATAGGAACCGATCTCGATCAGACGACGAATGTTCTGATTCACTTCGGTACGCAGGGCACCTTCAACCTTGTACTCCGAATCAATTTTCTTACGGAGATCGGCCACCTGGTCGTCCGACCAGTCCTTGACTTTGATGCTGCGGTCGATACCGAGCTCGTCAAGTATTTCCTGGGCCGTTGAGCGGCCGATACCGTAGATATAGGTCAGCCCTATTTCGCCGCGTTTATCTTTGGGTAAGTCAATTCCAGCAATTCTAGCCATAGAAACTATTCAGATTTATTATCCCTGGCGCTGCTTATGGCGCGGGTTCTTCTTGTTGATTACATAAACACGACCGTTTCGTCGTACAATTTTGTCGTCGGAACTTCTTTTCTTAACTGAAGATCTGGTCTTCATAACGTTATAGGATTTTGTAATTAAAAATTTATTTATAACGATACGTGATACGACCTTTACTAAGATCGTATGGTGACATCTCCACAGCGACTCGGTCGCCGGGGAGAATCTTGATATAGTGCATTCTCATCTTGCCGGAAACATGGGCCAGAATTTCATGCCCGTTATCCAGTTCTACCCGAAATTGTGCATTGGGTAGTGCTTCAATAATTTCTCCATCCTGTTTGATTGGCTCTTCTTTAGCCATTCTGAATTTCTGCGTTTATTCGATTTTCAGTTATCTCGTAAATATAATCAAACGTACTGAGAATTTCAGCTTTTCCTTCACGTATCACTACATCATGCTCGTAATGAGCCGCGACACTTTTGTCAGCCGTCACAACGGTCCAGCCGTCTTCGATCGTATTCACTTTCCAACTGCCCTTCGTAATCATGGGTTCGATCGCCAGTGTCATTCCGGATCGCAAGCGCTCTCCCCTTCCGGCCTTACCGAAATTGGGAACCGAAGGATCCTCATGAAGCGACTTACCCAGCCCGTGACCGACCAGGTCGCGGACAACGCCAAAACCTTTTGCTTCACAGTGGTTTTGTACAGCGTTGGAAATATCGCCTACTCGATTTCCGTGTACAGCTTTTTCAATTCCTTTGTACAACGACTCGAGTGTCGTTCTCAATAATGTCAAAACTTCTTCATCACACTCACCCACTGCAAATGTGTAAGCATGATCCCCGAAATAGCCATCTTTTTCCACGCCACAGTCGATACTAACAATGTCACCTTCCTGCAGCGTTCGATGTTCGCTCGGAATTCCGTGAACTACCTCTTCATTGATCGAAATACACAAGGTAGCCGGGAACGGGTTTTTCTTTGGTCCGTAACCCTTGAAAGCCGGACGCCCGTTGTATTTACTGATGTACTCCTCGGCAATCCGGTCAAGCCGGGCGGTAGTCACACCGGGTTCAATATGTTTAGCTACTTCACCAAGCGTCCGTGAAACAAGCTGCGCACTTTCACGCATCTTGTCGATTTCAGATTCACTTTTGAGAAAGATCATCAGGCTCTTGAACGACCTCGTATCTTGCCCGTTTTCATAAACCCATCATAATGACGCATCATCAGATGGCTCTCAATTTGCTGAAGCGTATCGATGGCAACACCAACGATAATCAACAAACTGGTGCCTCCATAGAACATTGCAAAGCCCGGGGTTACTCCAAGACGTGCCGCAAAAGCCGGCAAGATGGCGACAAAGCCCAGGAAAATAGCTCCCGGAAGAGTCACTTTGGTCAAAATATTATCAATAAATTCAACAGTCTGCTTACCGGGCCGTACGCCGGGCACAAAACCACCCTGACGTTTCATGGTATCCGCCATCTCTCTCGGATTCACTGAGATGGCTGTATAGAAGTAGGTAAAGAACACACAGATAAAGAAGAAAACAATAGAATACGTAATACCCGTAAAATCGGACGACCAGGCCGTCAGCATCTGTACCGTTTCGTTATTCGGAAAGAAGGTACCGACAGTGCTCGGGATAAACATAATGGACTGAGCAAAGATAATCGGCATTACTCCGGCAGCATTAACTTTCAGCGGCAGGTACTGGGTCGTTCCTCCGTAGACCTTACGGCCAACCACACGCTTTGCGTACTGAACCGGGATCTTCCGCACGCCCTGGGTCAACAGTACACAACTGGCGATAACCAGTACAAGGGCCGCCAGTTCGGCGATAACAATGATGGCGTTGCTTTTGGTAGTCACCTCGTTAATCAGGTTCGTCGGCAGTGCCGCAATAATCCCGATCATGATGAGGATCGAAATACCGTTACCGATGCCTCTTTCTGTAATACGCTCACCCAGCCACATCACAAAGGTGGTACCGGCAGTAAGGATAATTACCGAGGTAATCACAAAAGTAAAATTACTTACCACTACGGCATTCGGCGAAGTTGCCATCAGGTTAATGGCAAATCCTATAGCCTGCACGGCCGTAATACCGACCGTCCCGTAGCGGGTAAGACGGTTGATCTTGCGACGCCCCTCTTCCCCTTCTCTTTGAAGTTTCTGAAAATAGGGAACCACGGCACCCATCAGCTGAATGATAATAGCTGCCGTAATGTAGGGCATAATACCGAGTGCAAAGACTCCCGCCCTTGTAAACGCACCACCCACAAACATATCGAAGAGTCCCAGCAGGCTCGAAGCATTGCCGGTACTCTGAACGAGTTGCGAAGCATCAATCCCCGGCAGGGTAATATAACTACCGAGCCGGTATACCATCAGTATGCCGACTACATAGAGGATCCGGTTTTTCAGCTCCTCAATCTTAAATATGTTCCGAAAATTTTCGA
>CAYWDK010000111.1:0-5822 GCA_964457025.1 uncultured Balneolaceae bacterium | reverse complement strand
ACGAATACTATCACAACTATTTGGACTGAATCATTCCTTTGCCGGCTTCTTACCCCTGTCGGCCTGAAAACCATCGAAATACAAGCAGTAAAACCATAAGGAGTAGCTATGGCAGAACGCATAAAATTGCATCCGGAAACCCCCCACGTAAAACGAATTTTTGAAATTGCGGACATGGTACGGCAAGGTTCCGTGCTCTTGTTCCCGACCGACAGCCAGTACGCCCTGGGCTGTGACTATACCAACAAGAAAGGTATCGAGCGGATCCGCACCATCCGCAAGCTGGACGAAGATGATCACCTGACCCTGCTGTGCGATTCCCTTTCCGGAATTGCAAAATTCGCTCATATTTCCGACCACAACTTCAAACTGATCAAGCGCCTGATACCGGGGCCGTATACCTTTATCCTGCCGGCCACGAAAGAGGTACCGAAGTTGCTGGTCCATCCTAAAAAGAAGACGGTCGGTATCCGGGTGCCGGATTACCCGATCTGCCAGGGGCTGATAGAAGAGACGGGCAATCCTATGCTGGCTATAACGGCAAAGAAACCGCAAATGGTCGACGGTGCGCTCGAGAAGTTCGAACGTGAACCCTTCCTCAGGGAGTTTGAGAAGCTGGTAGATGTGATTATCGACAACCAGCAGGAGCTTCCTTCTCAGGAAACGACCATCATTGACATGACCGAGGAGCCCGTCAGGATTGTCCGGCGCGGGCTGGGCATCGACGAAGCCGAAGAAGTTTTTGCGATGCAGGGCGAAGTGTTGCAGGAGGTTTGATCTATGCGCATAGCCATCAATACCGGCGGCGGTGATGCTCCCGGACTGAATGCCGCCATCCGTGCCGCCACCCTCGCCGCACGAAAAAGGGGATGGGAAGTCTATGGCATCAAAAACGGTTACGGTTCCATCTATACCAACGAACCTTTTATCCCGCTGGACGAAAAATCGGTGCGCGGCATTACCATGCAGGGCGGCACCATTCTGGGTACGGCCAACAAAGGCAATCCTTTCGACATGCCCTACAAAAAAGAAGACGGCAGCTTGGGCACCCGCGATGTTTCGGACCATCTCATCAAGCAGTTCGACAAATACGGCATCGACGCTCTGGTTGCCATCGGCGGCGACGGCTCCATGCGCATTGCCGACAAGCTGGTGAAGAAAGGGCTGAATATAGTTGGTGTGCCCAAGACCATCGACAATGACATCTGGGGCTGTGACGTCACCCTCGGTTTCGATACGGCGCGCAGCATCGCTACCGAAGCTATCGACCGAATTACAACTACCGCCGAGTCGCACGACCGGCTGATGGTGGTAGAGGTAATGGGCCGCTATGCCGGCTGGATCGCACTCTATTCCGGCCTGGCATCGACGGCCGACGTAATTCTCATTCCGGAAATTCCTTTTTCCTACGACTCCATTGTGCAGAAAATCGAGGAGCGGGAGGCTAAGGGTAAGCACTATACCATGATTGTGGTAGCCGAGGGCGCCAAGCCCGAAGGCGGAGAACTCGTGACCAAAGGCAAGGAAGTAGGGCAGGAGGTTCGGCTGGGAGGTATCGGCAACCAGGTTGCCATCGAGCTGAGCGAGCGTACCGGCAAGGAGGCACGATCGGTTGTTTTGGGGCACCTGCAGCGGGGAGGTTCGCCTACCACCTATGACCGGCTGATTTCACTGCGTTTTGGCGCGGCCGCTATCCGCTGCGTACAGGCCAAAGATTTTAACAAGCTGGTGGTACTCAAGGACAACAAGCTGACCAGTATTCCCATCGATTCCGTAGCCAATAAGATGAAAGCGGTGCCGCTAGACAGCGATGTGGTGTTGACAGCTCGGGATGTGGGGATATGCTTAGGGGACTAGTTTTGAGTCGTGAGTATTGAGTTTACTGAAGGCAAGCGGAGCTTTTGTCTCACGTTTGACTTCTGCCGTTTGCCCTTTGCACTCTCACAACTCGCAAATCGCGACTCAGGACTCCAGACTAAATTTAATCCTTAAAAAGCTTTTTAAAATTCTTATCGAAAGGTGGCTCCACGATGCCCTTCTCTGTGATGAAGCCGGTGATATAGTCGTTGGGCGTCACATCGAAAGCCGGGTTGTAGGATTCGACTTTCTTGGGAGCCACTTCCGAGCCGTTGAATGAGGTAATCTCATTTCCTTCTCGCTCCTCGATGGGTATGTCATCCCCGTTCTCCAGCTCCATGTCTATAGTGGAGAGTGGTACCGCCACATAGAAGGGAACCTCGTTGGCCTGAGCCAGTACGGCCAGGGGATAGGTGCCGATCTTGTTGGCGGTGTCGCCGTTAGCCGCTACGCGGTCGGCGCCGACGATAACCATATCTACATCGCCTCGCTTCATCAGCGAACCGGCGGAGGAGTCGATAATAAGCTTCATCGGGATTTCGGCATTCATCAGTTCCCATGCGGTCAGCCGCGCGCCCTGCAGCAGGGGACGTGTCTCATCCACCCAGACGTGAATATTCTTGCCCGCTTCGTGGGCGTGAAAGATCACCGAAAGGGCGGTGCCGTACTGCCCCGTAGCCAGGCTGCCGGTGTTGCAGTGGGTGAGTATCTTCGATTTCTTTTTTACCAGCTCCACGCCGTTTTCGCCGATCTTCTTGCAGATGCGCTTGTCTTCATCATGGATGGTCTTGGCGGTCTGCAGCGCCACTTCCTTGATTTCGGCAATCTCTTTATCCTTATGCGCCTGCATGGTGGTCTTAATGCGGTCGAGTGCCCATTTCAGGTTTACGGCCGTGGGGCGTGCGCTTTCCAGGTATTCGGCCACCCGTTCCACTTCTACCCAGAAGCTGTCAAAGGTACTTTCGGGCAGTTCCTTGATCCCCATATAGAAACCGTAGGCGGCGGCTATACCGATAGCCGGAGCGCCCCGCACGCGCAGTTTTTTGATGGCTTCCCACACCCGGCCCACGTCGCGGATGTCGCTGTACACTTCCCGCTTGGGCAGGTAGGTCTGGTCCAGTATGCGTAAATGGTCATCTCTCCACTCAATGGATTGAATGGCTGTATCCGTGTTGTCGCCCATAAAGACTCTTTCTTATCTGTTTATGCTGTCTTTCCTAATTTTAATTGCCAACGTATGACTTCTGACTTCGAATTTCCTGTCTCCAGCCTCTATATCAATATCCCTCTGCGGTGCCGTTTCGCCTCGGATCGGCAGCGCCATGCCTTTTGCCGGCATCATCGATGAAAATGATGTGGCCTCTTGCGTCGCCAGTCATCAATTCAAGATCGTGCCCCTTGCTTTCCAGGATCTTTCGGGTATCGGGACTCAGGCCGTATTCTTCATAATACAGTTTATCAGGCAGCCATTGGTGATGAAAGCGCGGCGCCGTCAAGGCTTCCTGGGCATTCATGCCGAATACGGCCATATTTAAAAAACTCACCAGTGTCGCTGTTATAATGCGAGGGCCGCCGGCGGCTCCAACCACCATACGCACTTTCTTGTCTTTGGTAACAATGGCAGGAGTCATACTGCTGAGCATGCGCTTACCCGGCTCGATTGCGTTGGCTTCTCCCTGAATCAAGTCATACATATTGGGTTTGCCAGGCTGAGCCGCAAAGTCATTCATTTCATTATTCATAAGGAAGCCCGCCCCACTTATACTAACATGGCTTCCGAAGTTACCGTTTAGGGTGGTGGTGACGGATACGGCATTGCCGTCTTTATCAACTACCGAGAAATGGGTGGTTTCGGACGATTCCGAAAAGGCTGGTATCTCCCCGTGGTTCAATTCTCTGCTGGATGTAGCCCGGTCCGGGTCGAAATTTTCCATTCGCTTACGGTTATACTCTTTGCTCAGCATGGTAGAGCCAGGGACATCCACAAAGTCTGGGTCGCCAAGGAAGTAGGCGCGGTCGGCAAAGGCTCGGCGCATGGCTTCGGTAACAAGATGAACATATTCGGCCGAATGGAAGCCCATTGATTCTAGATCATATACCTTCAGCATCTCCAGGATCTGGGCTATGGCGATACTGCCGCTGCTGGGGGGCGGCATGATAAACAGTTCGTAGCCGCGGAAGTCTGCTTTTACAGGATCGCGCCACACGCTTTCATAATCGCGCAGATCCCGGTAGTCGATGATGCCGCCTTGTTTTTTCATCTCGGCAACGATCAAATCGGCGGTGCGTCCGGAATAGAAGCCGTCGCGTCCCAGCCGTGCGATTCTCTCAAGGGTTTGTGCGAGGTCTTCCTGAATAAAAAGGTCACCTTCCTTAAAGGGCTCGCCCGACGCCTTGGTAAAATAGCGTTTGGAAGCTTTATACTTTTTAAAATCCTCAGAATGGCTGTTAAGCTCTTCTGCCTGTTTCCAGGAGAGCGGGTATCCTTCCCGGGCCAGCTTGATGGCTGGCTTCATTACAGTTTCGAGCGGCAGGTTTCCGTAACGCTCTACGGCTTTGATCATGCCGTCTACCACCCCGGGTACGCCGGAAGCGAGCCCACCCTCGCGGCTCAGCATGGATTGATATTCCCCGTCTTTGATATACATGTTGCGGCTGGCTTTGTGGGGGGCTTTTTCTCTGAAGTCGAGGGCGGTGGTCGTACCGTCTTCGAGTCTCAGTACCATAAATCCCCCTCCGCCTATATTGCCTGCCCGGGGCAAGGTGACGGCCAGGGCGAACTGCATAGCCACAGCCGCGTCAACAGCATTGCCACCCTGTTGTAATATTCGTTTGCCAGCCAGCGAGGCCCGTTCTTCGGCCGATACCGCTACAGCATTGTCATAGGATTTGGTCCAGCCGATCTGTGCGGGGGCGACATCATGCCCGGTGATGAAAAAGAGAAGCAGCAGAAATAAAACTCTAAGAATCTTCATGGTGGCTTAGTTGACTGTAATTTAGGCAAAATGTAACAGATTATGCCCTCGGATGAAACTCTTTGTGGATCTGGTGCAGCAGGCTGCGGTCAACGTGGGTATAGATCTCCGTAGTGATTATGGAGGAGTGGCCCAGCATCTCCTGTACGGCACGCAGGTCGGCCCCGCCTTCGAGCAGGTGGGTGGCGAATGAGTGGCGGAAGATATGCGGATAGACATTCTTTTCGATACCGGCCCGTTCGGCGGCGTCATTGACGATATTCCAGATGCTCATGCGGCTGAGCGGCCCGCCCCGCTGGTTCAGGAAAATCTTGTTTTCGGCTTTCTGGGGATTTTTATCGCTCTTGAAACGGGGCCTGACCGTTTCGATGTAGTGTTCCAGGGCCGACTGCGCCATCTCGCCCACGGGCACAAGCCGCTCTTTGTTCCCCTTGCCGACTACTCGGATAAAACCGATTTCGAAGAAAAGGTTATCCATTTCGAGGCTGACCAGTTCGCTGACGCGCATGCCGGTGGCATAGAGACACTCCAGGATGGCGGCATTGCGGATGCCGGCATCGGTTTCGCGGTTGGGCGTTTCCAGAATACGGCCGATCTCGTCGGGTGTGAGTACTTCGGGAAGTTTTTGTGCTTTCTTGGGGAGCTCAACCAGCTCGGCAGGGTTCGCTTCGGCCATCTTTTCAACCACGGCGAATTCGTGAAAACTCCGGATGCTCGAGATATTGCGCGCAACAGAACTGGCTGAGAGGTCCATGGCGCTCAGTTCTTCGAGGTACTGCTCGATATGGTTGAGAGTGACGCCGGCGAGGTCTTTCAGCCGAAGGTCCTGCGCCAGAAACTTCAGGTAGCGGCGCAAATCGTTTTCGTAGGATACGACAGAATTTTTCGAGAGGCCTTTTTCAAGCTTAATGAACTGCAGGTATCGCTGAAGCTCCTGTTCAAAGTGCATGGCCTTGGTTAGGAATTGTAGTAATTATCGAGCGATGACGG
>CAYWDK010000110.1:0-5883 GCA_964457025.1 uncultured Balneolaceae bacterium | reverse complement strand
TTTCGTTAGCCGTGCTGGCCGCCGGGGCGGGCATTTCGTACCTGCTGTACGGCGCCATCAAGGAGATCGCAGTCATCCTAAGCGTAACGACCCTCGGCATCGCGGCCTCTTTCATTTCAAAGATTCGAAAAATGGAAGGGAGCTACCCTGCCGGGGAATACCTGCTGATGATCTTCTGCATCTCCGTCGGCAGCCTGGCCAGTTTCGAGCAGCTCATCAACAGCAGCGTCACCATCTTTTTGTGCGTGGCCTTTGTGATGGTCAGCTCTATCCTGATTCACTTTCTGCTGGCCGCCTTCTTTCGCATCGACGCCGACACGGTGCTGATCACCTCCACCGCAGGCATCTACGGGCCCGCTTTCGTGCCCGTCATCGCCCGGACGCTAAAAAACAGGGAAGTACTTATTTCCGGCTTGACGACGGGCCTTGTCGGCTACGCGGTGGCGACATATTTGGGAATTGCTGTCTATTATTTGCTCGGATGAATCACCGCGGAGCGGTGAGGGATTCTGCAGCCGCAAAGCAACTGCAGGAGATACATTTTTAATTAATAAGTAGTATCTCGTCCCGCCGCTCTGTGTCTATTTTCATGTGTTACGAAATCAGTTTTAAGATTTAAGGTTTAAGTGTTAAGATTTAAGTTATGTTATATCCGCTTAACACTTAAAACTTAACCCTTAACACTTCTTCTGCTCTATGAAGATCGCAGTCCAAGGCTTCCTTTTTGATGAGAAATCTTCTTTCATGCGGGGCGCCGCCAAGGCCCCGCCGCTGATCCGCGAGGAGCTGGCCTCCGATGCCTACAATCCCTTCACCGAAGACGGCACCGATATCTCCGAGCTGGATATCACCGACAAGGGCGACTTCGAGCTGAGCGGAAATATGGGCTATATGGAGATGGAGACCATCACCGCCGGTCACCTGGAAGAGGGCTTCCGGCTGCTGACGCTGGGCGGCGACCACTCCATCACCTACCCGGTCGTCAAGGCGCATGCCGAATATCACGACGCCATCCATATCGTGCACCTGGACGCGCATTCCGACCTTTATGACGAATTCGAAGGCGACCGCTACTCCCACGCCTGCCCCTTCGCGCGCATCATGGAGGGCGGCTATGCCGAGCGGCTGGTGCAGGTAGGCATCCGCGCCGGCACGGCCCATCAGCGCGAGCAGGCCGAACGCTTCGGCGTAGAGATCCATGAAGCACGACATTTTGATCGTAACTGCCTGAAGGATCTCAAAAAACCGGTTTACCTCTCCGTGGACATGGACGTGCTC
Organism: uncultured Balneolaceae bacterium; assembly: GCA_964457025.1. Taxonomy (GTDB): domain Bacteria; phylum Bacteroidota; class Rhodothermia; order Balneolales; family Balneolaceae; genus CAYWDK01. The sequence goes on along the minus strand of CAYWDK010000110.1, from coordinate 4,605 downwards.
GATCCCGCCTTCGCCCCGGGCATCTCGCACCGCGAGGCCGGCGGACTAACCTCGAGGCAGCTCATCGATCTGATACTGAGTATTCCCGTCCCCGTTATCGGCGCCGACCTGGTGGAGTATAACCCGGATAGAGATGCAGACAGGATTACGGCCTCTGTAGCCGCTAAATTGATGCGGGAGCTTCTGGCTAAGTTAGTAGTAAGTAGAAAGTAGTAAGTAAAAAGTAGTAAGACGGTCGTCCGTCTCAAGACTCAAGACTAAATAAGCTTTTCCCTTACGGCTTTGGCAACGGCCTTAATGCCAGAGTTGACCTGGAGCTTGCGGTAGATGTTCTGGATATGTGAATTGGCGGTATGGGGACTGATATTGAGCTTGGCCGCAATCTCCTTCTGAGAAAGCCCTTCCACCATCTGCTGAAGCACCTCCTTTTCGCGGTCCGTGAGCCCGTAACTATCCGATTCGGACGTTTCGGGCTGCTCCTTCTGAAAGTATTCGAGCACCTTCTCTGCCACGGTAGGCGGCATCAGCGTACTCCCGCGTGAGGCCTCACGGATAGCCTGAAGCAACTGGTCAACAGGAGTGTCCTTGATCAGGTAGCCGTTTGCCCCGTTGCGGAATGCGTTGTAGATAAGAGAGGTATCCTCGGCAATGGTAAGTATCACCACCTGCAGTTCGGGAGCTATCTCCCTGATGTCGGGCAGCGCCGCTATGCCCGTCTTGTCGGGCAGGTGGATGTCGAGCAAAAGTACGTCGGGATGTTTCTGCTTTCCGGCATTCCTAAGTACATCCAGCAGATTCTGGATACTGTTGAAAGTGTTGGTACACTCCATATCATGGGTTTCGTCAAGTAGCAGTGTGATGCTCTCCCGGTAACGGCTGTCGTCTTCGACGATCCAAACCGAAAGAATCTCTGATCTTTTATGTCCCTGTTGTTCAGCCATAGATGGGTATAGTTGAAGAATATAGTAAAGCGGGGGCGGCCTCGTAATAGTGTATTTACGCTATATCCGTGCGTATTTGCACCTCCGTTCCCTCTCCGGGCTCGCTTTTGATATGCCAACTGAGGCTGCTTGCCTGTGCCCTCCTTTTCAGGGTCTCCATGCCCCGGCCGTGTTGCACTTCTTCCGGATTAAACCCTTTGCCGTTATCACGGACGGTTATAACAAGGTTTCTGTTCTCCATATGAATTTTCAGTTCAACTACGCAGGCTTCGGCATGCCGGTGAATATTATGGATAACTTCCTTGAACATCAGGAAAATGTTGCGTCTCAGCGACATTTCAAGCCTAACAGGCAGCAAGCTTTCGGGGATATTCATATTCAGCTGCGTATCGGGAAGCTGGCTGCGCAGCGATTGCTTCATACGGTCAACCAATGAAAGGAGGTCATCATTGTCGGAATCCACAAACCATATGGTGTCGCGCAGGTCACTGTTTACCTCCCTAACTACGGCTCGGGCCCTGTCAATGACCTGCTTGCAGCCGTCTTTGGAGGCCATATCCAACAGCAGAGCCACGCTGCTCATGCGGGCGCCGATATCGTCGTGCAGGTCATCGGCGATGCGCTGCCGGGTACGTTCTACTTGCAGCAGGCTGCTGAGCCGATAACGGTATCCACCGTAGAGCAACAGCAGTCCCGTTAGGGTCGAAAGTGCCATAAACCATGAAGTAGCCCAGAAGGGAGGCGAAATTAGTACGGCCAGCTCGCGGCTTTGTCCGGTACGTCCGTCGGCGGACTCTCCCCTCACCATGAAGCGGTAGCTGCCGGGCTCCAGTCCGGTATAGGAAGCGCGGTTCCGGTTGCCGGCGGGCAGCCAGTTCTCGTGTAGCCCCAGCAGGCGGTAATGATAACTGTTTTGTGCCGGGGAAGCGTAATCGAGCAGGCTGAATGAAAAATTAAGATAGTTCTCGTCGTGATTCAGCCGTAGGGTATCAAGCCGCTGCATGGCCATGGAGTCGTACTTAGGGATGCCGTTGACTTCGACGCCGGTGATGGCAATCTCCGGCTCTCCACGGACCTTCTCACTGAAATAGGGATTGAAATGCAGGTATCCGGTATTGCGGGTGATGATAAAGGTGCCGTCGCCGGCCGGGTGGATGCCGTTCATATTCACATTGAAGCTGCCCACGGGCGCATACACCGGCCGAAAGTAGAGGTTATCGGTATCCTCTTCCACAAGCCGTCCAAGCCCGGCCTGGGTCGTCACCCACACCGTCCCGCTGCTATCCTGCTCCACATGCTTTACCGTATTGCTGGGCAGGCCGTCTTGGGCGGTAAAGCGAAGATAGCTGATCCCCGCATCTCCCCCGACTTCCACCTCGCCGGGCCGGCCGCGGGCCGAGCCTTCTGGAAAAATGCCGCTCATCCGTACCACCCCTCCCCCGTAGGTTGCCAGCCACAGATGGCCTTTGTCGTCATAAAGGAGGTCCCGGACCTTGAGGGCACCTGCCATAGGCGACTTCGTGCCGCTGCTGTCGGCCGTAAAAAAGTGATCTATTTCGCCGCTGTCCAGATGCAGGCGGTTCAGGCCGTTGCCCGAGGTACCTATCCAAAGCCAGGAACCGGTTGCCAGCAATTCGCCGGTATGCTCCGAGCTGAGGCCTCTTCCGTCAAAAGTTGAAGTGAGATGCCGGCGCAGCTCAAAGTGAATATCCGAGCTTATCGTGACCGTCACATTCCACACACCCTCATTCGTGCTGATCCAGAGGTCGCCGGCTGAAGTCGATTCAACATCAAACACACGGTCGAGATTGATGCCGTCGCTCTCCTGACTCCCGCCCTTTCCAAGATAGACCCTGCGAAAAGCCGGACGATCGGTTCGAGTCACGAACAGACCCTGGTTGGTACCTGCCAGTACATAAGCGCCGCCTCCCGTCAGAGAAAGGGTGTTGACCACTACATCTGTCGCCCCCTCAATGGGTACTCTCCGGATGGTACCCCTTGCGGGATCCTGCAGCAGCACTCCTTCGTTGGTCGCCAGCCACACCTCGCCCTCATCGGCGGCATAACGCTCGTTGATGTGTACGCCATCCAACATGCGGCTCTCTTCGTCGGAAAGGCGAGGCATCGAAAACTGTCGATCGGGCGAAAAAGTGGCGACCCCGCCGTTGTCGGTAGCCACCCAAAGAAGGCCGTTTCGGTCTTCGGTGACATGGCTGATAAAATCTCCGGGGATGGAAGCCTCGTTCATATCGTTATGCAGGTAATGATCGAAACGAATCTCCATCCGCCCGTTGCTGTAATTGCTGTACAGCCGGTTGAGTCCCCCGCCAAAGGTACCTGCCCAGAGCCGGCCTTGCGAATCTCGAAACAGATCCCACACAAAGTCGGAGGAGATGCTGCCGGATTCATCGGGATCGTGCCGGAACCACTGCACGTAGTTTTCCCGGGTATTGATCATTGCCAGGCCGTTGTACTTGGTACCTGCCCATAAAATGTCGCCTTCGCGCCGCAGCACCATCACGTTTTTCCCGGGAATCAAAACGGGCCCGGCCCTCTTTCCTGTTTTTGTGTCAAAGGGGATGATGCCCCCGCCGTAGGTAGCCAGGTAAAACAGGCCCTCGCCGAACTCCTTTATATCGGTGATGGTATTCAGCGGGGAACCCCTACGGTCACTCATCCAGTAGCGGCGCACCGACAGACTGGTATCGGATTCGTTATAGCGGATACGATTCAGCCCGCCCCGCTCCAGGCCGATCCAAAGTGAACTGTCCGCGGCTTCATGCATCTCCAGCACGCGGTTGGAGGAGATACTCTCCACATCATCGGGATAATGGAAAAAATGGCGGAAGTTGCCCGTCTCGGGGTCATAGCGGTTCAGCCCGCCGCCGTCGGTGCCCATCCAGATGGCGCCCCGGCGGTCCTGGTAGGTGAACCAGACGGTATTGTAGGAGAGTGAGTTGGGATTGAGCGGGTCGTGCTTGAATACCTCGAAGTTGTAACCGTCAAAACGGTTGACGCCGTCCCGGGTGCTTATCCATATAAAACCGTCCTTGTCCTGCATGATATGATGTGCCGTGGCGTGAGAAAGGCCGTGCTCCAGGCTGTAGGATGAGAAAAAAGGATAGGTGGCCGGCTGCGTAATACCGGTATACGGTACAAACCATACCGCCACCCATGCGATAAGCAACGTTAAAAAAATCGGGACCGACTGCACCCTCAGCCGGACGCCTCTTCCGTACCCTAATCTTGATGTCCTCATTGTGTAGATGTCAATGCCGAAAAACCCTTTTATGTTGAAGCAATTTAAGGGTTCTGCCGCCAATAGCAAGTTTTTAATGGTCGTAAAACGTGAAAGGTGAGACGTGAGACGTGAAACGGATGACCGATGACGGCCGACCGCCGACCGTCTTTATACTTTCTATTTTTTACTTTCTACTCATTGTTAACTGCTTACTGATAACTGTTAACTGTAAAGTCGGTCTGCGATGCAAAAGCAGTGCCCGTCAGTCCCCGCTCAGCGGGGGACCGGTCTCAGAGCAAGGACTTTATGCCACTATTTAATATGTTTCATGACATCAAGCTCTGAATAACCACCAAACCCAGCCACCTATGAAAGCCATGGTACTCCATACCGCCGGCGAGCCGCTGCGTCTCGAAGAGGTGC
>CAYWDK010000109.1:0-5904 GCA_964457025.1 uncultured Balneolaceae bacterium | reverse complement strand
CACTACGTGTGGGTCTCCCGGCTGGCGACCCTGCTTATTATGGGCGTAGCCATCCTGGTCTCCTACTTTTTTGATACGGTCAAGGGCGGATGGGAAGCTATCCTCTCGATCGGCGCAGGTACGGGACTCGTGTTTATGCTGCGCTGGTTTTGGTGGCGCATCAACGCATGGAGCGAGATTACGGCCATGGTGGCTGCAGCCATCGGCAGCTTCATTGCCCCGCTCTTCGGCTTCGACGATTTTGCGGGTAAAATGATTTTTACCACCGCGCTCTCTACCATCTGCTGGGTGGCGGTAACCTTTGCCACTCCCGCCGAGTCGGAGAAGACCCTGCGAGCTTTCTACAAGCAAGTAAAGCCCGGCGGACCGGGATGGAAACAGTTTGGCGCCGATGAGGTTGCAGAACCCATATGGCCGGCCGTACTCAAGGTGGCATTGGCGGCACTCTCCATCATCAGTTTTCTTTACGGTATGGGACAGATTTTCTTCGGCTCCGCCCTCTACGGCACCGTTATCATCCTTGCCGGCACGCTGATCCTGGTCTATATCGTTAAAGAACTCACCAAGATTAAAAGCTGAACCGATATGAAGTAAAAGTCCCCTTTCATAGCCCGGCTCTATTTATGGGGGCAGGTTTTTCGCTCCCTCCCTTATCTCTTATCTCAATCCTTGATCTGGAACTTCGTCATGCTTATCAACTACCTGAAGATCACCTGGAGAAACAGGCTTACAACCCATATGGGGAATAAACCGACTGTCAGTTGCCGGCTTTGCTTCCCAGCCAGCTGTCGCGGAAAGACTGCATCTCCGAAGTGACATCCATCCCGGCTTCTTCATAGGGGAGCAACTCGAGTGTGGGATTCTCTATCAGCGTCACTTCCCTCTCGTACACTTCGCCCAGCGAACGGAAACGAATATCGATAGTATCTCCGGGACTGTGGGATGCCAGCAGGCGCTGAAGGTCGCGGGCGTTGCCAATAGACTGCCCGTCCAGTGAGAGAATAGTATCTCCGCGGTCCACGCCGGCATTGTAGAGCGGGGTACCTAGCAGGGTGTTGGACGATACGGTAGCTTCTCCTCCTTCAAAATTGATATTGGTACTGCCATAGCTCAGCACCGCCTCGCCCGGGAACTCCTTGCGCAACAGAAATCCGGCATTGGCAAAAAGCGGAGCCAGCTCGATCATCTTCCCATCGTAGATGTAATTGCTAAAAAATTGCCCGGCGAAAGCGCTGCTGTCGGTTACTTCCGCCAGCGTCCGTTGCAGGTCGGGGATGCGATAGGGGATCTCCTCCTTGCCGTATTTCTCCCACATCCTCCTCATAAAATCGTCGAGGGTAACACCCTCAAATTCTGACCGGAGCATCAGGTCGAGACCCAATCCCAAAACGGCTCCCCAGGAATAGTAGGAGATAAACGTATTATCCTTATTCTGAGCGTCAACCGAGGTGGCGGCATCCACAAATGGCGCCTGCATACTCATCTCGATAGGATTGAAGAAGCTGTTGCCCGGGGAATTGAGCACATAGTTGAGCGTACCGCTCATGCCCTCGCCATACCCTTTGTTGTCGATCAGTCCCGCCCGACGGATGGTCAGGTCGTCGTAATAGCTGGTAAAACCTTCTGCAAACCAGAGCGCCCCAGATACGTTGGCCTCCCCAAAAGAGAAAGGTTCGAGGCTCTGCGGACGTATGCGCTCTACATTCCAGCCGTGAAAATATTCGTGCGAAAGAGTGTAGAGGTTATTGAGGGCGTTATTCTCGAGCGGGCGCCTGCTTGTGAGGATGGTGGAATTGCGGTGTTCCATACCGTCGCCATACACATAGGGCAGGTAATCGGTGATAAAGGTGTAGGTTCCGTAATCGTAGGCCGGAGGCTCACCATAAATGGCAATCTGCTCATCAACAACTTTCTTTGCCATTTCGGTATAGCTGTCAAACTGGGTTTCGGTCCCGTTGTGGTGCAAAGCAATTCGAATGGTCTGTGATGCGGTCTCGCCGGGGATCTCCCACTCTCTCAGGCTGAAGTTACTGACCTCGGTCGGACTGTCCATCAGGTAATAAAGATCCGGTGCCGTAAAGGTATAAGGATCATCGGTCGGCTCAAGTTGTGTAGCCACTTTCCAGTTACTGCCTTCGGGCGGATGAAAGCCTACAGTCATCGACTGTCCTTCCAGCCCTTGTACCCACACCAGCGTGGCAGGCATGTTCAGGTGGGCATGTTGTTCGTTGACGCCCGAATAGGTGCCGTCGGCATGGTCGGCATAAAGCGTATAACTGAAAGTTACCGAGCCGTCGTGGCCGCTTACGATCCAGTTATGCAGGTCGGGGCGGTAGATCTCGAGCGTGTCTCCGTCGCCATCCGTTGCAACCACATTGTACACATTTTTGGCAAATTCGTGGAGGGCATAACGTCCGGGTGACGTACGGCTCATGGTTAGCTGCAGAGGTACCGGATCCAAATTGGCAAGATTGAGAGTAATCTCCGCTTCGTTGTGCATGGCATTTGGGAAGCGGATATCATACCGAATGTCGCCGCTGCTGAGGTTTTGCTCAAGACAAGCCGTCGTCATCACGAGCAGCAGGACAAAGAGGAGATAATATTTCTTTTTCATGGACAAGACGATTGGTTTAGACAGTATCTCTTAAAATATGCCCTCATCCCCCTTTTTACAAAAGCCGTTACTCCCTTTGGATACTCTCAACAGGGTTCAGCATGGCGGCCTTCAGTGACTTGTAGCTCACCGTGGCCAGGCATATGGCTACGCTGGCTGCAGCAGACAAGGCGAATACGGCAACCAGGTTCCAACCCAGCGCAATCCGGTAGGGGAAGTCCGCGAGCCAACGGTTAGCCATCAAGTATACTACCGGCCATGCAATCACATTAGCCAGCAGTACCAGCTTCACATACTCCTTGGATAAAAGGTAGATGATGGCCTGCACCGAAGCGCCAAGCGTCTTGCGGATGCCGATCTCTTTGGTACGCTTCGAAGCGGTAAAAGAGGCCAGGCCGAAGAGGCCGAGGCAAGCCACCAGAATGGCTAATAAGGAGAAAAGCGTTATAACCTCGCGCATCCGTATCTCTGACGCATAGATCTTGTTCAGCTCCTCATCCTGGAAGGAATATTCAAAGGGATCGATGGTATTGACGTCTTCCCAGACTGTCCGGATATGCTCAAGGGCGCTGTTCATGCTGCCCGGGGCAATTCGCAGGGCGGCGTATTCGACATGACGCACAATAGGCACCATCTCATCGACCAGACGAATAACCAGCGGGGCGATCTCTTTTTTGGTGGATGTGTAGTGAAAATCATCTACCACGCCGACCACGCTAAGCTCCTGCCGCTCACCGTCGGAGGGATAAAACCAAAACGGCTCACCCACCGCTTCCTCAGGAGTGTCGGCTTCCAGCCGGTTCAGCATGGATCGGTTTATGAGTATAGCCTGATCTTTGTCAGTTGGGAAATCCTCCGAAAAACTTCGCCCCGCCAACAATTCGATACCGAAGGTTTTTACAAAGTCATGAGCCACATACAGCGCCATAGCAGAACTCTCCTCGCCCTGCCCGGAAGAAGCCGGCATATACTTATAATAGTTTTGCTGATCCGACCCCAGAACTTTTTCGGTACCGGTCACCGACATCACGCCCGCATGTTCTAAAGCCCGTTGTTTGAAGATCGGGAACTCCCAGGCAATCAGGTTTTGCTTGATGGGAAGGATCATAATCTGCTCTTTGTCGAATCCGAGTTTCTTATTCTGCATATGATTTAATTGCAGGTAAATTACCGCAGTACCCACCATCAATATGACCGAAAGCGTAAACTGCGAGACGATAAGCCCCTTCCGAAATATAGCACCCTTGCTGCCCTGCACCATCTCTCCCTTTAGGATAGCCGTAGGCTGGAATGCCGACAGATAGAGTGAAGGATAAATGCCGGCAAGCAAACCGACCGCTACCACCAAGCCTAAAATAGCTGTAACCGCATAAACTGTCGGGATCATTTGAAGAGAGAGCTGTTTATTGACAAAATCGCTGAAATAAGGCAGTAACAGAGACACCAGAAGCAATGCAAGCAATACGGATAAAAAGCTCATCAAAAACGATTCGCCCATAAACTGCTTAAACAGCTCCCGGCGGTCGGCTCCCAGCACCTTGCGCATACCCACTTCTCTGGCCCTTTCGGCAGAGCGCGCCGTTGCCAGGTTCATAAAATTGACACAGGCGATGATCAGAATCAGTAAAGCCACGCCGCTAAAAATATAGATGTAGAGAATCGAATTGTTGGGCTCCATCTCCTGATCGAGATTGGAATAGAGATGGATATCCGTCACAGGCTGAAGGGCCAGTTCTACGGTCTCTCCTTCCGGACGGTCGGCCATATAGTATTTCTCAGCAAATGCCGGCAGCTGGGCTTCCAGCTCTACAGGCGAAACGTCCGGCTTCAGCTTGACGTAGGTCCAGCACGGATTCCAGAACCAGCTCTCGTCGTAATCCTGTCCCCGGTATATCTCATCCAGACTGTTCATGGAAGCCACCATATCGACGGACATATGAGACTGTTCCGGCCACTCTTTCATGATTCCGGTCACCGTTAAATCCCGCACTCCTTTAAAGCTCAATACCTTCCCTATCGGATCTTCATCCCCAAAATACCGCCTCGCGGCCTCCTCTGTCATTACCAGAGAAAGAGGATTATTCAGCGCATCGGCCGTACTCCCGCGCAGCAGTTCAACCGAGAGTACGTCAAAAAAAGTGGAATCGGCAAAAAAGAAATTCTCTTCTCGGAAGGAGCGGTCGTTCTCTTTGTTCAGCAGCGTTCGCGAAGGTTCCTGCATATCAAAAAAGCGAAGAGAACTTTCTATGAGCTGGGGATAGTCGTCTTGCAGTGAAGGGCCTGCCTTGAAAGGAGTAGTGGCGCCGGCCTCTTCTTTAGTCGGCGAAATACTGGTTTGGGTAATGCGGTAGATACGATCGGCATCTCCTAGAAAACGATCGTAATTAACTTCATAAAAGACATAAACCGTGATCAGCAAACAGCAGGCAATACCAATTGCCAATCCTAATATATTTATGAATGTGTATGATTTGCGCTTCGAAAGATTTCGAACTGCAACCTTAGCATAGTTCTTAAACATCTGATAATACCCCTATTGAACCTCGTCACTCTGATCACTTTAAAAAGGGAAGGCTTCGAGGATCGGTAACTCCGTTTCTATAAAGAGTCAACAGCCGCTCAATTGTTACAAAAACAGCTGTTTAGGACAGTATATTAAAAAGACTTAATGTTTCAGGGCAATCTGGATGGCAAAATCACTTCAACTTTTGACCGGCACAAAGCGGAAGGTGACCGGGATCTTCCCTTCATGCGGAGTGCCGATATGGTAGAGCTCCCATTCCGAATCGTAATTCTGAATCCGGTCGCGGAGTATCCCTACAAGGTCTTCCGAACTCCCGTTCTCATCATTCCAGTCGAAGGTCTCGACACGGAACTTCAGGCTTCGTTTTTCTCCGTTAACATGAACGTCCAGGTTTACCACTTTCTCAACATCAGGTACCGTAAATTGGACACGTATGTTTTGCATGGTTTTCTCCTTTCATTTTAAGGACAAATGCAGTCGGGCTCTTACCCATCAGACCGCTCAAAGCAGTCAGATGGGTTGCCCTCTCTATGCACTATGTGCTTTATTCACTTCTCAAACTCTCAACGGGATTTGCCCATGCGGCGCGAAGGCTTTGCCAGCTTACGGTCAACCAGGCTACCAACAAGGCAGCAACCGCCGCACCGGCAAAAACCCAGGGATTCATCTCCGTTTTGTACGCAAAATTATTCAACCACTTGTTCAGCACCAGAAATGCCAGCGGGATGGCAATGGCCAGAGAGACGAGCACCGGCTTGGTCAGGTT
>CAYWDK010000108.1:0-5919 GCA_964457025.1 uncultured Balneolaceae bacterium | reverse complement strand
GATTTGATACGGAAGGGGAACTCGTCTACGGCAAAACGGCCATTGAAGCCGCCAAAAACCTTGATCCAGATCTCATTGTGATGGATATTTCCCTGGAAGGTGAAATCGACGGGATTGATGCCATGCTTGAAATTAGAAAATTTTCTGAAGTGCCCGTGATCTATATCACCGGTAATTCGGACCCCTACCACGTCGAGCGTGCCAAAGAAACTAACTACCTCGACTACCTTACCAAACCTATCGAATTTGACGACCTTAAAAGGTCAATTGAAGCACATTTTAAGAACTAGACCTGCCAAGCGGCCGGGCTCTCCGGCCGCTTTTTTATTCGCAATTTTAAAAGCTCCCCTCTTATGAAGTTACCTCACCCTAAAACACTCAATCACTTTCTCTCTTGCCTGCTCCTGGCCGGATTGCTGACGGCCGGCTGTGCCACCCAGCAAGCGACCAGCAATAGCGAGGCTGATACAAATGACAATACCACGACTTCGGAAACCGTCTCGGCTTACGAACAGAACCGGCCGGTGCCCAACTCCATAGCCGGCGAGGTACCTCCACACTACTATACCGCTATTGACAACGGAACGCGTACATCTTCGGGAGTGCCGGGACAAAACTACTGGCAGCAGTATGCCAGCTATGATATGGAAGTAGAACTGGTGCCCCAAGAGAAAAGGGTTGTCGGCAGTAGCACCATCACCTATCAGAACAACTCGCCCTCTACCCTTAACCAGCTTTTCCTGGAGCTTTCCCAGAATGCCCATAAAGAAGGCGTAGTGCGTAATGAAAGCGCGGAAATAACCGGTAGGATAAATATCCATTATATCGTAGTAGAAGGCGACACCATGGATGTCATCGAAAGACGGAACCAGGCGGGCTATATCGTCGACGGCACGCTGCTTGCACTGGTCCCGCCCCGGGGGGTGCGGTCGGGCGAGTCGGTTACCATCGAAATCGGCTGGGATTTCACCGTCCCCCAGGAAGGCGCCGGCGGACGCATGGGCTATAGCGAGGAGAACCTGTTCTTCATCGCCTATTGGTATCCCCAGATGCGGGTATACGACGACGTCATTGGCTGGATGAACGACTACTTTCAGATCAATGCGGAATTCTACCACGGCTTCGCCGATTATAATGTCGACATCACTGTGCCCGAGCAATGGATCGTTACCTCTACGGGAAGCCTCAATAATGCGAATGAGGTACTGCAACCCGTCATTTTCCAGCGCCTGGAGCGGGGACACAACAGCGACTCCGTAGTGCATGTAGTCCGCGAAGAAGACTTCGGGAATGTCACCCAGAGCGGAAACAACGGAAAAGTGACCTGGAATTACTCGGCAACCAAAGTCCGTGACTTTGCCTTCAGCGTAACCAAAGAATCTTTATGGGATGCCACCCGCTCTCCCGTCGGTGACCTTGACGGCGACGGGCAAACCGACTATACCTCCATCGACGCCCTCTACCGAACGTCGGCGCCGCTTTGGAAGGATGCTGCTTCACACTCCCGCCACTCTATTGATTTTCTTTCGGACTATACCGGGCTTCCTTACCCCTGGCCGCATATGACGGCTGTCGAGGGCGGAGGCATTATCGGCGGGGGAATGGAATTCCCGATGATGACGCTTATCGGTTCCTACAACGGCCGGGCCACCCAGTCGCTTTATGCCGTGATTGCCCATGAGCTTGCTCATATGTGGGTACCCATGATCGTCAGTAACAATGAAAGGCGCTATGCCTGGATGGATGAGGGCACTACCACCTTCAATGAAAACCAAGCCAAAAAGGTACGCTACCCGAATGCCGGCAACTATGATATAAGCGAGTTTCAGAGCTATATACAGATTGCGGGTTCGGGCTTTGAGGGAGAGATCATGCGGTGGTCAGACTACCACTACAACAGCTTTGCCTACGGTATCGCCTCCTATGCCAAGCCGGGATCCATGCTGGCGACCCTGCGCGGCCTGCTGGGTGAAGAGACCTTCAACACGGCCTTGCGCGGTTTTATAGACGCCTGGAAGTACAAGCATCCTTATCCCTGGGATATGTTCAACGCTTTTGAGGATGCCAGCGGCAGAGACCTCGACTGGTTCTGGCGCAGCTGGTACTATGAGACCTGGGTACTCGACCAGGCCGTAGAACAGGTGGCCCCCATCGAAGGAGGGACACGCATTGTGATTGAAGACCGCGGCGAGGTGCCGATGCCCGCAACCGTCGAAATCACCCTGCGTGACGGAACCAAGCTTCAGCGAAAAATCGACGTACAGACCTGGCTCGAAGGGGCGACTACCGCCGTACTGACAGTCGAAGCGGAGCAAGACGTTACAAAAGTGGTCATTGACCCGGACTTTCTCTTCCCGGACATCAACCGTGCCAACAACAAATGGGAAAAGTAGTTTCAGGGAAATACCCTCATTTAGAGCCAAAGGACGCCTTTAAGGCGTCCTTTTATTATTTTTGCCATATTGATATTAAATTCCGTAAAAGTGGCCGGCTCCTCCACACGCCTGTTTGATAATTTGTTAACTTTAAAAGTTGTTTTTCCATGCTACAACTTGATAAAATGAAGAAAAAAATATCCTTCAGATGGATATTGCTTGCGGCGGGCATACTGGCAATGATAGGCTTGACAGGGATGAACGTCTACTCGCTCTACGCCCTTCGCAACCATGCCATCGATTCCGAAAAAGAGAATAAAAAGCTGCAGGTTACCGAGTTCACCGACAAGGTACGCCGCAATTTCATCGACCCCTTCTGGGGGCTGGGCAAGGTGGATATGGTCAACCTGGCGAACAACTTTGAGACTACCGGCACCTTCCCCAAGGAGGCTACCGAGATCTTTGACAAAGCCGCCCGCGACTCCATTTTCAAAGCACTCTATTTTATCCCATCCTCCTCGGATATCTGCAAATCGGAAACCCCTGACTTTCTGAAGTACGATTCCACAAGCAAGACTTTCAAAAGAAGCAGGGGCGACAAGGAACTTATCTGTGACGGCATGGGCATGGCGCGGACCCGTATGCGCGTGCTTCTGGAAGAGTACAACTTTAACAATAAGGTTATATTTGATACCCACCGCAGTATGACTATCGCCTTGGTCAATGTGGACGACCGCACCATCATCGGCTACCTGACCATGCCTATCAACCAGCCGCACCTTACTGACAATGTACTGAAGCCGATGCTGGAGAAAGAGTTCGGGCCCAAGCAAAATTCCGGTATGGTGGTATGGCTTCGCGACTGGACTAAAGACAAGATCATTACGAAAAGCGACTCGAGCGAGGAATATGACCGCGACCGCGTGCAGTTCCGCCAGCAGTTCCCCGACTATTTTGACGACTGGTACCTGGCTGTGGCCTTTACCGAAAACAAAGCGGTAGCTGCAACCAACGCATCGCTTATCAAAAACTTTATCGTACTTGGGCTTGCCTTCTCCCTGCTTTTGGGAGCCCTGATCTTCATGTTTATCACAGCCCAGCGCGAGCAGATGTTGGCTCAGCGGCAGGCAAGCTTTCTGGCCAACGTCACCCATGAACTGAAAACGCCCCTGGCTGTGATGCAGGCCGCAGGAGAAAACCTGGCCGATGGCCGTGTCGACGACCAGAACCGGCTGCAAGCTTATGGCAACCACATCTACAGCGAAGCGGTACGCCTTAAAAAAATGATCGAGAAACTGCTCGATGTGGCCAAAGCCGACGCCAACCAGCCTCTTATGGAACCCAAGCCGGTATCCCTCTCCGAACTGCTTAACAAATATGTGGAAGAACACCGCTCCTATATCGAGAACAAAGGCTTTGAACTCGAAACGGATATCGAAAAGAACCTGCCATTGACGATGCTCGATACCGAAAGCTTCGAAACCATTGTTGGCAACCTGGTCGAAAATGCCATCAAATACAGCGATATAGAGAAGTATATCTCCATTTCTCTCAAGCGTGACGGCGACAATAATGTGCTTCGCATCGAAGACCATGGCGTGGGAATCCCCAAAAAATCAATCAAGCACATTTTTGAAAAGTTTTATCGTGCCGAAGATGCCCTTACTGCAGAGACCAAAGGTCACGGGCTGGGCCTGTCCATCGTGAAAAACCTGGTCGAACTGAACGGCGGTACCATCGATGTAAGCAGCGAGACGGGTGAGGGTACGGTATTTACCATCACATTTCCTATATTGGTTGATCCCGATACAGACACCATATCCGAAAAAGAAACCTATTCTTCTTCGCAATTAACATCAGATTCACCGGAATATGTCGGATAAGTCCAAAAAAATCCTGGTCGTTGAAGACGAACCCAGCCTTATTTTTACCCTCCAAGATACTCTCGAAAATGAAGGGTATACTGTTTTTATTGCCGAAAAAGGCGATGCAGCTATCGATATAGTCAAAAAAGAAAATCCTGACCTTATGGTCCTCGACCTGATGCTGCCCGGCATGAGCGGCTACGATGTGTGTAAAAAGGTACGCGCCATGAGTTATACCTTCCCCATCATCATGCTAACGGCCCGGGATCAGGAAATCGACAAGGTCACCGGCCTTAATATCGGTGCGGACGACTATATGACCAAGCCCTTCGGTGTAAAGGAACTGTTGGCACGTATACAGGCACGCCTCCGTCGCTCTGAGCAGTACGCCAAAGCAAAGCCCATCAACGAAGTCGATATGGATCCTGTCCATATCGATCTTAAGAACGCCACGGCTACTCATCCTGAAAACGGCGATGTGGAGCTTACTACCCGGGAGGTGGAGCTGATCCGCTACCTGGTAACCCACGCCAACGAACCTGTTTCACGGGATGCGCTGCTGGAAAATGTGTGGCGTTACGAATACAGCACCAATACGCGGACGGTGGATGTGCATATTTCCAAGCTGCGCTCGAAGATTGAAGAACATCCCGAAGACCCGCGTTACCTGGTCACCCTGCACGGCGTCGGCTATATGCTGAAAATGAGCTAGCTGCCTTTCTTGGGTGAACCGGACTGCTTACGGTAGGCTTCCCTGATCGCTTCTATACGCTCCCAAAGCTTACCCTCCCGGCCTATGCTACCGGCTTTATACCACTTTTTGTCTTTTACACTGTCGGGCAAGTATTGCTGGTCAATCCAGTGATGGTCGAAAGAGTGAGGATATTTATAATCTTCGGAGGCATTATCCACACTGAGATAGCGTGCCTGCTTGGAGTTGGCGGTTTTGTCTTTCAGATAAGGCGGCACCGGGCCTACACCCTCGTTCTGTATCTCACTGCGTACCGAAAAGATGGCGCCCGTGCTGTTGCTCTTCGGAGCCAGTGCCAGGTAGATGCAGGCGTGCGCCAGGAAGTACATCCCCTCCGGCATGCCGCATTTGGTAAAGGCCTCGTGGGCAGAATTGATTACCGATAGTGCGTGGGGATCGGCCATGCCTACATCTTCGGACGCAAGAATCAGCATCCTCCGGAAAATAAAGTTGGGGTCATCCCCTCCCTCCAGCATCGCTACCATCCAGTATAAAGCAGCATCCGGATCGGAACCGCGCATCGACTTGATAAAAGCCGAGGCAAAATGGTAGTGTTCGTCGCCTGTACCGTCGTATCGTACGCTACGTTTCTGGATACACTCTTTGGCGATCTCGAGGTCGATGGATACGGTACCGTCCTCATCCGGCTCCGTGGAGAGCACCGCCACTTCCAGGGCGTTGAGCGCATTGCGGATGTCGCCCCCGGCAAATTTGGCAAGATGCTTTTTCGCCTCTTCCGTAACTTCAATCTTCCTGCTGCCCAGCCCCCGCTCTTCATCCTCCAGCGAACGGTCGATCATGGTGAGTACGTGGTCCACGTTCAGGTCGTACAACTCAAACAACTGGCAGCGTGAAAGCAGCGGGCTCACCAGTGAGTAGAAAGGGTTTTCGGTGGTGGCGCCGATGAGCGTAATGACGCCCGACTCGA
>CAYWDK010000107.1:0-5953 GCA_964457025.1 uncultured Balneolaceae bacterium | reverse complement strand
CAGGGAGTAGAGGCCGGCCGATGTCCGTACTGTTTCTGTTTATAGACGGCGTGGGACTGGGAGAAGAGGGAGAGCACAATCCCTTGACCGCAAAGACCTATCCATCCTTTAAGTATATGAGCGGGGGACAGCCCTTCGATGCCCGCTTCGATGAAATAGATGATGAGAATCACCTATTTAAAAAAATAGACGCCAACCTGGGGGTAGAAGGCCTGCCGCAGAGCGGTACCGGGCAGACGGCGCTCTTCAGCGGGGAGAATGCCCCGGCAGTCATTGGCAAGCACTTCGGGCCTTTTCCGCACTCCGGCATCAGGCACCTGCTGCGGGAACAGTCGCTTTTTAACAAGGCACTGCAGAAGGGTGTATCAGCACACTTTATCAATGCCTACCCCGAGATCTTCTTCCGCAAGGCAAACAAAAGAGACCGCTGGAGCTGTACTACGCTCATGACCAAAAGCGCGGACATCCCACTGAATGATAGCGAGAGTGTGAAAAGAAGGGAAGCCGTAACAGCCGGCATCACCCAGCGGGCGTGGAAAGAGAAGCTTGATATAGAGGTGCCGGTAATAGAGCCGGAGGAGGCGGCGGGAAGGCTGATCCAAAAAGCGGAAAGCCACCGGCTGGTGCTGCACGAATATTATCTGACTGATAAGGCCGGGCACGGGCAGAATCCCGAAAAAGCCCACTCAATACTGGAGGTGTATGACCGTTTTCTGATGGAACTGATAAAAAGTAAAAGAGAAGAGGATACCATTGTACTGAGCAGCGACCATGGCAACCTGGAAGACCTCTCGGTCAAGACCCACACTCGCAATGCGGTGCCGCTGTTTGTTTACGGACCCGGTGCGGTGTATTTATCCGGCGCGGAAAGCATCATGGACATAACGCCCGGGATATTGAATATACTTACTGACAGATGACAGCTTTCAGCTATCAGGGTAGCACCTTTTTTATCCGTTCGAAAATCTCTTCAACCGAACCGACGCCGTCGATCTCTTTCACCACATCTTGCTCGCGGTAGTGGTTGAGTACGGGCAGGGTCTCCTCCCAATACACTTCCAGCCGGCGCTTTACTTTCTCTTCGGTATCGTCGCTGCGTCCCTCCCCACGGCTCAATATGCGACGGACCAGCTCTTCTTCGGGCACCTTAAGCAGGAGAAAGGCGCTCAGTGATTCCCCCTTCTTTTCTAGAATAGTGTCAAAAGCTTCGGCCTGCGGGACAGTCCTTGGAAAACCGTCGAGGATATAACCTTCGTCGTACTTCGGTTTCTCAAGCTCTTCATTCACCAGCGCTACCACGGTCTCGTCAGGCACCAGATTGCCGGCATCCATGATAGACTTAACCTTAAGCCCCAGGTCCGTTTCGTTTTTGATGGCATTCCGGAAGATCTCCCCGGTTGAAAGATGAGGGATATCGTAGGCTTCCTTGATAAGTCCGGCCTGGGTTCCCTTTCCGGCGCCGGGCGGGCCGAAGATAATAATACGCATGATGTCGTTACGGTTGATGCTGGTTGGAATTGCTGTTGGATCAAGGGCAAAGAATATACCGCAAAAGCCCCCTACATTCAACGGTTAAAGGCCGGGCAAGGGGATAGATATCCCCGTCTTGTAGCAAGCCGGGAATTTTACTATTGTTAAGGAGTTTGGCAGAAAAACAAAACAGAAGCCGCCTATGAGCTGGGATGATATTCAACAGTATTTAGACCAGGTACTGAACTACACGCTCTTTCAGATTAAGGATACGCCGGTAACCACCCTTTCGGTGATTATCTTCCTGGTGCTGATTACAGCTTTTATACTCTTTGCGGTATTTGTGCGAAAGACGCTCAACCGCAAGATCCTGAAGCGCTTTAAGATCGATCCCGGAACCAGCTATACCCTCTCCCGCATCACCCAGTATGCAATCATTACCATTGGTGCGCTGATCTCCTTTCAGTTTGTGGGCGTTGACCTGAGCGGACTGGCAGTCATCTTCGGACTGCTTTCGGTGGGTATCGGTTTCGGCCTGCAGAATGTGACCTCCAACTTTATATCAGGGCTCATCATCCTTTTCGAGCGGCCCATCAGTGTGGGAGACCGCGTAAGGGTAGGCGACATCGACGGCGACATCACCGAGATCAATATCCGGTCCACCAAGGTACGCACGCTCAACAACATTTCGATTATCGTCCCCAATTCAGACTTCGTCTCACAAAGCGTCATCAACTATTCACACGGCGACCCGACTTTCCGGCTGGACCTGGATGTCGGCGTCTCTTATGGTTCCGATCTTGATGCCGTACTGAAAGCGTTGAGAGAGGTGGCTGAAGAGTGCAGGCTGGTACTGAAAGATCCGCCACCCGATGTGCACCTGGTGCAGTTTAGCGACTCCTCATGGAATATGCAGCTGCGGGTGTGGATCGATATCAGGAATTTGCCGCATGCCCGCAACCAGCTGAATCAAGCCATCGTCCGGAAGTTCCGGGAATACAATATCGAGATCCCCTTCCCCCAACGTGACCTGCATGTGCGTTCTTCCGTATCGCTGCCCGTCTCCTCCGAAAAGAAATAACAAAGCTGTCAGCGTGCTCCCGAAAGAAGAAACTGACAGTGTTAGGTAAAGGCACAAGCTTCTCTCAAATTTTTTTTGTAGCATACATCCGGCACGTCTAACTACATAAAAAACAGATAAAAGGGGGCAATTATGGAACGACTGGCAGAAATTCTACAGGATTCATACCAGACTTTCTTTGAACAGCTGGCCGTATTTTTTCCGAAGCTGATCGGGGCGGTGGTCATACTAATCGTGGGATGGATTATAGCCAAGCTGATCAAGGCGGGAGCCATCCGGCTGCTGAAACTGGTGCGGATGGATACGGTAACTGAAAAAGCGAAAATTGACCAGTTTCTGAAAGAGGGCGGTACGGATAAATCGGCGATCGAAATCATCGGCGCGCTTTTCTACTGGCTGATTATGCTGGTGGTGATTCTGGCAGGCTTCAATACACTGGGACTGGAAGTGGCATCGGAGCTCTTCAACCAGATCATTCTCTACATCCCGAATGTAATTGTGGCCGTTATCGTACTTATCTTCGGAGTGTACCTTGCGAGTTTTATCGCCCAGGTGGTAGTCACCTATCTCAAGAATGTGGGCATCAGTAATGCCGATGTGTTGGGCAAGCTGACCAAAGCGGCCATCATCCTCTTTGTCGCCTCACTGGCGCTCACCCAGCTTAACATTGGGCAGGAGCTGGTAACCAACGCCTTCCTGCTGCTCTTCGGGGCGGTCTGCCTGGCGCTCGCGCTGGCCTTCGGTCTTGGCGGACGAGACTGGGCGGCCGGCATCATCGACAAGATCGACGATTCGGGCGGAGGAGGAGATGACTACCCAACATCTACCGGATTCTAGCTTTTGACCAACGTGACAGCGTTCGATCAGGACACGAAATAAAAAGCCCGCCCTCTCAAGAAGAAGGCGGGCTTTACTGTTTAGGGTTGTTGGAGATCAATTCTCAATAGGCACCGCGGCATTTTCGATCTCGCTGCTCAGATTGCCCATCTCGCCTTCGAGGACAGTCTGCAGTTCACGAAGCTGTGCGTCGACCTGTTCGGCAAGGTGCTCATATACCCCGTACTGCTGTTCGGTTGGGCGCCCGTCGCCGGTGCCTACCGTACTCGCCAGCGAAGCCAGCTTGTTGTTCAGCTTGATAGGGAAGTTGAGCACATCCTGGTACGACTCGGCCTTGGTCTGCATGAGCGTACTTTCGATCTCCTGCAGCTTGTCGAGGATGTTTCTGGCCATGGTGGCAACGGATTCATTGCCCTTGTTCTCACTCATGATATCGTTCACCTGCTGGCGCACCTCGCGGATTCGGTTGATCGCCTTATGGGTGGTGTCCAGCTTGGCGATGATTTCACTATGGAGCTCGAACTGGGCTTCGAAGTCTTCCTGTGTAACATCGATACGCGGATCTTTTTTAATCATAAAGTCCTGTTCCATCACGGCCTCGTCATCTACGATGAGGCGAACCTTGTAGGTTCCGGGGACGGCAGTCGGTCCGGCCGTGGAGCCTGCCCATAGGATCTGGCGGCCATTCAGGTCGGTAGCGCCCTTATAGCGCATATTCCATACGAACTTATTGAGGCCTTCGTCGGTAGATACCACATCGGAACGGCTAGGTGCATCCTCGTCTTCATAGAACTGTTCCGACTCCTTAACCGGGCGGCCTTCGGAGTCTTCGGCGCTGGAGTAAGTACGGATGACCGTGCCGTCATTCTCCAGGAACTGCAGCTTTACCTCGCTGTCAGGCACGCTGTTGAAGTTGTAGTGTACCACCACGCCGTTTTCGGGATTCTGTCCGACGGTAGCGCCCGGGCTGCTGAAGCTGGGCCCGCCGAACTTATAGGTATCTTCCGGCTTGTAGAGGTAGTGGTCGGAATTTTTAATCCGGTCGCTCAGCTGGTGAAGGACGTTCAGGTCGTCCATGATCCAGAAAGCGCGGCCTTGCGTGGCTACCACCAGATCTTTGTCGCGCTCGTGCACGCGCAGGTCGGTGATGGGCACAGCCGGCAGGTTCTGCTGCAGCGGCTGCCAGAGCTCGCCGTCATTGAAGGAGACATAGACGCCCGTCTCGGTACCGGCATAGAGCAGGCCTTCCCGGTTGGGATCTTCTCGGATAACCCGGGTAAAGTCCATATTCGGGATGCCGTCGTTGATTCGGGTCCAGCTCTCGCCGAAGTTCTCCGTTTTATAAAGCATGGGAGAGAAGTCGTCGAACTTGTAGCGGTTGGCCGCGATATAAGCCGTTCCCGCATCGAAGTGGGAGGCGTCGATAATGCTGATCATCGCTTCAGGCATTCCGTCGGGCGTGACGTCGGTCCAGCTCTCGCCGTTGTCACGGCTTATATGCACCAGCCCGTCGTCGGCACCGGCCCATAATACGCCTTGCTGTACCGGCGACTCCACGAATGAGAAGATGGTGTTATAGTATTCGACCGAGGTGTCGTCTTTAGTGATCGGCCCGCCGGACTCTTGCTGCTTCGACTTGTCGTTACGCGTCAGGTCGGGGCTGATGTCTTCCCAGCTCATACCTTCGTCGGTGGAACGGTGCACGAACTGCGAAGTAGTATAGAGCACATTCGGATCATGCGGCGAAATGTGAATGGGGAAGGTCCATTGGAAGCGGTACTTCAGATCCGAGGCACCTGCGCCCATCGGGTTGTCGGGCCACACGTCAATGCGGTCGCTCTGGTCGGTATAGGAGTTGAATTTATTGAGATAACCTCCGTAGCTGCCACCAAAAGTGACGTTAGGATTTTCAGGGTCGGGCGCGATATAACCACTTTCACCCCCGGCAACGGCATACCAGTCTTTCTCGTCGATACCCCAGTCGTCGGTGCGGCTCTTGATCTTGACGGTGCTGTTGTCCTGCTGGGCGCCGTATACCCAGTAGGGGAACTGGTCGTCCAGAATCACATGATAAAATTGGGCCGTGGCGTACTTGTGGTAGGATGACCAACTGTTACCGCCGTTGTAAGTGACCTGCCCGCCGCCGTCGTCGGCAATAACCATACGGTCGCCATCGTCAGGCGAAATCCAAAGGTCGTGATGGTCGCCGTGCGGGGTGTCGATCCGCTCAAAACTGCTGCCGCCGTCGGTCGACTTATGGAAGCTCACATTCAGGACGTAAACGGTATTTTCATTTTCGGGATCGGCTACGATGTGCGTGTAGTACCAGGCGCGCTGCCTCAGGCTGCGGTCGCTGTTGATACGCCGCCAGCTCTTGCCGGCATCGTCGGAGCGGAAAACACCGCCGTTTTCATTTTCGATGATGGCCCAGACGCGATCGGAATTTACGGGAGAGACCGCAACACCGATTTTACCAAGGATGCCTTTGGGCATGCCGGGGCGGGTCGAGATGTTTGTCCAGGTCTCTCCGCCATCGGTACTTTTATAAAGGCCGCTGCCGGGTCC
>CAYWDK010000106.1:0-6090 GCA_964457025.1 uncultured Balneolaceae bacterium | reverse complement strand
ACGGCCGCCATACTCTACCTGGGCGTCTTTCTGAGTATTCCCTACATCCCGAACGTCTGGCTGCTGGGCCTGCCCATTATGGTCTTTGGCTTTGCGCAGGGCATCAACATCCCGAGCATACTGAACCTTTTGACTTTCCAGGCGCCTACAGAGTATCGAGCGGCTTTTCTGTCGGTAAATTGGATGGTACTGAGGAGCGGTCAGGCACTGGGACCTTTTTTACTGGGACTGGTTTATGCGGCTATGGGAGCTACAGGTACCTTCCTGTTTACGGCGGGAATGGCATTGATCTTTGTGGGAATTGCGATAGTTCTTATAAAATAAAAATCCCGGGAGATCAATCCCGGGATTTATATGCTTTAGGTTTCAGCATTTAGGAGTGACTAGTTGACTAACTAGAAAGATTAGGGTCTTAAGAGAGACTAATTGTTTGTACTATCATGAGTGTGGCACCCCCATGTTGTTACAAATTTTCCTCACTTTTTTTGTGAAATAATCGAAATGCCTGTTTTTTAGCCATAATCGCTGATTTAAAGGAAAAAAAGTTCGGCAAAACAGGTGTTCACCGCCCTAAATTCCTTTACCTTAACGGCTTAATCCGAATGAATTATCGTCACTATGTTCACAAGAAAAATAGAATGTCCCCTGGGAATCCTGGAACTGGAAGCAAATGATGAAGCATTAACTGCCATACGTTTTACGAATTCAGACAAACTTGAGGATGCCGGTCAGACAGGTGCCTCTCACTCATTACTGGCAAAGGCAGAAGAGCAGCTTGGGGAATATTTTGACGGAGAACGAAAAGATTTTGACTTACCGCTCGCTCCTGAAGGCACCGACTTCCAAAAGCAGGTCTGGGACGCCCTGCTGGAACTGCCTTACGGACAGACGACCACCTATCTCAAGCTTTCGGAAAAGATCGGCAACGTAAAAGCTATCCGCGCCGTGGGAAAAGCCAACGGACAGAATCCCATCCCCATTGTTATTCCCTGTCACCGCGTAATCGGTTCCGACGATTCGCTGATCGGATACGGCGGCGGAATTGAACGCAAGCGCTGGCTGCTGCAGCATGAGGGTGCCCTGCTGTTGTGAAGCTGTTTAAATCTTTTTACTATCTGTTGCCTGTCTGCTTGTTACATTAGGCTTGATCAAAATTTCTTTCTCCAATCAAAACGGATCCATTATGAAACGATTCCTGGCTATACTTTTCAGCATCGTCTTGTTAACCGGGCTATCAACCCAGCTTTTTGCCCAGATACAGGAAGCTCCTGAACGAACCGAAGGCGAAGGCCCCTTCGACCGGATGATTATCCGCGGCGTGATGCTCGTTGACGGTACCGGATCGCCGCCCATGGGTCCGGTCGACGTGGTTGTGGAAGGAAACAGGATCGCTTCCATCCGAAATGTTGGATATCCCGGCGTACCCATCAATGAAAACCGGCGGCCGGAAGCCGATGCCGACACCAGGGTGATCGAAGCCGAAGGCATGTACCTGCTGCCCGGCTTCATCGACATGCACGCCCATACCGGCGGATCGGCACAGGGCACTCCTGCCGAATATGTATATAAACTGTGGATGGCGCACGGTATCACAAGCATCCGCGAGCCGGGCTCCTTCAACGGAATGGAGTGGACACTGCGGCAGAAAGAGCGAAGCAGCAAGAATGAGATTACCGCGCCGCGCATCTCCGCTTACATCGGTTTTGGCATGGGACACGACGGACCCATTACCACCCCGCAACAGGCCCGCGAGTGGGTGCGGATGATCCACGAGGAAGGAGCAGACGGCATCAAATTTTTCGGTGCACCGCGACCCATCTACGCCGCCGCCATCGACGAGGCGAACAAGCTGGGGCTGGGTACCATGACCCACCATGCCCAGACACGCGTAGTATATAACGACGCCCTGGAGTCGGCCCGCCTGGGTCTCACCAGCGTCACCCACTGGTACGGCGTGCCCGAATCGATGTTCGAGGACAAGGTGATACAAGACTACCCGCTCGACTACAACTACAGCAACGAGCAGCACCGTTTTGAGGAAGCCGGCAAGCTATGGAAACAGGCGGCCGAACCCTATTCCGAGACGTGGAATGAGGTAATGAACGAGATGATCGAACTTGACCTCACCATGAATCCGACCTTCACCATCTATGAAGCCAGCCGCGACCTCTCGGCCCAGCGCAATGCCGAATGGCACCGTAAGTACACCCTCCCCTCGCTGTGGGAGTTCTACAAGCCGAGCCGCATCTCGCACGGCTCCTACTGGCTGGATTGGGGCACCGAACAGGAAGTAGCCTGGAAAGAAAATTTCGACCTCTGGTTTGAGTTCATCAACGAATATAAAAACCGCGGGGGACGCGTCACCCTGGGCTCCGACGCCGGCTACATCTACAAGCTCTACGGCTTCGGCTACATCCAGGAGATGGAGCTGTTCCGTGAAGCGGGCTTCCACCCGCTGGAGATCTTCCAGTCGGCTTCGCTCAATGCGGCCGAAGTACTGAAGATGGACGACCGCGTAGGTACCATTGAGGTAGGCAAGCTGGCCGATATGGTGCTGGTAGATGCCAATCCTTTGGCCAACCTGAAAGTACTGTACGGAACCGGGGCCGTCTATGTAAACGACGAGAATGAACCCTCCCGCAAAGGCGGTATCAAGTATACCATCAAGGACGGTATCGTCTATGACGCCCAAAAGCTTCTGGAAGATGTAGCCGAGATGGTACGTCAGGCCAAGGAAGAGAAGAATTATGAGATCACCCAGCCGGGCATAGAATACTAGTTGCTGAGGGAAAAATAATTTTAAACAATTGCTGTTTTACTTTCGTACCGCCGTCTTAGCATTAATGTTTTACAATCAATTTCCACCTGTATGAAAAAAGTGTTTGTCGCCGGACTTTTAGTCGCCGGCTTCTTATGCATTTCCACAAGCGTATATGCCCAGCAGAGCGGTATCGGGCTTGGCGCCATCATCAACAGCCCGACCGGCGTGAGCCTGAAGGGCTGGATCAACGAAGACCTGGCACTGGACGGGGCCATCTCCTTCTCTATAGGCGAGAACAGTTCCTCATTTTACCTTCATTCCGACATCCTTTTTCACGGCAGTTCGGCCAGTGAGGAGATCGGTTTGGACGAAGGCAACCTGCAAGCCTATTACGGAGGGGGATTTCGTTTCATCTGGGTGGACGGAGCCGGAGACCCGGTCGTCGGCCTTCGCGGTCCGCTTGGTGTCAACTATGCCTTTGAAAACAGCCGGGCCGAGGCCTTTGTGGAACTGGTACCTACCCTCGACTTCAACCCCTCCTTCCGCTTTCTGTTTGCGGGCGGCATCGGCGTACGATACTACCTGAATTGAGTTAATCGAAATATTACACTACGAGACACATGAACTGGCACGCGCGCCGGGATTTCCGAAAAATGCATCGCTGGGGAGCAATACTGATCGCCCTCCCTTTCCTTATTGTCCTCATCTCCGGCCTGTTCCTTCAGGTTAAGAAAGAGTTCAGCTGGATACAGCCACCCTCACAGGACGGCAGCATCTCCAACGAAACTCCTTCGATTGATTTCGCCGATATACTGGCTACGGCACAGTCGGTGCCCGAAGCTCAAATTGAAAGCTGGGAAGATGTAGACCGGCTGGACGTGCGGCTCGACGACGGTATCGTGAAAGTGCGCAGCACGACCAACTGGGAGCTGCAGATCGACCTGGGCAGCGGTGAGGTGCTCTCTTCCATGAAACGCCGGTCGGACGTCATAGAGGCGATACACGACGGCTCCTGGTTTCACGACCGGGCCAAGCTCTGGATCTTCTTGCCTGCGGCCGTCATCGTGACCATATTGTGGATCACCGGGATTTACCTTTTCTTCATCCCCTACTTCGCCAGATGGAAGAACCGGCGCAATCTTGCGCGCCGCAAGATGAAACGCCGAAAGAAACGCAGCAAACGGGAGAAAGAAATCGAACCGCTGCAAGAATTAGCCTGACATGAGCAAACGCCTCCGCAAAAAAGCCGACGAACTGGATATCTCCTCCGTGAAACGGCATATCTTTCTCTGTGCCGACCAGACCAAGCCGAAGTGCTGCAAGAAAGAGATCGGACTGGAAGCGTGGGACTATCTTAAAAAAAGGCTGAAAGAGCTGGAGCTTGACGGGCAGGGAGGCATATACCGTACCAAGGCCAACTGCCTGCGTATCTGCAAGAAGGGACCCGTAGCCGTGGTCTATCCCGAAGGCATCTGGTACCACTCCTGCCGGCCAAAAGTGCTGGAACGCATCATCCAGGAGCATCTCATCGGCGGAAAGCCCGTAGAGAAGTATATGTTCCTGGAGCACCCGCTCGATCCGCAATAAATCCTACTCTCTTCGTATCGCCTCCACCGGCGTTAGGCGGGCCGCACGCATGGCGGGATAGGTGCCGAATACGATACCTACAAACAAAGCAACAATTCCGATTACCAGCAAGGTACTCCAGGTAAAAGCTACGTGAAAGGGTATATCTACGACATATTTTACAATGGGGACCGCTGCCAGTGAGATAAGGATACCGGCCGTAAGCCCCAGCAAACTCCCCAGGGCCGAAACGGTAACCGACTCGGACAAAAACTGCAGCACGATATCCTTCTTTTTAGCCCCCGTCGCCTTGCGAATGCCGATCTCCACGGTACGCTCGGTCACCGACACCAGCAGCACGTTCATCACGCCGATGCCGCCGACCAGAACCGAGATGCCCGTTATCAGGCCCATCACCAGCTTGAATAGCAGGATCCCCTGCCGGGCCTGTTCCACGCGCATCTGGTTGGTAAATACCCGAAACCCTTCGGCACCCTGCTCAAATTCCTCATCCAGCCAGGCTTTGATCTTTTCTTCCACCTCCGGGACCTCTTCCACGGAGGAAGCAACAGCAACTACCGAAGGCGGATTCCGCCTAAGGTCGTCATCATTCAACAGGCCAAGCGGTACCGCAACCAGCAGCTGACGCGGATCCTCGAAGTCAAAAATACCGTTTACTTCCACTTTCTTTTCGTCCAACAGCAGGCGGGCACCGATCAGATCTTCCGGTGGATTATCGTTCGACAGACGGTCGGCCACGCTTTTGCTGATCACCACCTTACTGTTGTCTCCCTCTTCCAATAGTGTCCCTTTCCAGAGCCGCTCCGAGAGCCTGTTGCGGTCGAGGCTGTCAATGACAGCGTGGTACTCAATCCCCACACGCTCTTCGGAGAAAGGCAACTTCATAATGGCGGAACCGGACACGGAAGCTTTCATCTGTTCGGCTTCGGGTACAGCCCGCTTCATCGCTCCGAGCTGCTCAAGGCTGATAATGGGATAATCCTCGATGCGCACCCATACGTTGTCTACCCGCTCGCTGGTCTTGCTCTCCACCATCACCGCCTCCAGCGAAGTGGTGCTCGAGATCTGGTCGCGGGCGAACTCCTCCATGCCGTCGGCCAGCGAAAGGATGGCCACCAGTGCAGCCACGCCTATGACAATGCCGAGCGTTGAGAGAATGGTGTGCAGGGGATTGGCTTTGATGTTCTGCCAGGCAACGGAGACGGAGATCAGAATTTTACTGAGCATAAAACGGAATTGGGTGTGGATTCAACAGCTCCTACGTAGCACCGCCTGTCCGGTTTCGGACATAAAAAAGCGGCGGCTCCCTATTCGGGAACCGCCGCTTCTTATTTTTTAGCCGCAGATTTGCACGGATTTTACCGATTTATAGATTTGGCCATACCCATCAGATCGCTCAAAGCGATCAGATGGGTAATCGCCAGAAGCTTCCAAAAATCATTACCATCTGTGCAGATCTGTGGCTAAAGTTGTCATCCGTGCAAATCCGCGGCCAATTAAAATCAATTGTTCATCAGATAATCCATTGCCAGGGCGGCCATCGATTTGACGCCCAGCTTCATGCCCGACTCTTCGATATAAAAATCGGGAGTATGGTGCGGGGCGGCATCGGCCGGATCCATGCCTTTGGGCATACCGCCGACAAAGAAGTAAAAGCCCGGCACCTCTTTCTGAAAGAAAGAGAAATCCTCCGCGCCGGTGATGGCGTCGGTCAGAACCACATTCTCCTCGCCGGCCATGGA
>CAYWDK010000105.1:0-6189 GCA_964457025.1 uncultured Balneolaceae bacterium | reverse complement strand
AACCAGATGGCAGCACCAAACGGCTCAAATTATCGGAATCAGGACAAGTCTGATATAAAAATACTGGAGCAGGAAGGGCGTGTACCTCCTCAGGCTCCGGAAGTGGAAGAAGCCGTACTGGGTGCCATGCTGATTGAACACGAAGCTGCCACTGTGGCCTTGCAGATGCTCTCCTCTGCCGATTTCTACAAACCGGCCCACCGGCACATTTTCGAAGTGCTGCACGACCTCTATGAAAAGGACAATCCGCTCGACCTGCTTACCGTGGAGAACGAGCTCCGCGACAAGGGACTGCTGGAAAGCTGCGGAGGCGCAGGCTACCTGGCCGAGCTGACCCGTTCGGTGAGTTCCGCCGCCAACATCGACTACCACTCACAGATTATTGCCGAGAAGGCCACCAAACGGAACCTCATTCTGAACTGTACCGAGATCATCCAGGAGGCTTACGACAGCACATCCGATCCCTACGACGTTCTTGACCGTGCCGAGCAGCGGGTATTCGACCTTGCCAACGCCAAGCACCGCTCCCAGGCCAAGCCGATCGGAGACGTTTTGAAAGACACCCTCTCCTATCTGGAAGATATCCGCGGCAAGGCAGCCGGTATCACCGGCGTACCTACCGGCCTCGATATTGACAAGCTGACGGCGGGATGGCAA
This sequence comes from uncultured Balneolaceae bacterium, assembly GCA_964457025.1. GTDB lineage: Bacteria > Bacteroidota > Rhodothermia > Balneolales > Balneolaceae > CAYWDK01. The sequence continues at coordinate 5,532 of CAYWDK010000105.1, read as the reverse complement.
AACGGCGACCTGGTGATTATAGCGGCACGACCCTCTATGGGTAAAACAGCTTTTGTACTTACTACAGCACGTAATGCGGCTCTTCACCAAGATCCAAAGATGCGCACCAAAGTTGCCGTCTTCAGCCTGGAGATGTCGGACCAGTCACTGGTACAACGCCTGCTGACGATGGAGGGGCGTATCAATGCGCAGTCGGCCCGCTCGGGACGGCTGAAAGACGAAGAGTTCAAGCGGCTGATTGATGCTGCGGGACGTCTCTTTACGGCCAATATTTTTGTTGATGATACTCCCGGCCTCAGCATTATGGAACTGCGCACCAAATGCCGGCGGCTCAAAAGCGAGCACGATATCGGCTTGGTTGTGGTAGATTACCTGCAGCTCATGTCAACCACCAGTAAAGACCACGGCAACCGCGAGCAGGAGATCGCGACTATCTCGCGTGGTTTAAAAGCTCTTGCCAAGGAACTGAATATCCCGGTCATCGCCCTATCCCAACTGAGCCGTGCCGTGGAGCAACGCGGGGGCGACAAGCGTCCGCAGCTCAGCGACCTTCGGGAGTCGGGCTCCATCGAACAGGACGCCGACGTGGTTTGCTTCCTCTACCGGCCCGAGTACTACGGAATCAAAACAACGCCTGAGGGGCAGTCGACTACCGGACTTGCAGAAATCATCGTCGGCAAGCAGCGAAACGGTCCCACCGGAAGCGTACCGATGTATTTTGTAAAAGAGTATGCGCGCTTTGAAAACCTGACTACGGCCGGTCCCGATCCTTTCGGTATGGATGATGACAGCGATCAGGATGAGGGAGGCGAAGACTCAAGCCCGCCGCCTATCGGCCACGACCCGGGCCCGGAAGATGAGGATGCCCCTTTCTAGTCTGAATTGATTTCGAAAACTTACTTCTTTTTTACCGAGCGCAAAGCCGCCCTTGCCGCACGCTGCTCGGCTTCCTTCTTGCTCTTGCCTCTGCCGGTACCCATCTGCCTGTCGTCGACAAGCACACGCACTTCAAACGTCTTATTATGGCCCGGACCCGATTCGGATATGACTTCGTAACGAGGGATGCTCCATTTGCGGGCTTGGGCAAATTCAAGCAGCAGGCTCTTGTGATTGTCCAGGGTATCGATAACGGTTTCGAAATCGACGAATTTTCGGATCACTTTCTGGGCGAAACGGTAGGCATTTTCATAGCCTCTGTCGAGATAGATGGCACCGATCAGCGACTCGAATACATCGGCCAGTACGCTTTTTGAGAATTCTATGCCCTGCCCTTGTGCGCGCTCTCCAAGAACCAGCAGCCTGCTGATCTCAAGTTCCCTGGCATAGTCGGCCAGGGCATCGCCTTTGACCAGCTTGGCACGCAGCTTGGTGAGAAAGCCCTCGTTTTCGTCGGGGAATTTATCGTAGATGATTTCGGTAACTACCAAGTCCAGGACGGCGTCGCCTAAAAATTCAAGCCGTTCGTAGGAGTCGGTAGCGTTGAAGTTGTCGTCGGCAAGGATAGAACGATGGCGCAAGGCGCGTATATAAAGAAAAGGATCACCGATACGGACACCGGTAATCCTTTGTAATTCTTCTATGCGCTTTTCGTGTTCACGCGGCACCTTAGGCTTTTTGGAAAAATATGACCTAAGTGTATCCAACATGTTTTTCACATATTAGTCTTGGAATTTCTTTAACACCAGCGTGGTATTGTGTCCGCCGAATCCGAAAGCGTTGTTAAGGGCGTACTTCACGTCGCGCACTGCCGCTTCGTTCGGGGTGTAGTTGAGATCACACTCAGGGTCGGCTTCTTCCAGGTTGATGGTAGGCGGAACCGTACCGTGGTAGATGGCCAGCAGGGTTGCCAGCGACTCTACAGCTCCGGCAGCACCCAGGGTATGCCCCGTCATCGACTTGGTCGAATTCAGGTTCATCTCATAGGCGTGATCACCGAAGACTTTCTTAATGCTGTTCGTCTCGGCGATATCGCCCAGCGGTGTGGATGTTCCATGCATATTGATGTGGTCCACATCCTCTACTGTGATGCCGGCAGAATCAAGCGCCCTGTTCATTGCAAGGATCACCCCTTCCCCGTCAGGGTCGGGAGCCGTAATGTGGTGAGCATCGGCCGAAAAACCGTAGCCGGCAATCTCCCCGTAGATACGGGCGCCGCGGTCTTTGGCATGCTCAAGCTCCTCAAGAATGAGGATTCCCGAACCTTCTCCCAGCACGAATCCGTCCCTGTTCTTGTCGAAAGGGCGGGAAGCCGTTTTGGGCGAGTCGTTCCGGGTTGACATGGCTTTCATCGAATTGAATCCCGCCACGCCGATCCTGGATACGGGTGCTTCCGATCCTCCTGAAACAGCCATATCACACTGGCCCGACTTAATGGAGTCGTAGGCCAGACCGATATTGTGAGATCCCGTAGCGCATGCCGACACGGCGCAGAAGTTGGGTCCCTTGAATCCCCATTTGATGGAAATCTGTCCGGCTACCATGTCCGGAATCAGCATAGGGATAAAGAAGGGAGACACTCCCCTCGGACCATGTTCATGGAACGAAATAGACTGGTCATAGAAGGTAATCATACCCCCTATGCCGGTCCCTACAATAACGGCGACACGATCTTTATCGATGCTGTCCAGGTCCAGATTGCTGTCCTCAAGTGCTTCTTCGGTTGCAATCAGGGCGTACTGGCAGACACGATCGAGGCGACGGGCTTCCTTTCTGTCGAAATAGTTGAGCTCGTCGTAGTCCTCTATCTGTGCCGCGAATTTTGTGGGGAAGTCGGTGGTGTCGAAATGTTCAATAGGTCGGGCACCACTTGTTCCGGATATCAATCCGTTCCAGAATTCGGGTGCCGTCTTACCGACGGGGGTAAGGGCACCGATTCCGGTTACAACTACTCTGCGATCAGACATGCTGGAAATTTAGAGTGAGATTCAGAATTGATTAAACTTTTCCCTGAAGATATTCTACAGCATCTCCTACCGTAGCAATATTTTCGGCATCTTCATCAGGGATGCTGATATCGAATTCTTTTTCGAATTCCATGATGAGTTCTACCGTGTCGAGCGAATCAGCACCAAGGTCGTTGGTGAAATTGGCTTCGTGGGTAACTTCTGATTCGTCAACACCTAGTTTGTCAACGATAATAGATTTTACTTTTGATTCTACGTCTTGTGACATAACAATATGTATTTTTGCTTCGGTTTAAGTTAAAAGATTAAAATATTCGTGCCCCGTCTAAAGCGACAGCATGGGCAGAAAATACAATTTATAGATTTAAAAATACACTTCTTATCTAAAACGGTATCAAGGGTTTCTACATCGCCATGCCGCCGTCCACGCGCAGCACTTCGCCGGTGATGTATGAACTGGCATCGGAAGCGAGGAAGGCAACTGCTTCGGCTACCTCGCCGGGCTCTCCCGCCCTGCCGAGCGGCGTCTCCGCCTTTATGCCTTCGAGCACTTTCTCATCGAGTTCGCCGGTCATCTCAGTAAGGATGTAGCCGGGTGCAATAACATTACTTCGGATGTTGCGCGAAGCCAGTTCCTTGGCATAAGACTTCGTAAAACCGATCATCCCGGCCTTGGAAGCGGCGTAGTTGCTCTGGCCGGCATTGCCACCGATTCCCACAACCGATCCGATATTGATAATGGATCCCCCGCGGGCACGCATCATCGGCTTGGCAGCGGCCTTGCTGTAATTGAAAATGCTTTTGAGGTTGGTTTCCAGCACCTCATCCCACTGCTCTTCGCTCATCCGCAGAATCAGGTTGTCGCGGGTAATGCCGGCATTGTTGACCAGTACATCCAGCTGACCCCATTCATCCACTACCTTAGCGATGACCTCTTCGGCCTTGTCAAAGTTCACGGCATCAGCCTGCAGGGCCATGGCCTTGCGGCCCATCTTCTCAATTTCTTCTTTCACTTCATTGGCCGCATCAGCCGAGCGCGCATAGGTCAGCGCTACGTTGGCTCCGTATTCGGCTAGTTTCAGGGCAATGGCCCTGCCTATACCCCGGCTCCCGCCGGTTACCAGTACATTCTTGTTATCCAGTGACAATCCCATATCTGTTCCTTTTTACTGATGTCCGTTAATTTCTACATTCTCAAGGGTCCGCTTAACCAACCCCTGCAATACTTTACCGGGGCCTACTTCTATAAACACTTCTGCCCCGTCGGCTTTCATATTCTGTAGCGTCTGTGTCCATCGCACCGCATTCAGCAATTGGTTGAGCAGGTTCGACCTGATCTCTTCCGGATCGGTCACCGGCTTGGCTGTATAGTTGGCATAAATCGGGCAATCGGGAGCTGATATCGCCAGGCTCTCCAGTTCATCTTTCAAACCGTCGTAAGCCGGCTTCATTAAGGAAGAATGGAAGGCTCCACTCACCGGCAACAGTTTTGCCAGGCGGCAGCCTTTGTCCTTGGCAATCTCAACCGCTTTCTCGACAGCCTCCACGGCGCCGGAAATTACCAGCTGGCCGGGACAGTTGTAATTGGCGGCAATCACTTCCTTGCCGGTCGCTTCCGATGCCTCCGCGCAGACAGCCTCTACGACCTCATCATCCATACCGATGACGGCAGCCATTGTTCCGGGATTCTGCTCGCCGGCCTGCTGCATCAACTGCCCGCGTTTGCGAACGATCTTCAGGGCGTCGGCAAAATCCACGGCCCCGGATCCTACAAGTGCGGAGAATTCGCCCAGGCTGTGGCCGGCCACCATATCGGGCTGTGCACCCAGTGACTTAAACAACGCCACGGAATGAACAAAGATAGCGGGCTGGGTATATTCGGTCTGCTTGAGTTTTTCTTCGGGACCTTCAAGCATGATGGCTTTGAGATCAAAGCCCAGGATATCGTTGGCATCGTCCACATATTTTGTGAAGACGGGGTCAGAGCCGTAGTGCTCCTTGCCCATGCCTACAGATTGTGATCCTTGTCCCGGAAACAGATACGCTTTCTTCATAACTATTGTTCAATTCCCCATTTCAGATAGATGGCTCCCCAGGTATAGCCGCCGCCGAAGGCCGCCAGTACCAGGTTGTCGCCATAATTCAATTTCTCTTTCCAATCGTACAGGCAGAGCGGTATGGTAGCCGCCGTAGTGTTGCCATATTTGTCAATATTGACCATCACCTTGTCGTTATCGACCCCCATGCGTCGTGCCGTGGCGTCAATAATGCGAAGGTTGGCCTGGTGTGGCACCAGCCAGGCGACGTCATCAGCCGAAAGGTTATTTCGCTCCATAATCTCAAGCGACACATCGGCCATACCCACCGTTGCTTTCTTGAAGACAGTACGCCCGTCCTGCTGCGCATAGTGCATGCCCTTGGCTACGGTCTCTTCAGAAGCCGGGTTGCGGCTTCCGCCGGCGGGCTGGTAAAGCGCGCACTCGGTGTCGCCTTCGCTGTGATGCACATAGTCGATGATGCCCGTCTCGTCGTCCGAAGCTTCCAGCAGTACAGCACCGGCCGCATCGCCGAAAAGAATACAGGTAGAACGATCGGTATAGTCAACAATCGAACTCATCTTGTCAGAGCC
>CAYWDK010000104.1:4872-6380 GCA_964457025.1 uncultured Balneolaceae bacterium | reverse complement strand
GCCGAGAGCACATCCAGCTCGAGGCGAATAATGCCCTTTTCGGTTGACAGTACCCAGACCGGATTGCGGCCCAGCTGCCACAGCCGCTCCCAGTCCGGTCTGCGGAATTTGGTGCCTTCTCCCTCCTCGGGTACTTCGATATCCCAAGCCGATTGTGCCAGCGAACGGTTCAGGGGGATATTACCCAAAGCCGCCAATGAATCGATCACCGGGGCGGCTTGCTCGCGGAAACGCTGCCGGTACAGGCTGCCGAACGACTGGTATACCTCGATATCTTCCGGCAGGCGGAACGTACTCAGGGCACCGTTGATCCGGCTGAAGTCATCCTCCCCGAAAAGATCTTCGGAACGGAGCAGGCTCTGGGCGGCGAAAGCAAGGCCGCGGTCGCCTTTACCGAGAGCAGTAAAAACTATTTCCCTGATCTGCTCACGGAGCTCGGCGCTCTTGTCCCCATCGTCCATATTCGACCAAAAACCATTCAGGCTTCCCAATGCATTGCTTCCGGCAAGCGTGCTTCCTTCCGAAACCAGCGAATCAATTCTAGTGAGAAAAACGCCGGTCGGTTCTGTCTGCCGCCTGATCTGCAATACCTTTGGCAAGAGATAGGGATGCTCTTCTTCAATCTGTTCCAACCTTTCCGCATGCTCTTCCACAAGAGCGCGGTTTGTAGCTGAGAGTGTTTTCAGCGCCTGCAGCCACACCAGCGGTTCTGTCTCCCTGCTGTCCAGCAGTTCCGTCTCGATAAAGCTGTACATCGAGCTGTCGGCTTGTGCATCCACTTTATCTTCGATGGAGAGCAGCGCTTGCTCTGCTACGTGGGGATTGGGGTGCAGTACCAGCATACGTGCCGCCAGCTGGTTGCGCTCGGTCAGCTCAAGCCTGCCCAACGTCTGTGCCAGCTCTACCGCCACCTGCACATAGTTGTCCAGTATCTCCTCGGAGTTATAATAGAGCGTCAGTTCATAAAACACCTTGGCACCCAGTATCCGTGCTATATACTGGTCGACCAGCGCGCTGTTTCCCATGCTGTTTTTCCAGAGGCTGTAGAGGCTGTCGGCCGCCTCCGAGCTAAACTCCTGCGCATTTCCCCGGTAATAACCGTACAGATAGGCGCGTGTGGTTCTGGCGTCGTTCACATTAAAGGCACGGGTCAAAAACTTCAGCTGGCTTGCTTCGTCCAAAGCGTGGTTCCGCATCAGCCTGCCCGCCGCCAGGGCATATTCGTACTCATCGCTCATGCGTGCCGTAGTCGTATCCTGCAGGCGTTCCGTTAAAAACCGCAGGGATTCTTCATCGCCCTGTTGTCCCAGAACCACGCTAAGGCCAGGCTGATATTGCGGCTGTTCCAGCCAGCTGCTTTCAAGCTGCCGAAGCTGACTTTCTGCAAGTTCTTGCCTGCTCAGAAAAAGCCAGGCGGCATCGGTGTCGGCCTCCATCACCCGGTCTGCAAAAGAAAAGGCGGTGTCGGTGTCGGTACTTGCCAGGGCACGCCAGGCTTGCCGGCGCAC
>CAYWDK010000104.1:0-4772 GCA_964457025.1 uncultured Balneolaceae bacterium | reverse complement strand
GAGTCCTTGATCCACGCACGCCCACCGTCATGCTGAAAGCGCTTGGTGTTTTTGAACATGAATGCCTGTTTGTGAAGATCGGGTAATTCGTTTTTCATAATGGTACCGCCTTTTTTGCTTGCTCAAAATTCGTACTTAAAATACAAGATAGAACAGTAGAATTCATAAGATTTTTGCCTTTGCATTCAGTTGAGTAAAGCTTATATTTGGAGTCTGTTGCGAAAAGGAATTTTAACAGCTTAATATTTACTCAGATGTACGCAGTAGTTGAAATCGGAGGGCACCAGTATCGCGTTTCAGAAGGCGATGTGCTCTTTGTAGACAAACAAAATGAAGACGCAGGTACCGACCTGACTTTTGACCGGGTGCTCCTTATCAATGACGACGGCACCGTAACGGTTGGGCAACCTGTGGTAAACGGCGCTTCTGTTGAAGCAAAACTGCTCGACAATGTGAAGGCCGACAAGGTTATCGTTTTCAAGAAAAAACGCCGTAAGGGCTATAAGGTGAAGAACGGCCATCGTCAGCCGATGTCACAAATCGAGATCAGCTCTATCTCAACATCCGGCTCCGGCAAGAAGAAAACCAAGAAATCGACAAAGAAAGCCGAAACCAAGCAAAAGGCCGAAGCTTCTAAAGCCAAAGAGACGAAAAAAGAGACCACGAAGAAGCAAAAGAAAGAAGCCAAGAAGTCCGACAAGGTTTCTACCGATATGCTGGCTAAAGAAGCTATCGAGCACATCGAAAATACCCCGCTGGACCAGCTTAAAGGATTTGTTCCCGATGATGAAGATCGCGTAACCGTTCAGCGCGCCTGGGAAAGCAAGCAGGAAGAAGAATAATTCATTAAAAAAGATCTAATCAGTTATGGCACATAAGAAAGGTCAAGGATCAACAAAGAACGGCCGCGATTCGATATCCAAGCGGCTCGGTGTTAAAAAATACGGCGGAGAACACGTTCGTGCCGGCAATATCATTGTGCGCCAGCGCGGTACCAAGTTCCATCCCGGCGAAAACGTAGGCCGCGGAAAGGACGATACGCTCTTTGCCAAAGCTGACGGACAGGTTATGTTCCGCGTGGTTTCAGGCGGACGCAAGTTTGTCAGTGTAGAACCCAACTAACCGTTTTATTCAACAATCTTAAGCCTTGATTCCGTCCTGGAATCGAGGCTTTTTTATTTCCAGATAGTACTGTCATGAGTTACAAAACCCTTCACGGATTATCCGGACTTACAGCAGGCTCTATTTACTGTATCGGCCGCAACTATTCCGAACATGCCAGGGAGATGCGCAGCGAGGTACCCGACCAGCCCATGGTGTTCCTCAAGCCGGCTAGCAGCATTCTCGATGATGGAGGTACTGTCATTCTCCCGCCTCAAAGCAAGGAAGTACACCACGAGGTGGAGATGGTGGTTGCCATCGGCAAGGGCGGTAAAAACATTCCGGAAGAAAAAGCCCTGGAGCATGTGGCCGGCTATACCATCGGCATCGATGTCACCGCCCGTGACATCCAGCAAAAGGCCAAAGAGCGCTCGCATCCATGGACGGTGGCCAAAGGCTTCGACACCTTCGCACCACTGGGAAGTTTTATGAAAGCGGCAGAAATTCCAGACCCGCAGAACCTTGAACTCAAGCTGGAAGTCAACGGGGAAATCCGGCAGCAAGGCACAACGGCAGATATGATTTTTCCCGTAGCTACGTTGATAGCCTACCTCTCCTCCATCTTTACGCTTTCGGAGGGCGACCTGATTTTTACGGGTACACCCGAAGGGGTATCCGCGATCAGCGACGGAGACAAAATCGAGGCGTCATTGAATGAAAATTTGGTTACATTGCAAGTGACGGCGGCAAAAGGCTAATTCCAAATTCGACGATTTCAGATTGAATAGTATGTCCAAGAGCTACTATCTCTTTTCCATAGCAGTGCTCTCGCTCCTGCTGCTCCCCGCTTCTGTTTATGGCCAGAACGGTTACGGCTTTTCCCCGAAACAGTCGGAGTACCTGTGGCCTACCAATGCCGGGAACTATCTCAGCTCTACCTTTGCCGAGACACGTTCTGCCCATTTCCACTCGGCGCTGGACCTGAAGACCTGGGGGCGCCGCGGTTACGAGGTCTATGCCACACGCGACGGCATTGTACACCGCATCGCCATCGGTCCCAAGGGATACGGCAAGGTTATCTACCTGAAACATGATGACGGTTCCTACTCGGTTTATGCACACCTGCTCCGTTTCCAGAAAGAGATACAACAGCTGGCCGACTCGCTCCGCATCGATGACTACCGTTTTGAAATAGACCGGATCGTGGAGAATAGGAATATCCGGGTGGAACAGGGAGAGCTTATCGGCCTGAGCGGCGCCTCGGGTATCGGCCCGCCTCACCTCCATTTCGAACTGCGCACTCCGAACCACGAGCCCTTCAATCCCCTGCTGACCAACCTGTCGATCAAAGACACGCGTCCGCCGCAATTCTCCTACCTCTCCGTAGAGCCGCTGGCTATAACTTCTACGGTGGAGAACGAAAACCGCATCTATACCAAAAGGGGATGGACCTCGAGAGGAGAATACTCATTCGGCACCGTCGATGTTTCCGGTCCGGTAGGTCTGGGAGTTACCGTTTTTGACCAGGCCGATGACGTACACAACGCCTATGCGGTTTACGAACTCAAAATGTATGTGGACGGAGAGCTGAGGTTCCACTCCAGGGCAGACCGCTTTTCCTATGAAGAGACCGGACAGATGTTTCTCGACCGCATCTATTCCATCCTGCAGCTAACCGGCTCCGCTTTCCAGCGTCTCTATGTGGCCGACGGCAATAGCCTCCCCTTCTATCAACCTACCTCCAAAAACGGCAAGCTTGAGCTTTCGGAAGGCGAACACAACATCCGAATTATTGCCAGCGACTTCTACGGTAACCGGAGTGTAGCCAACCTGCAACTGCGGGTTCATCCCGAAAAAGCATTTATGTATACGGATGGCGGTCCGGCTTCCGGTACGAATGGAGAGGGAGAAATGCCATCCCCTGCCGTTGGCACTACTATGAATCCTGATAGCTGGGACTGGTTCGATAACTGGGTAAACATACCGAAACAGGAACTCGGGCATGTTACGGTCAGCCCCCTGCGCCGGCAAGCCGCGGGCTACCTCGGTATTGAAGGAAACGGTACAGCCGCTATCGACCTGAGGAATGCCAGGGACATCTTTTTCCGGGGGTCGGAAGAAGATCACTTTATTGCTCGAAGGGTTAGGCCTGACAGCTACTCAATCATCCCCTCTACCACCGATGAATCGTACGCCGCTTTTGATGCCGGTACCTTTTACGACACGCTGTCGGTAGGACTGACCGTAAAGCAATTGAAAAGCGACTCACTCAAGATTAATGTGATACCCTACAGCCAGCCAATTAGAAAATCATACCGCCTGGCTGTTGCTGCCGATTCCCTTAGAAAAGGCATTCCAAAACTTTCGATCTACAGCTACAATCCGCAAAAGGGAAAATTCAGTTACCTTCCAACAGAGGTAAAGAAAAACCATCTCGTCAGCTATCCCGACCAGCTGGGTACCTTTTTCCTGATCAGCGATACCGCAGCACCTTCGATAAGTAATCCCAAAATCGTGAAACAACCCGATAACCGCTGGGCAGCGGTAGTAACGGTAGGCGACAACCTTTCCGGTATCGATCACAACCGTTCGGAATTCTATGTAAACGGCGTCAGGGGCATCGCCGAACTCGAGCCGGAAGATGACAGGCTGGTATACTACCATCCTGACTTCACCCCTAAGACCAACAACCACTTCCGCGTTGTAATCTACGATATGGAAGGAAACCGGACCGAGAAAGCTTTTGAGCTGGAGCTGGGACAGCGATAATCAGCCCAATTGATAGTACCCCCACTACTTAAAAAGCTTTAGGATTCATCCTCTTCTTTACCTACCGGATGTACGATCAGAGATATGCGATGCAGCCGATCTCGACCTTGCAGTTTTTAGGCAGTGTTTTAACCGCCACCGTCTCCCTGGCCGGGGGATTATCTGAAAAGTGGCTGCCGTAAATTTCATTTACGATGCCAAAGTCATCCATATCGGCCAAAAAGATGCTGCACTTGATCACCTTCTCGAAACCGGAACCGGCTTCCTTTAAAACCGCTTCGAGGTTTTTCATCACCTGTTTTGCCTGGCTTTCCACATCATCGCCGGCAAATTCCATGGTGTCGGGGACAAGGCCTACTTGTCCTGAGCAATAGACGATATTATCGTGGACAACAGCCTGGCTGTAGGGGCCGATTGCCTGGGGTGCATCGTTAGTGTGAATAATTTTCTTCATAATCTCGTAGTCTCCTGCTGTTAGTATTGGCTTTTTCAAGATACTCCAAAAAATCGTTCAGATAACTGCAAAAAAGGTCGGGATGCTCCATCATCGGGGCGTGGCCACACTTATCTATCCACTTCAGGCGGGCATCAGGCAGCAGTTCTAAAAACATTTCGGCCACTTCGGGCGGGGTAATCTGGTCATCTCTCCCCCAAACCAGCAGCGTCGGAATATCCAGTGAAGGAAGGATATGCTCCATATTGTAGGCGTGGGTCGAGCGGGCCACACGCAGCAGCTTACCCAGCTTTGACGGAGCCTGAATCACTTCAAAGAGCTCATCCACCATTTCATCCGTCACAATGGCATCGTCAAAGAAGGTCATGCAGGCTCGTTCCCGGATATAATCTCTGTCGTTTCTGCGGGGCACGGAAGTGCCGAAATCATTTTCAAACAGGCCGGAACT
>CAYWDK010000103.1:4381-6407 GCA_964457025.1 uncultured Balneolaceae bacterium | reverse complement strand
CACCTTCCCGAGAACTCCTTCCACATGGTAGGAACTATCGAGGAAGCCGAAGAGAAAGGCGAAAAACTGCTTGCAGAGGCGGAAGCCGAAGCGGCTGAATAATCACGGGTGACTTATGAACAGTTTTGAAGCACAGATTCTTACACCCGAAGGCTCGCTGTTCGACGGCGAGGTGAAGGGCGTTAAAGTTCCCGGTACGCAGGGTAGCTTCGAGATGAAGACCCTTCACGCCGATATCATATCCACCCTGGAGATCGGGGAGATACTGGTACGCAAGTCGGACGGAGAAGAGCTTCACTTCGCCGTGAGTGGTGGCTTTGTCGAGATGCATGATGACAAGCTGACGCTGCTGGCCGAAGCGGCCGAGCCTGTCGAGGAAATCGACGTAGAGCGCGCCAAAGAGGCCAGGGAACGGGCCCGCAAACGCCTCGATGCCGACGACAAGAGCATCGACAAGGAGCGTGCCCGCAAAGCGCTGGAGCGTGCCGAGAACCGCATCAAGCTTTCCGTTGACGTAAGCGTCAGCACGAAGTGAGATGAGCTTATTTTTTTAGAGCGAAAAATGAAAAAGGCGATGAGCAATCATCGCCTTTTTTTGTTGGCTGAAATGTGGCACGAACGGGACGCTCGCGCCATATGCTTACTGTTAACTGCTCACTGCCAACTGAAATTACCAGCCGATCCGTCCCTTGGTCTTATCTTTCATGGGATTGTCGGAGCCGGCACTGTCCGGATCGACGGGCATGATGAAGCCGGGAGGAGATTCGAAAGCGTCGTAGCTCCATGGCGCTTCGGGATCGTTGGTGGCCCGGGTGATAAACTCTCCGACAATCGGAAGGGCTGCGTGGGCACCCTCGCCCAGCCAGGTATCTTGGGGGAAGCGGATACGCCTGTCCTCACCGCCTACCCAGGCGCCCATCACGATATGGGGCATCATGGCTACGAACCAGTTATCTGCACTGTTCTGTGTAGTACCGGTCTTGCCGGCCACATCCTGTCGCACATTGTACTGGTTACGGAGGCGTACACCCGTTCCGTAATAATCCTCGCCGCCGCGAATCACACCGCGAAGCATATCCACCATCATATAGGCGGTTTCGGGGCTGATCACTTCCTGGCGGTATTCGGGATGGTACTCTTTTATGATGTTGCCCTCTTTATCTTCGATACGGGTAATGGCAATCGGTTCGATATGCACGCCCTGGTTGGCAAAAGTGGTGTAGGCGCTGACCAGCTCCAGCAGTGAAGTCTCGGCCGTACCCAGCGCTATTGAGGGGTAGGGCGGGGTGTCGGACATATCGATGCCCAGGTTGGAGGCCATCGTCTTGATCTTGCGGGCTGCCGGCTCAAGGTCTTCGAGGCGTGTTGTCTCGGGAGCTCCTGCAATAACAGGCAGCAGCCGCACGGTCACATTGTTAAGGCTGCGTGCCAGCGCCTGACGCAAGGGTACCATGGTCGGTCCCGCCGGTACGTGTGGATCTTTGGGATCCCATACTTCTCCGGCACGGTTGTAGAACTTGGTGGGATACTTGGAAAACTTGTGGTACGGCTTGTAGCCGTTATCGATAGCTACGGTATACACAAAGGGCTTGAAGGTCGACCCCGTCTGCCGTTGCGACTGGTACACATGGTCGTATTGAACATTGCCGTAATTGGAGCCGCCGACCCACGCAAGGATATTGCCGTTGTTGGGATCGATGGCGACAAAACCGGCTTCGAGACGGGTACGCGCTTTTTTGACAGAGTCGACAAAAGCTTTGTCAGACAGCAGCGAATCGAAGACAACCGACTCCTGGTCGGTGTTGAATTTGGAGAATGCATTTTTGTAGCGGTCGGTTTCGCGAATAAAACTGCGCAGGAACAGCGGATACTTTTTCCAGAGCTTGTCCATATATTCGCCGCCTTCGCTGGTCCACTCATTCTGGAACATAGTCTGCATGGTATCCAGCTTCGTTCGAACGGCCTGTTCGGCATGCCGCTGCAGGCGCGAGTCGATGGTGGTATAAATGGTCAGCCCGTCGGTATA
>CAYWDK010000103.1:0-4281 GCA_964457025.1 uncultured Balneolaceae bacterium | reverse complement strand
TGCGGGTTTTCAAGCTCCTCGATGGAGGGCAGTCCCTGCACGAGGTAAATCATAAAAGCCGAAAAGATAACCACCAGTACAAGGAGGCTTATCCCTCCGTACTTATAGACCTTTTGCTTGGGATAGCGGTTGAAGAAAAGGTCGGACTTTTTGCTCTTGGATCCGGAAGCTTCTTTCCCGGCTTTTTGCCTTCGCTCTTCTATAATCTTTCGCCGGTATTCGGGGTCATTAAAATAGCGGTCGGAGTCGTTGTGGTTGTCGATATCACTCATGGAGCTTTAGGTCGGTATGAAATGGTTCAGGTTGCATTGCGCTGCTGTTCCAGACAACGAGTGAAAATTCACCCTTATTATACAATGCAACCGTTTTATCATGATAAAAGGTACCCAAATTTATAAAGGTTCCGAAGTCATTCTTCAGCTGGCGCGGATGATGGTCATGTCCGCAGATAATAACGTCAATGTCATTGTCCTTCCTCTTTAACTGCTTTTCCGCCCATTTGTTCAGCAGTTTTTTGTCTTGGGGTTCGACTCCCAGCCTGCGGCTGAGCAGCGAGAACTGCTTCATCACTGCCAGGCCTGCTTTGGGAGGCAGCAGCTTGCGGAAGATTTTGATAAAAAGCGGGTGCCGGATCAGGCGGTGGAACAGGGGACGAGGAAGGTCAAAATGCGGCTCTTCGAGTCCGTCGCCGTGCAGTACCATCAGTTTGTGTGAGGGTAGGTCGATGATCCTGTGGTTGGGCTCCACCTCAAAGCCGAGGGAAGCAAAATGCCCCAGAGTCCAGTTGTCGTGGTTGCCGGTGACGAAGAGCGAAGCTTCATGTTTCTGATGCAGAAGCCGAAACCGTTCCAGTAATCGTTTGCCGAGTGGGGGGACGTAGGAGGGATACTCCATCCAGTATTCGAAGAGGTCGCCGAGCAGTAAAATGCGATAGCTGTTTTCTTCACACCAGTCGATCAGCCTAATAAGTTCGTCTTCGAGCCGGCGGTTCTCATCTTCCGAAAAAGCCCCCAGATGTACATCCGAAAGCAGGAGCAGTTTGGGATCCTCTGTCGTCATGGGGTCGTATGGAGGATGAGTTATTTTTTTCGCCTGATGATAAACTCGATCAGGTCTTCAAAAGCCTCCCGGTATTCGGAGTCGGGCAGGGTGGCAAGGTCGGAAGCCGCCTTTTCGGCATATTCGTCCATAATTTCGCGTGCGTATTTCATTCCGCCTTTTTCATGGACAAAGGATACGATTTCCTCTATTTCACGGGCTTTCTTATTACGCTTGCGCATGAGGTAGCCGATGCGCGCTTTCTCGGTGAGCGAGGCGTTTTCCATCGCTTTGATCAGCGGCAGGGTTACCTTCCGTTCCTTGATGTCGTTTCTGCGCGGCTTGCCGATATCGTCAACCCCGTAATCAAAAAGGTCGTCCTTGATTTGGAAAGCGATGCCGACCGACATGCCTATGTCGTGCATCCGCTGGTGCAGGTCGGGATCGTCGGTGGTGGAGATGGCCCCGCATTCGCAGCAGGCTGCTATCAGGCTGGCCGTTTTTTCGGAGATGACCTTGAAATAGTACTCCTCGGTCATATTGAACAGCCGGGCGGCCTTGAACTGGCGCAGCTCGCCTTCGCTCATACTTTGTACGGCCTTGGAAAGTACCTTCAGCAGTTTAAACTCTTCGTAATCCAGAGCGATGAGCAGCCCTTTGGAGAGCAGGAAGTCGCCGAGCAGAACACTGGCTTTGTTCTTCCACACTTTATTGATACTGAGGAAGCCCCGCCTCATGTTGGCTTCATCCACCACATCGTCATGAATAAGCGTGGCGGTGTGCAGCAGTTCAATCATGGTTGCGGCCACATAACTCCGCTCGTTGATTTCACCGAAGAGGCGGGCCGACATAAAGACCAAAGTAGGACGAATCTCTTTGCCTTTTTGGCGTAAAAGGTATTGGACAATGCGGTCGAGGACGAAGACGTCGGTCCTGAGGGCATCCTTATAAAAAGTACGGAATTCCGACAGGTTGCCCGTTACCGGACGGGTAATGTCCTGCAGGTTTTTCTTGTCCTTCCTTTTGAATTTGGTTGCCTGATCAAGTTGTGTGTCAATCATGTACAGAATGGTTGATCAATTCCGATATAGCTGGCTAATAAAAAGTTGAAATTTAATAATTATTCAGGTTTTATACTCCTTCCATTTGCCATACCTTCAGGTGTGGCTAAAGATGCTTTAAATTTGAATCAGATCAAAGAAACAAGGCGGGTAAAAGCTATATGATTCATGTAGATCTTTCCGGGTTGAAGGTACATCTTGAAGAGGATGCCCGCTCCAGAGCCTATCAAAAGGCAGAATCCGCCTTTGAACAAATCCGGGACGGAAGCGGTCCCGGTTCGGAATGGCTTGGGTGGAGGGAGATTCTTGCCAATCCCAATGACGCCATCCTGGAACAGTTAGACTCGCTGGCCACCGCTATCCGTGCCGATGCCGACGTCTTTATTGTGTGCGGGATCGGAGGGTCGTATCTGGGAGCCAAAGCAGTTATTGAGGCGCTTTCCCCGGCTTTTAGAACGGGGGGCGGTCCGGAGATTATCTATGCGGGACATCAGCTCAGCGGCTCCTATCTGCAAAGCCTGATCAGCTATCTCGAAGTTCCCAATGATGACGGCGAACCCAAGAGCGTTTTTTTAAATGTGATATCCAAATCGGGCACCACGCTTGAGACTGCTCTATCCTTTCGCCTGCTACGCAAATGGATGAATAACCGTTTTCCGGAGGATGCCGATCGGCGCATCATCTGTACCACCAGCAAGGAGGGGGGCGCCCTCAACAAGCTGGTAGATGAATTCGGTTACCGGAAGTTCGTTCTGCCTGACGATGTAGGAGGACGATTTTCGGTGTTGACGCCTGTGGGACTTCTTCCCATAGCCGTAGCCGGCATCGATATCCGCACCCTTTTTTATGATGCGGTCTCAGCCTATGAGCGCCTGGAAGAGGATCCCACGCCCGTACTCAAATATGCCGCTGCGCGCTACGCCCTTTATGAAGGAGGTACAACCGTGGATGTGCTGGCGAGCTTCGAGCCCGAGCTGGAGTCGCTGGGCCGTTGGCTGCAGCAGCTGTTGGGCGAGAGCGAAGGCAAAGAGGGCAAGGGACTGTTTCCTGCCGTACTGACCTACTCGACCGACCTGCACAGCATGGGGCAGTACATTCAGCAGGGGCCCAGAAATATGATGGAGACCTTTATCAAGGTAGAGAAGCGGGCCGGCGGCCCGAAGGTGGAAAAGAGCTCCGGCGACCATGACAACCTGAACTACCTTGCGGGAAAGTCGATGCACGAAATTAACAACCGGGCGCTGGAGGGGACCGAAAACGCACACCGACAGGGAGGCATACCTACTGTTGTCGTCTCAATGGAGAAACTTAATGCACAACATTTGGGAGAGTTTATTTACTTTTACCAACTGATGACGGCTGTATATTGCTATTGCCTTGGGGTCAATCCATTTGACCAGCCCGGGGTGGAGGCTTATAAAAAAGAGATGTATCATCTTTTAGGAAAAGGAAATTAAAAGGGTATAGACTGATAGCATGGAAGATCCATCTGCGCATTCGAAAATCGAGAAGAAAAATCCCGAGGATAAGTTTATCGCCATAGCCGGAAATATAGGGGCGGGAAAGTCTTCGCTGACCTCACTGCTTTCCAAACATTTCGGCTGGAACTCCTTTTTCGAGTCGGTAGACGACAACCCTTATCTGGCCGATTTCTATGAAGACATGCGCCGGTGGAGTTTTAACCTGCAGATCTACTTTCTTTCCAGCCGTTTCCGCCACCAGAAGCAGATCCTGCAGGATGGGGGGAGTATTATCCAGGACCGTACCATCTATGAGGATGTCGA
Organism: uncultured Balneolaceae bacterium; assembly: GCA_964457025.1. Classification (GTDB taxonomy): domain Bacteria; phylum Bacteroidota; class Rhodothermia; order Balneolales; family Balneolaceae; genus CAYWDK01. The sequence continues at coordinate 398 of CAYWDK010000103.1, read as the reverse complement.
AATTTTCGCTAAGAACCTTCATGAGATGGGCCTGATGAGCGACCGCGATTTTGAAAATTATGAGGCGCTTTTTCACGAGATGACGCACTTTCTGCAGGCGCCCGACCTACTGATATACCTGAGGGCGCAGGTTCCCACGCTGGTAAAGCAGATCCAGCAGCGTGGCCGCGATTATGAGAATACCATACGGATCGAATATCTGGAGCGGCTCAACCGTTTGTATGAAGACTGGATTGAACGCTATCCCCATGAGAAACTTATCATCGACACCGACGACCTTGATTTTGTGAATAACCAGGAAGACCTCGGCCGTGTCATCGAGCTGGTTGAGCAGCGTATGTTTGGGCTGTTTAATTGATTGCAGGTCAACCTAATAATTCATAAATTTGGAGGCTCTT
>CAYWDK010000102.1:0-6459 GCA_964457025.1 uncultured Balneolaceae bacterium | reverse complement strand
AAGGAGGGGTGCAGGGGTGGTTGTGCGGAACGCATTTCGTGGCAAGATGTATATGGTGCCTGGAGATCCTGAAACAAGTTCAGGATGACAATGACTGTCAAAGGTATCCACAACTCCAAAATCCGTGAAACCCGCGGCTAAAAAAAATCAGTAAAATCCGCGCAGATCCGCGGCTAAAAAATCGGTCTTCGGTCATCCGTCGTCCGTCATTCCCTTCATTGCCTCTTTTGAGTTATCGTTTGCTGTTATAAATTAGGTGCCATGACGGATTCACAAGACATCAACGACAACGGCACACCCTATTACGCCCCCGACTGGTGCAAGGGTATGCTGTGGTACCAGATCTTTCCCGAGCGCTTCCGCAACGGGGACCCCTCCAACGACCCGACGGCCGAAAGAGTCGGCGGTCCGCCGGACTGGCGTATTTCTCCCTGGACCGGCGACTGGTATGCCCGGGCGCCCTGGGAGCAGGAGCTCGGCCCCGACTTCCGCGACGGCGTCTTCTACCGCCGCTACGGCGGCGACCTGCAGGGCATCATCGACAAGCTGGACTACCTGCAGGAGCTCGGCGTAGGCGGACTCTACCTGAACCCCGTCTTCGACGCTGTCTCCCTGCACAAATACGACACCTCCTTTTATCACCACATCGACCGCTTCTTCGGTCCCGACCCCGAAGGCGACGCCGCCATCATGGAGGCCGAAGACCCGGCCGATCCCGCGACATGGCGGTGGACCTCGGCCGACAAGCTGTTCCTGGAGCTCGTCCGCAAAGTGCACGAGCGCGGCATGAAGATCATCATCGACGGGGTCTTCAACCATACCGGCACCGACTTCTGGGCCTTCCGCGACCTGGAACAGCGCCAGCAACAATCCGATTTCGCCGAGTGGTACAGCGTCATCTCATGGCAGAACCCGCACGCGCGGGTGCCCTCCGAATTCGACTACGACAGCTGGTGGGGCGTCAAAGACCTGCCCGAGCTGAAAGAGAAAGACGGCACGCTCGTCAAGCCCGTACGCGATCATATCGCGGCCATCACCCGCCGGTGGATGGACCCCGACGGGGACGGCGACCCCGGCGACGGCGTCGACGGCTGGCGGCTGGACGTGCCCGAAGAGATCGGCACCGCCTTCTGGGAAGAGTGGTGCGGTCTGGTGCGGGAGATCAACCCCGAGGCCTACATCTCCGGGGAAGTATGGACTGACAAGGCCTCCGAATATATCCGGGGCGGCCTCTTTACCGCCGTGATGAACTACCGCTTTGCCGAGACGGTGCAGGATTTCATGATCGACAAAGAGATCACCGTCACCGAATTCGACGAGCTGCTGGAGAACATCCGCCACAGCTTTCCGTCCGCCGCCAACCACGCCGTGCAGAATTTGATGGACAGCCACGACACCCCGCGTCTGGCTTCCATGATCATCAACCCGGGGCGGGAGTACGACAAGGAGGGCACGCCCGAAGAGGGCTTCGACGTCCGCAAGCCCGATGCCGAAGAGCGCAGGCTGCAGCGGCTGATCGCCCTCTTCCAGTACGCCTACATCGGCGCGCCGATGATCTACTACGGCACCGAGGCGGGCATGTGGGGAGCCGACGACCCCGACGACCGCAAGCCGATGCTCTGGCCCGATATGGAATACGAGCCGGAAGCCACACATCCGATGGGAGAGGAGCGGGAGGCGGACGAGAACGCTTTCGACGAGGAACTTTTCGACTGGTACAAAAAGCTGGGAGGCATCCGCGCCCGGAACGAAGTTTTGCAAAGGGGAGGTTTTAAATCACTGCTGACAGATGACGGAAAAGGTGTCTATGCCTTCGCCCGCTTCCTGAAGGGAGAGAAGCCGTATGTTGCCGTGCTGAACTGCTCCGGGGAGCACAGGCGGGCGGCCATTCCGCTTTCGCACTTTGGAGTGAAAAACGGTACTTTTACCGACCTGATCAGTGAACAAACCTTTGAAGCGGAGGGCGGTACGGTCACCGTAGATATCGACAGGATATCCGGCATGATCCTGAAGCCCTGAGATTAGTAACAACATGCGAATCGATCCCAAGTATTTTGTCACCTTCCTGGCCGTGATGGCCGTGCTGGGCGCACTGCTTATCACCTTCTTTACCGTCACCAGCCAGCAGGGCCGCCGGCAGGACTTCCGGCAAAAGATACTGCAGCAGGACAGCCTGCGCACAGAGCCTATGCCGCTGCTCAACGAAAGCGCGGAAGAGGTCGACAGCCTTAGCGTGGCCGAATTGCAGGGGAGCTATGTGGTGCTCGACTTCTGGGCCAGCTGGTCCGATTTCTCCGAAGATGCCCACCGCGAGATGGAGAAGCTGGTCTACAACCATCCCGAAAAGCTGAAGGTTATCGCCGCCGTGGTACAGGACCAACGGGAGAAGGTAGCCGATTACATTCAGCGAAACCGCTTTCCCTTCGACTTTGTCAACGGTACGAGGGTGTTCAACAAATACACCGTGCCCGGAATCCCCACGCAGCTGGTCTATAATCCCGAGGGCCGACTGGAAAAAGTCTGGTTCGGCTTTGCCGACTCCACCCGTTACGACAGCCTCGACGCCCTCATAAGCCGGGGTACGGCTGATGAGTGAGCGAATGGCCATAGTAGACGGTGAACTGATCGCGGCCGATGCGCCTGCCGTGCCGGTGACTGCCCGCGGGCTGAGCTATGGCGACGGCTGCTTCGAGACGTTGCGCTCCTACGGCGGGCGCTTCCTCCACCTCGACCGCCACCTGCAGCGCCTGCGCAGGGGGCTGGACTACCTGGAGATGAACATGCCCGAATCGCTGTCATTCGGTAACGCACGCAAGATGACGGAACAGCTGTTGCGGGCAAACGGCATGGAGAAAGAAGATGCCGTGATCCGCATACAGGCATGGCGCACCGGCGGCAGGGGCTACCGCATCCCCAAAGACAGCCGGGTGCATATAGCGATGACCGTTTCGAAGCTGCCGACTGTCACGGATGCGATAGTGCTGGCCAGCGTCTCCGTGCGGCGCATCCCTTCCGAGGCCTTGCCGTCCCGCTACAAGCTGAGCAACAACATCAATTACATCAAAGCGATGAGCGAGGCCGCGGGCAAGAAAGCCGACGACGCGCTGATGCAGACCACGGCGGGCTACGTCTCCGAGACAACTATTGCCAACATCTTCTGGCTGAGGGAGGGGCGGCTGTTCACTCCCTCGGAGGAGTGCGACCTGTTGCCCGGCATCACGCGGTCGATCGTAATGGATCTGGCTGACGAGTCGGGCATCCCCGAAGAGGAGGGCAGGTATCCGCTGCACAGCCTGCAAGAGGCCGATGCGGCTTTCGCCTGCAATTCCGTGCGCGAACTGGTACCGGTGAGCCGGATTGACAATGTCACGTTCGATACCGCCCACCCGCAGCTGAAAAAGTTGCAGGAAGCCTACCGGGAATACAGGGAGGGGCACCTGCGATGATGATATCAGACGGGAGAATAGACGATATCGTCCGGCAGCTGGAAAAGGAGGGTAGTCCGGTTGTGCTGCTGGAATCGCAGTCCGCCACTCATCCCGCGAGCCGTACCAGCCTGCTGGCAGCCCGGCCCGATGCGGTGATCAAAGGCCGGGGAAGGGCGATTACGGTAGAATCCGAAGGAGAGGAGCGGCACTTTGAAGCCGATCCCTGGGAAGCGCTGAGCGATTTTTACAGTGAACAGGACGGGCCGCTCTTCGGTTACCTGGGCTACGATATGAAGAACCATACCGAGGACCTCCGTTCCGAAAACACCGACGCCGTCGGCGCTCCCGACTTTTACTTTATGGTGCCCGGATTCCTCCTGGAGAGCGATGTGGCCTCGGGCCGCGCGAAGCTGCTGAAAGGGGAGCTGCCCGAAAAAGATGAATATCCATCTTCGGCTGAAGAGGTCTCTGTGGGCGATCCGGACTTTTCGATGAGCCGCGAAGCCTACCTGGAGACCATCCGCGAAGCCCAGAGGAGAATCACCGAAGGCGACTTCTACGAAATCAACCTTTCACACCAGGTGTCGGCGGCTTTTGAAGGGGAACCTTTTGAACTCTACCGCAGGATGCGCCGTGCCGGTCCGGTGCCTTTCGGCGCCTACCTTTGGCTGGAAGGCTTGGCGGTCTGCAGCCAGTCGCCCGAACGCTTTTTGAGAAAAGAGGGCAGCCGCCTCTACTCCCAGCCCATCAAAGGCACCATACGCAGGGGAGCAACCGAAGAGGAAGACCGTTTACTGAAAGAGCAGCTGGCCGGTTCTGCCAAGGAGCGCGCCGAAAACCTGATGATTGTGGATCTGGTCCGCAACGACCTGGGCCGGGTGGCGCGCAAGGGCAGCGTGATGGTGAGCGACCTCTTCGATATACAGAGCTTCGAAACAGTGTACCAGATGGTTTCGACCGTGGAGGCCGAGACCGATATCCGAAACCCATTCGAGATACTGAAAGCGTGCTATCCCATGGGCTCGATGACCGGCGCGCCCAAGATCAGCGCCATGAAAAGCATCGAGGAGCTGGAGAACTACCGCCGCGGCATCTACTCGGGAGCCATCGGCTATATCGAAGCAAAGGGCGACTTCGACTTCAATGTGGTGATACGCACGGCCATCGTCAGAGACGGGCGGTTGCGCTATTCCGCCGGAGGTGCAATAACCGGCGATTCCGACCCCGCCGCCGAATGGGAAGAGACGCTGGTAAAGTGCCGGGCATTGACCGTACTGATTGAAAAGGGGGCGGAAGCCTGATAATTTAGGGCGATGAAATGAAAGTGGTAGAAGATGAGTTGTAAGGATAAAGCCAAAAGCACCTACCTGAACTTATTATGGATATAGACATTAAAAAAGTTACCACACTGGGAGAACTGAAGCAGTGCGGCTGGGAGTCGGTTCCCGTGAAAGAAGAGATTCGCCGCAACGTCATCCGCATGATCGAATCCGGTGAAACCCTCTTTCCCGGCATCAAAGGCTACGACAAATCGGTCATCCCCCAGCTGCAGCACGCCCTGCTGGCCAAGCACGATGTCATTCTATTGGGGCTGCGCGGGCAGGCGAAGACCAAGATCCTGCGCCTGATGACTCGATTTCTGGATGAATATATGCCGGTAGTGAAGGGTTCGGAGATCAACGATGACCCTTTTAATCCCGTATCGCGTCACGCCCGCGACCTGGTAGACGAGCAGGGCGACGAGACGCCTATAGCGTGGGTACATCGCGACCAGCGCTACGGCGAGAAACTGGCCACGCCCGACACCTCCGTAGCCGACCTCATCGGGGATATCGACCCCATCAAGGCTGCCACCAGGAAGCTGGACCTGGCCGACCAGAATGTGATCAACTTCGGCCTGGTGCCGCGCACCAACCGCGGCGTTTTCGCCATCAACGAGCTGCCCGACCTGCAGCCGCGCATCCAGGTGGCGCTGCTCAACATCATGCAAGAGCGCGACATCCAGATACGCGGCTTCAACGTACGCATTCCGCTCGACGTGGCGATGGTCTTTTCGGCCAATCCCGAGGATTACACCAACCGCGGCAACATCATTACTCCGCTCAAGGATCGCATCGACTCGCAGATCATGACCCACTACCCGCGCGATATCGAGACCGGGATGGACATTACGGGTCAGGAGGCGTGGACGTCGCGCAACGGCAATGTAGCCGTATCGGTTGCGCCGCTTTTCCGCGAGCTGCTCGAGCAGATCGCCTTCGAGGCGCGGGAGTCGGAGTATATCGACCAGAAGAGCGGCGTCTCCACGCGCATGACCATCACGGCCATGGAGCAGCTGATATCGGCCGCCGAGCGGCGCGCGCTGGTCAACAAGGAGAAGGAGACCTCCGCCCGCATCACCGACCTGTTTCATGTGGTTCCCGCCCTTACCGGCAAGATGGAGCTGGTGTACGAAGGCGAGCAGGAGGGGGCTATCAACGTGGCCAAGCACATCATCGGCAAGGCGATCAAGAAGACTTTTGTGAAGTATTTTCCCGACCCGCAGCAACAGAAGAAGCAGGACCAGACGAGCGTCTACAAGGAGATTCTCGACTGGTTTGCGAGCGGAAACGAGCTGGAGGTAGGGGACAGCCTCGGCCGCAAAGAGTATGAGAAGAAGCTGGCTTCGGTCAGCGGGCTCAAGGCATTCGTCTCCAGGAATGGCAGTAAAAAGCTGAGCGAAGACAACTATGTGCTGATGGATTTTGTGCTGGAGGCGCTGCATCAGCACTCCATGCTCGGCAAGGAGGACCTGGACGACCACCGCACCTACAGCGATATGCTGGGGAGCATGCTCGGCTCGATGGAGGACCTGGACGATTTCGAGGATTTTGAGGGTTAAAAAGATTGCAATAGCGGCGATATCGTCGTATATTTGTCAGCCTGAAATCACAAAGAAAGTACTCAACGACATGAAAGAAGGAATTCACCCCGATTACGAAGAAATTACGGTAGTACTGAGCGACGGTACGGAGTTCAAGACCCGCAGTAC
>CAYWDK010000101.1:0-6496 GCA_964457025.1 uncultured Balneolaceae bacterium | reverse complement strand
GGCTTGAGCTGGTCGATCTCATCATCAGCCCAAAGTATCCGGTTCGACATCTGGTTTCGGTTCTTTTTCTGTTGGCTCCGTAAGTTTGATAAATGGACGCAATTTATCCAATCGCTTTTTACCGATCCCCTTAACCTTTAAAAGGTCTCCAACGTTCTTGAAGGGGCCAAATTGGGTGCGCCAGTCAATAATTCGCTGGGCGTAGGAAGGACCTATACCCGGCAGGGTGCGCAGGCTTTCGGCATCGGCGGTATTTACATTCACCTTCTCTATAACTGTTTTCGACACGGAAGTCTCAGGCGGAGATGTATCCTGCCTGCTGATGGGAAGGGCTTGATCGGCTTCCGGATAATACCTTTTCATCAGTTCTTCTTCCTGCTGCTGTACAAGGGCGGCCTGCCGCCGGAACACTTCGTCCACTTCGGCATAGTAGGCATCGTCATATGGCACAACCGGCTCGATAATCAGACTAGCGATACTTAAGATCAGCAGTAATACCATCAAAAAGGTAACCGCCTTACGCTCGGCGGGTGTAATCTTTAGCTGCTCCAGCCAGAAAAAAAGTTTTCGCTTCACGAGACCTCCCACTTTGGTTGTCGTTTCTGTTAGACCTTCTGGAAGGCTATTCCTTACAATTTCTACCTTGTTTGGGAGGAATATTTATCGGATGTTTTCTCTCGATGGCAGAGAAACAGACATACTCCTATAACAATACAGAGATGGCCTGGCGGCAGATCGGCAGCGGCCAGCCCCTGCTGATTCTTCACGGCTGGGGCACCGGCGGAGGCGTGATGATGCCGCTGGCAGAGCAATTCTCCGAAAAGAGAAGCTGCTACGTTGTCGACCTGCCCGGTTTCGGCGACAGCCCGGAGCCGCCCTCGGCCTGGAGCATCGACGACTACGCCGACCTGATACAGGCTTTTATTGAAGACACTTTTGACGGTCCGGTAGATATGCTGGTCCACTCCTTCGGCGGACGGATCGCACTGAAACTCTGTGCCCGAACAGAGGGGCCTCAGCTGGCCGGGATGGTGCTGATTACCGGCGGTGCCGGCATGAAGCCGCGCCGCAGTATCTCCTTCTACCTGAAGAAATACACTGCCAAACTACTGAAAGCGCCCTTTTACCTGCTGCCCTCCGGCCCGCGAAACCGGGCGATGGAAAAGCTCCGATCCACTTCCCTCTGGAAAGCACTGGGTTCGTCGGACTATTCCAAGCTGAGCGGAGTGATGCGCGAGACCTTTGTGAAGTCTGTCACCGAACATCTGGAAACCTGCCTGCCGCACATACCGCACGAAGTGCTGCTGCTTTGGGGCGTCAACGACGAGGCCACGCCACTCTACCAGGCCGAGCGTATGGAAAAAGGTCTCAAAAATGCCGCCCTGGTTACGATCGACCACGCCGGCCACTACGCCTTCCTCGACCGGCCCAAGCATTTCGCTTCCATCGCCGAAGCCTTTTTTGAGGGCTAGGATCCATCATTAACCCCTATCTCGTGACGGTATACCAGCTCGCCGCCCAAGTAGTTGCCGGCCAGCATCAACAGCACCAGAACCCCGTTCGTGATGATCTCACCGCTTGATGCTGCCACCTCCGGGTAGCGCATAAGACGCAGCCCGAAAATAACACCCATGCCCATCAGTACGGTGGCCTGTATCATGCCGTGCCAGAGCGCCGTCGAAAATGCGGCGTTACCACTTTCCAGCTTTGCCAGATCTAAAGCCCCGAATGCACCGGCTGCTATTCCCACCGCCAGCCCCAGGCCGGTGCACCAGAAGGAAGCGCCATCCAGCTGAACCTCGGGCACTGTCATCGCGACAACATCAAAAACCAGGGCCGCCGTAAAAAGCGCCGTGGGAAAGTGCACCAACATGGGGTGGATCGGATGTCCCAGAAAACGGCCGTTCAATAACTGCTTTAACATAGGCTTATGCGAAAGCTGCCACCAAAAGCAGTACGAAACCGGTGACAGCTGCCATCGCGTGGACGATCGCCAGCCATTTGGGCACGGCCTCGCCCTTGAGATCACGGCCGAACATCACGAAACCGCCCAGTGCCGCCACCACGAAGATGAGCACACTCACCATCAGCAATGAATCTCCCTGGTTTATGTAGGCAACGATCAGAAGCACCAGGGCGACGGCGGCAGCCAGGCCGTGACTATAAACGACGGGCTTCGGCGTTTCCTCTCCTTTAAGTACTTTGGTTAAAAGGACCAGCCCCAATACGGCAGCCAGCGCAAACAAAATGACAGTAGTAATTAACATGGATCCCTCACGGATTGATTTATTGTTTAATTGTGCTAATTTGATCCATGTACCGAGAAAAGGTTACAAAGCTATTAGCAGCTGTTCGCATATAAACCTTGCTGTCTCCCCTTCGAGACGAGTGTCGGTCCCGTGCTTTTCGGGACGGACGAGGGGTGTAAGCGAGACCCTTTTCTACTTTAATATCCAATCATTGTTAAACCCTGGTTTCTGCTTTTAATTAAATGTACTTGAGTTAAAAAAACTCAATCACAATATTATCGACATGTCACAGGCCACCGGACGAACCTATAAAACCACCTCAAACGGCTTCATCGACCATGCCGCTTATACCGGTGCGAGCGATGAGGCGCTGATAAAAGATGTCCTTGAGGGACAGAGCCGTCTTTTCGAAGTGCTCATGCGCCGCTACAACCAGCGGCTGTTTCGCATCATCCGCTCCTACCTCGACGACCGCGAAGAGGTGAAAGACGCCATGCAGTCAGCCTGGCTGAAAGCCTATGAAAAGCTAGAGCAGTTCCGCGGCGATGCTGCTTTCTCCACCTGGCTTATCCGCATAGGCATCAACGAGGCGCTGAAACAACAGAACCGCAACGGCCGCCGGCAATCGCAGCTCTACAGCATCCACTCCGAATCGTTTAACGGACACCTCGCTTCATCCATGGAGAACCCAGAACACCGAACCGTCACTGCCGATCTGAAAGCATTGCTCGAAGAAGTAATCGGCTGCCTGCCGCCCAAATACCGCGCCGTCTACCTGATGCGGGAAATCGAGGAGATGGACACCCGCGAAACGGCCGAATGCCTGGAGCTGACCGAATCCAACGTAAAAGTACGTCTTCACCGAGCGCGGCAGATGCTGCGCGACGAGCTCGAAAAACGGGTGGCCGATGCCGACGTCTTCAGCTTTCTGGGCGAGGAGTGCAATGCGATGGTAGAAGAGGTGATGGAAGTTATTCAGAATACCTAAGCCCGATTCATTTTAAACGATCCTGCTGGCGCCCCGATAATCGGGGTGCCCTCGGCTTAGCCGGCCTTTGACCGGCAGCACAAGTTTTAAACTTGCGCCAACTAATAAATTGGATGGGCTGAGTTTAATCAGGCCACAGATTGCAATTACCCATCGGATCGCTTCGAGCGATCTGAAAGGTATGGCTAAATCCAAATATCAGTTACATCTGTGAAAATCTGCGGCTAAAGCGGTCAGGTTCCGAAAACATCCGGAATGCTGACCTCTAAAACCCTGATTTTGATGGACGCAAAGCGTCCGACGGGCATCCGGCTGCGGAGCAACCGGACGAGATAGGGATTTTAAAATAACTAAACCTATCTCCGTCAGTCGCTCCGCGGCTGACGTTGCCCCACCGCTCCGTGGTGATTGACAAGGTAATATTCCTACACAAAGCAATAATAGTCCGGATGCTGACAGGTATTATGAGTTTTCCAGCTCGCGCTCTTTGAACTCTTCGTCAAAGTAGTTGTACCACTTGCGGAAGGGACGAAAAGCATTTTTGGGGTCAAACGGCCGCTTGTATTCGCTCTGGCGGCACTCCTCGCTGCAACAGCCCTCCATCATGCGGGCACCCTCCTCGGAGCATACGAACAGCTTGTTGCACTCCATATTGGCGCAGTTGATGTAGGTGTCGGCCGGCTTGCCCGTAATCTCACACTTGGCGATGGGCTCCATATCGCGCTCGTTCACCGGCACCACCAAGCGGTCGTCAAAGACAAAGCACTTGCCCTTGAAATGCACGCCGCCCTCCTCCTTGCCGTAGCGCAGGATGCCGCCGTGCAGCTGATTGACGTCCTCCCACCCCTTCTCCTTCATCAGCACGGAAAACTTCTCGCAGCGGATGCCACCCGTGCAGTACATCAGCACCTTCTTGTCTTTGTCCACTTGAAAATTATCCAGCCATTCAGGGAATTCGTAGAAGTTCTCCACCTGCGGGGTGATGGCGCCCTCGAAGTGGCCGATCCTGGATTCGTAGTCGTTACGCACGTCGATCAGCACATAGTCCTCGTCCGACTCCAGCACCTGCCGCCATTCGTGCGGCTCCAGGTAGTTGCCGCCGCGCGCCGGGTCCACCTCTTCTTCGTGAAGGGCCACGATCTCCTCGCGCGTCTTGCAAATCAGCTTGGCAAAAGGGATATAGTCGCTTGTATCCGTTTTGTAGTCGATGTTTTCAAATCCGGGAATGGAACCCAGTCCCTTTTTATAGGCCTGCACCTGCTCGGGCGTACCGCCGAGGGTTCCGTTGATGCCCTCACTGCCGATGTAGATACGACCCTTTACACCCAGATCTTTACAGAAGGCCTTATGCTCTTCGCAGAAAGATTCGGGATCTTCGATCTTGGTGAACTTATAATAAAGTATGACTTCGTACATTATAGAGTCGTTCTTCTTTACCACTTAGACACTAAGTACACTTAGAATGTTGTTTAAAATAGCCATAACAGACTTTTGCAGCCTGCTAATTTGCAGATGCCAAAATTAAGGGTAATTTTGGAAGAAATGAACTCATTTACCCCATTTATTTTCACATATAAGGTGATGATGCGCGGCTCCGTTTTTCTGCTCGGAATCCTCTTTTTACTGGCAGCCGGCTGCTTAACCGCAGAAGCCCAGCATCAGCGGCTTGAGACCCTTCAATCCATTGAAGCCTCTTACCAAAAAGGAGAGCTCTCGCTTGATACCAAGATGCTCTACCAGTTCCGGCTGTTGAACAGGCCTTCGGAGCTGCCCGAGGCCTACCAGACGGACGAACACTCCTTCCTGAAGTGCGCCACGCCCCAGATGATAGGCTACCATCAGCACCGTGAAAAGCTGAGTCCGGCTGTAAGATCTGAAATCGAGTCGATGAAAAGCCGCAGTCTGCAGGCCACCGAAACCTATCTCTCCGCTTCCGGCAAGTTTGAGATCACCTATGAAACGACGGGGGAAGACGCCGTTCCGCTTGACGACAACAACAGTAACAGCGTGCCCGACTATGTAGAGTGGGTGGCGCAGGCCGCCGACTCTTCCTGGCGCCACCAGGTAAACAACCTCGGTTATACCGATCCCGTTTTCGGGGACAGCAGCCCCTATCCCATATTTATTGAAGTGCCTTTTTCACAAAATGTTTACGGCTACACTGATACCGGGGTCAACCGGGGGCTGGCGAGTGACACCTATATCGTGATCAACAACGACTTTGAAGGCTTCCCCAACAACACCGATCCGGAGGGTAACGTCCGGGGCGCCATCAAGGTGACGGTTGCTCATGAGCTTAAGCATGCCGTGCAGTACGCCAACAGCGCCTGGTACGGCTCTCTGGGCAACACCGATAATCCGCACGGACTTGCCTGGTCGGAAATGGACGCCACCTATATGGAAGAAGTAGTTTACGACAACGTCAATGATTATTACAACTACCTGGGGGGTGACTCTATCTTTACCTCCTTTCGCCACCGTATTCCCGTAGCCTACTCAGGGGTTAGCTGGTTTATTTTTGCGGAGGAGTATTTTAGCGAGCAACTATGGGTAGATGTCTGGCAACATATCAAACAGGTCTATGAGGCCGAGAAGAACAAAGCGACTCCCGATTTTGCCGATATGATCCCGACTATTGACCAGATACTGAGTGACAATTTTGACAGTTCGTTTAATGAAGCATTCATCCAGGCCCACCTATGGCATTACGCCACGGGTCCGGGGAGGAGCCCGATGGACTTCGGTTTCGAAGAACGGGAATTCTATCCCGGTCCCAATATAAACTACGTTACCAACGACACCATGGGCGCCTACACGGACACGCTGAACCTGCTGCCCGAATCGGCCCACTACATCGATATGGATTCCGACAATACCATCAAGGGCAACATGGCGATGGATATTCAGAATTACGGGGACCAGAACCTGCAGGTGGGTTTCATCGCCTATTTTACGGATGGCAGCACGATGGCCGAGACTTATGAAGCGGCTCCCGGCGGGGTTACCAACAACATCCAGACGTCGTTTCCCTGGGAAGACCTGGCCGAAGTCGGCATCATCATCGGAAGCACCTCCCAAAATGAAACCGAATACCGGATCTGGATACAGTCGTCCGTACCCAAAGAGATTGTCCTGCGACAAAATTACCCCAATCCCTTTAACCCCACCACGACCATTCGCTTTGGCGTACCCGATCCCGGCCCCGTACGGATTGAGCTGTACGACATTCTCGGAAGGCGTGTGCGCACCCTCATCGACC
>CAYWDK010000100.1:0-6559 GCA_964457025.1 uncultured Balneolaceae bacterium | reverse complement strand
GAGTTCCTTCTTGGCGTGGCCGTAGCCGTAGCCTCCGGCCCGGTACTTGCCGGCAATTTCCTTGCGGCGGGCATCGTCAGCGAAAAGCTTGATCAGCGCGAATACATTACAGCTTTCCGGTTCTTTCGGCTCATCCAGGGGCGTAGAATCCGTCTCAATGGCCATCACCTTCTTTTTGAGCGTCTTGCCTTCATCGAAGATGCCGATGGTGTTGCCGTACGACTTGCTCATCTTGCGTCCGTCGATGCCGGGTACTACGGCCACCGACTCTACGATATACTCTTCAGGCAGCTTCAGCAGTTCCTTGTCATAGGTGTGGTTTACCTTTCCTGCCAGGTCCCGACAAATCTCGATGTTCTGTTTCTGGTCCTGCCCTACCGGGACCAGGTCGGAGTCGTAGATCAGGATATCTGCAGCCTGCAGGATGGGATAGGTAAAGAGGCCGATATTGGGGCTGAGTCCCTGTGCCACCTTATCTTTGTAGGCCACTCCTTTTTCCATCAGGCTGACGGGACAAAAAGTGCCCAGTATCCACGCCAGTTCCACTACCTGCGGCACGTCGCTCTGGGCAAAAAAGGTGCACTTCTCGGGATCAAGACCCAGCGCCAGGTAATCGAGTGCAATGTCCAGGCTGTTCTCGCGGATCTCATCTCCGTCGTTGATGGAAGTGAGCGAATGGTAGTTGGCAATAAAGTAAAAAGCGTCGCCCTCTTCCTGCATCCGGATGTGCTGGCGGATGGCGCCGAAATAATTTCCTAAATGAAGCTTTCCTGATGGGGTTATCCCCGAAAGTATGGTTTTCATTATGAACGGTTGTTGTCGGTTATGTTCAGCGCGACGCTCAGGGCCTCTACCAGGGCGCCCGCTTTGTTTCTGGTTTCTTCAAATTCTTTTTGCGGTTCACTGTCGGCTACGATTCCGGCCCCCGCCTGAATATACACTTTGTCACCGGTCACTACCATCGTGCGAATAACGATACAGGTGTCCATATTGCCCGAAAAATCGAAATACCCCACCGCACCGGCATAGGGCCCGCGCTTGGTGGGTTCAAGCTCGTCGATGATCTCCATCGCCCGTATCTTGGGCGAACCGCTTACGGTTCCGGCGGGAAAACACCGCATCAGGGCATCGACGGAGGTCTGTCCGCTGCTGAGTTCGCCCTGAATATCCGAAACAATATGCATCACATGGGAATAGCGTTCGATGACCTGGCTGCGGACCGGCTTGACGGTACCGGGCTTACATACCCTTGAGAGGTCGTTGCGTCCCAGGTCGACCAGCATGATATGCTCGGCCATCTCCTTGGGGTCTTCTTTAAGCTCTTCCTCAAGTGCCTGGTCCTCTTCGGGAGTTGCCCCTCGTGGGCGCGTGCCCGCAATAGGCAGCAACTCCGCGGTATCGTCCTGTACCCGGACCAGTACTTCGGGCGAGGAGCCTACCAGCGCAAAATCGTCAAAATCGAGGAAAAAGAGGTAGGGCGAGGGATTTACCATCCGCAACGCCCGGTACAACATAAAGCGGTCCCCTTCAAAATCAGTCTGGAACCGCTGCGAAAGCACTACCTGGAAAATATCGCCTTCATAGATATACTCTTTGGCCTTCTCCACCATCCCCTCAAACTCTTCCCGTCCGATATTGCTGGCCAGTTTCTCCGGATCAATGGAAAAGGAAGCCTTGCCTGTTACGGGAGTGTGCACCACCTCTTCCATACGGTCCAGCGAATTCCGGGCACCCTTGTAGAGTGCTTCAATATCATCGCCCTCTTCAATAAATACCGTTTTTAACAAAATGACTTGTTGCTTGACATGGTCGAAGGCAAAAATTTCGTCATAAAAAGCCCATATCGCTTCGGGCAGGGGGACGTCGTTCTGAGGAACATCAGGAAGGTGCTCAATCTGCCGCACCGTATCGTAGGATGAGAAGCCTACCGCTCCGCCGGTCAGCCTGGGAAGCTCCGGCAGCTTCGGCTCGCTATATTCGGTTGTAAGCCTTCTCAGGGCCTCAAAATAGGGTTCATCCAGCTGCCGCTGCGTGCCCCCTGTTTCGTTGAGAGTAACTTCGTCATTGTCATATTTCAGCACCCGGTAGGGATTGCATCCCAGAAAAGAGTACCGTGCAAGTTGCTCACCACCCTCTACCGATTCCAGCAGGAAGGGATATCGGGCATCCTCCCGGATATTCAGGAACAGCGATACCGGGGTCATGACGTCGGCCATGAGCCTCCGGTACACGGGTACGGCGGTATATTCACCGGCCAGATTTTTAAATTGGTCGAAATTCATCGGTTGCTGAAAATAAAAAAACCCACTTCCCTGATCGGGACAGCGGGTTTCTGCTTAAAAACTAAAGTGCCTTATTTATAACTTGCCCACTGCTCCGATCATGCTTCGAAGCCACCACCAATTGTGTGCGGTATGGACAAGAGTTTTTTTCATCACGACACGAAGATAAAGGGCAGGCCCTCTAAAATCAACTGGTTTATTTCGGCCGAATATCAACTATATTGGAGCCAGTCAACCCTTCACACCAACAGGAGCATATGCGAAATCGACATCTCATTTTTGCGGGCGTACTCCTGCTGGCTATCTACCTGGTGGCACCTTGCTCGGCGAAAGCCCAGGTGCTCGGCGAGGTGCCCTCTCCTTTCAACTCCATTCGTGAAAACAGTGTCTCCGTGATGGCTGCCCTGGGTGACACTCTCTGGATCGGTCCTGCCCTCAACCGCAACATCGGAAACGCCACAGATTGGTTTCTGCCTGCAGGTGCCGACAGTGTCACAAACGGCAGAGGGCGCGCTTTTTCAATATCGCTGGCTCCGGATACCGTCTTTGCCGGACTGGGTTTCAACCTTGAAACCACCGGCGGCAATGTACATACCGGCCTGGGTTATCACTATTCTGTTGATGGAGGTGACAGCTGGGGCTACATCCCTCATCCCCTGCAGAGTGAAGATGATACTCTTTTCGTATATGGAGGCCAGAGCTACGCCTTTCTGCCGATTACCGTCCCGGAGCAATCTCCCCCCTACGATATAGCCGTAAAGGGCGACACCGTCTTCTCGGCCAATTGGGCATCGGGTATACTCCGCAGCAGAGATTTCGGGCAAAGCTGGGAGCGGCTGATTCTCCCGCCTCAGTCGGTAAACCAACTGGTGCCGGAAGAGACCTACCAATTTATCTCCAACGGAGATGACAACCGCTACGATCCGCGCTTCGACCGGAACCTTTTGGGTTTCAGTGTGCTGATCGACAGCCAGCGCCGCGTGTGGGCCGGCACGGCGGCGGGCGTCAATATCTCGGGGAATGCGCTGGAAGAAGAACGAGACAGCATCCGGTGGAAGCACGTACAGTTTGGCGGCACCGATACCGGCCTGCTAGCCAACTGGATAATCGCTATCCGGGAGCAGCCATCAACCGGTACCGTCTGGATGACCAACTGGCCCGCCGGCTTGCGTGAAAATGAGCGTTATGGAGTCGTTTCGACATCCGACGGCGGACAAACGTACCAGCAGCATCTCATCGGCGAACAGGTCAACGATATCGGATTTTCGGGGGGTAATGTATTTGCTGCGGCCAACAGCGGACTTTTTATCAGTTCCGATAACGGCAACAGCTGGACGCGTATTTCGCAGATCCGGTCGCCCAATACCTACATTAAAGAAGGAGCCCGTTACCTGAGTATTTCAACGACCTCAAGCCGACTGTGGATAAGTACTACCGACGGTATCGCATCTACAGCGGATCTGGGCAACAGCTGGCAGATAACGAGAGTCAACTTCCCTCTAAGCGGAGGGAATCAGTACCGGCAGGATGTTGCTGCTGTCGACTCCTACGCCTACCCCAACCCCTACTCCCAAAGGAGGCACGGCATCGTGCGTATCAAATTTGAGATTGAGCAACAGGGAAGGGTTTCGATAACACTCTACGATTTCGGTATGAACCGTATCCGGGAACTGGAAAACGGAAGTTTTTCAACCGGCACCTATGAAGCGGTATGGGACGGGAAGGACGGAAACGGCAGGCGCGTGGCCAACGGGCCGGTTTTCTATCAAATTAAAACTCCTTCAGGCACTTTCAGGGGAAAGATACTGGTGATTAACTGATGAACAGATCCCTCTCAAGCCATAGCAAAATAATCAGTGCCATTTTGATGGCGGCCCTCTTTGTCCCGGCCCTGCCATGTCTGGCACAAACGGGCGGCTATGCCGGTTCTTTCTCCAGGCTGGGATTCGGCCCGCGCGGAATGGCGATGGGTAACGCGCTTACGGCAACCGGTTCGGAAGGTATCTACAGCTATTACAATCCTGCCCTGGCAGCTTTCGCGCCTGCAGGAAACCAGGTGGATATCTCAACTTCACTGATGACCTTCGGCCGTAATATGCACAACCTCGGCGGAACCTTCCGGCTACCCCCTTCCGCCGGTATTTCCCTATCGATTATCAATGCCAATGTGGGTGACATCGACGGACGGGACCTCGACGGCTACCCTACCGGAGAACTCTCGACCCATGAATACCAGCTGGCTTCGGCATTCGGAATACGAATCGGGCAGAAACTCTCATTGGGAACCGGTATCAAACTAAACATCGCCAACTACCATCCGGATCTTAAGAATGTCAGTGGTCTCGCTATTGACCTGGGACTATTTTACAAGGCTAGTGAAAGCCTCTCCTTTGGCATTGCCGCACGTGACCTACTGGCCTCCTACAACTGGAATTCGAGCGACCTGTATGGCGATAATCTTGCCTCCCGTCGCGAAACCTTCCCGGTCAGGTTAAACGGAGGAGTTGCATGGTCGCCCGCTGAAGAGATAAAACTAGCCCTCGATTACGGCTTGCTCACACAAGGCTCGCACCGTATCTATCAACTGCGGCTGGGTGGAAGCTATGCCCTTCACGAGCGTTTTAGCCTTCGGGGCGGATGGCAAATCGAAGACTTGAATCATCCCGGGCGAGAAAACAGGCCTTCTGCCGGTTTTTCCGTTCACCTTCCCTTCGATACCCTTTCTCCTTCAATCGACTACGCCTTCAGCCTGGAACCCAACGTATCAACTGCCATACACATATTTGGACTCAGACTGAACCTCTAATTCATGAATTTCATCAAATCAATAACGGCACTCTTCTTTTTACTTGTAATTGCAGGGTCCATTCAGGCCCAGGAATACGGTTTCGATATTCTCACCATCGGTCCGGGCACAAAGGCACTCGGCCTTAACGAAGCCACTACAGCAGCTTTGTTGGGCGCATCGGATATCTACTCCAATCCCGCTAACCTGGTGCTGGAACCTTCCTCGGGCTTCAACGCCGATTACAGCCTGTGGGTGAGCAGCCTTACAAACAGCCACCTTTCGGTCCATTTTAGGAAAGAGAGGAGTTCCCTGGCATTCGGCATCCTGACCCAGTCAGCTGACGATTTTGAACTGAGAGACCGTCCCGGTCCTTCGCAAGGTGACTTTACGGTAAGCTACTTTTCACTGGCAGGTGCCTATGCCTACAGAATTGGACGCTTTTCGGCCGGCGCCACCATCCAGTACCTGCGGGAAGAAATCTATATCTACAATGCGTCAGGTTATGCGGTCAACGCCGGTATTTCTAGTGAATGGGTGGACCGTGACCTTCGTGTCTCGGCTGCCCTCCTCAATATCGGCAAAATGGATGAGCTTAATAACGAAGTAACCACCCTGCCCTCCCGTTTTAAAGCCGGGCTGGAAGCAACACTGGCCCGCTTTAATTTTCCGGGAAATGAGGAGCTGCCCCTTGGGCTTACAATATTTGCCGATTATATAGTCCCTTTCGGAGGAGACGATTCCGGGAACAGCACCAATACCGGCGAAGAGAGCTATGGCAATATCGCCCTCTCCCTGGAAATTGCGGAAGCACTGTCACTTTACTCAGGCTATAAAACAGGCGACCAAGAACGGCCGATAAGCTTCGGGAGCGAGCTCTCAATAGAGGGGATTGATATTTACTACTCGCTGACCCCTTTCCGGACAGGCTTCGGCACCGCGCACTCCATCGGATTGCGGTACCGGTTTTAGAATCATTGATGGGAAGGGAACTCCTCTTCGCGATAATCCTCCTCATCTCCGTTCTCACCGAAGGCCTCACGCCAGAAGGTGATCGAACCAAGCGTTACTCCTTTTAAAATGAAAACGGTAAATACGATCATCAGGCCGATCTCCTGAAGTACGACGATCAGCAGTCCGTAAGCTACAAAGAGCGCAAAACGTTTCTTGTACTTTTTGATTGATCGTTTGTCAAAGCTGGGCATTTTATCAAACGGAATAGTACTGACCATCAGGAAGGAGAGTACGATAATCAACGGTATCAATATGGTGTTGATGCCGTTCTCCATCTCCAGGAAAAGGTCAAGCCGGTCGTAGAAAGTGAGATAAAAGGCCGAAATCATAAGCGCCTGGGCAGGGATGGGCAACCCCTTGAAATATTCGGTACTCCCGATCGAGGCGTCCACATTGTAGCGTGCCAGGCGGACGGCGCCGCAAAGCGGAGGCAGTGCACTCAGGATAATTCCGACAAAAGGCAGGGCGCTGAGGCCGA
>CAYWDK010000099.1:4424-6560 GCA_964457025.1 uncultured Balneolaceae bacterium | reverse complement strand
TGACCACCAGTTCCACCGGCCGCTATGAGAACGCGAGGTTTGCTCATAGCGGCGGTGGCTGGCGGGCCGTCGTGCGATGATATGTCCTTTGTACTGCTATGCATAAAATACCGGTCGTTTATTGCGGTCGTATTTCGAAATATTGAGCAGGATGCCGATCATTAATCCGGCAAAAAGGGTGCTGGTCCCGCCGTAGCTCACAAAAGGCATCGGCAGTCCCGTTACCGGAAGCAGCCCGCTGGCTACGCCCGCATTGACAAATCCGTAGAGCACGATGGTGAGCGTGCAGGCTACCGCAAACAGGGTGCCTATGGTGTCCATCGCGTTTTTGGCGACCACGGCCATACCCCGGAAGAGGATCACCGTGAAGAGCAAAATCAGTGAGAAAGAACCGATCAGTCCGTACTCTTCGGCTATGATGGCGAAAATAAAGTCGTTGTATGGCGCCGGCAGAAAGTCGCGTTGTGTGCTTTTCCCGATGCCTACGCCGAAAATCTCTCCCTGGGCGATGGCGATCTGTGCCTGCTGCGCCTGGTAGCCTTCTTCCACATTGAATTCACTGCTGTTGATGTTGGTAATTTGCTCCATATACTGCTTGATGCGGCTCTGGCGCTCGGGCGATTGCATCACCAGTACCGAAGCGCCGATCAACCCTATAGCCATCAGCGTACCCAGCTGGATCATGCTGATACGTCCGATGAACATCAGCAGCATGCACATGCCGAGCAGGAGAGCCGCCGTACTAAAGTCCTCCAGCCCGATCAACCCGCAGGTGATGACCACCCAGAACATGATGGGCAGGAAGGCCTTTTTGAAACTTTTGATGTAGCCCTGCTTCTCGTCCAGCAATACGGCCACGTGAATCAGCAGAGCCACCATCGCAAAGGACGAAGGCTGGAAAGAAAATCCGCCGATGTTCAGCGAGCGCCGTGCTCCGAATACCTCCGAGCCAAAGATCAGGACGGCGATAAGCAGTATCCAGCTGATGACCATACCCAGGCGGCTGAATTTGGCCAGCAGGTGGTAGTCGATCTTGGAAGCGATCAGCATAACCAGGAAGGCAATCCCCAGTTTCACCAGGTGACCCAGGATCAGTGCCCCGGCCGTGGTCTGCTTGGTCTCGGCGAAATAGGCGATGGCGGAATAGACGGCCAGCACCCCGAATACCATCAGGATGATCACCGATACCAGCAATACGCGGTCGCTTCCCTGCTTGGGCGTATCGATGTCATCCGGGCTGGTGCCCAGTATGGACGAGATGTTTTTATTTGGCGTCGTATATAGCATTATAAAGTTTTCAGCTATCAGCTATCAGCTATCAGTTGTTAACTGGTTACTGTTTACTGCTCACTGTTAAAGTCCATTGACTATTCGTTTGAATTCATTTCCCCGCTCTTCGTAATTCTCGTACATGTCGAAAGAGGCGCAGGCGGGACTAAGCAGGACGATCTCGCCGCGCTTGGTAAATTTTTTGCCCAGGCGGACGGCCTGACTCATATTCTCTGCCGTCTCGAAATGGGGCACTACTTTTTTCAGTTGTTCCTCGATCAGCGGACGCGCTTCGCCGATGGCGATGATGGTGTGCACTTTCTCTCGGATCTGCCCCACCAGTTCCGAATAGTCGTTGCCTTTATCGCGGCCGCCAAGGATCAGCGCTATGGGCACGTTGAAACTGTCGAGTGCATACCAGACGGCGTTGATGTTGGTCGCCTTGCTGTCGTTGATATACTTTACACCGTCGACGGTGCGTACCAGTTCCAGCCGGTGCTCCACGCCTTCGAATGTGCGCAGGCTTTCGCGGATCACATCGTTCTTTATTTCGGATGCGCGTGCGGCCAGCGCCGTGGCGAGGCCATTATTCAAATTGTGACGGCCTTTGAGGCTCAGTTCACTAATGGGCATAAGCACTTCTTCCTTTTCGTTGATCTTGAGGATGATATTCTCGTTGCGGACGAAGGCACCGCTTGGTACTTCCGAGCTGTTCGAAAAAGCCAGAAGCCGGGGCGCATCGTCTTTTTTTTTAAGCCGTTCCACATGCTGCTTGATCATGGGATCGTCGTAATGGTAGATGAACCAGTCATCGCCGCCCTGGTTCTCCGTGATCCTGAATTTGGAAGCGGCATATTGTTCAATGTC
>CAYWDK010000099.1:0-4324 GCA_964457025.1 uncultured Balneolaceae bacterium | reverse complement strand
ACGATATGTTTGCCTTTTACTTCTCTCATCGCAGTTTCAGTGTCAACAGGCTTAGAATTCCGAGCAGTACGGCAATGATCCAGAACCGTACCACGATTTTTGATTCAGGCCATCCCAGCTTTTCAAAGTGGTGGTGGATGGGTGTCATCAGGAATACCCTTCTTCCTTCACCGTATTTTCGCCTGGTATAGCGGAACCAGGTAGTCTGGATGATGACCGAAAGCGTTTCTACAAAAAATATTCCGCAGACAATGGGCAGCAGCAGTTCCTTGTGCAGCATCAGTGCGATGGCGCCGAAGGCACCGCCGAGTGCCAGCGAGCCGGTATCGCCCATGAAAACCGAAGCAGGATGGGTGTTGTACCAGAGAAAACCCATGCAGGCACCAACCAGCGAGGCGCAGAAAACAGTGAGTTCTCCGGCCCCCGGCAGGTAAATAATGTCCAGGAAACTGGAGAAGTCGGTACGGCCGGAAACGTAGGCGAAGATGCCCAGTATCAGTCCGGCGATAGCCGAGGTGCCCGTGGCGAGGCCGTCAAGTCCGTCGGTCAGGTTCGTGGCGTTGCTGGTTGCCGTAATGATGAAAATGACCACGGGTATGTAAATGAGCCATCCCAGCTGCTCGCCCAGCAGGGCGTAATTGATATTCACATTCTTTAAAAAGGGTACGGTAGAGAGTGTATTGAACTCCCGGAAGTCGGGCCAGAAATAGAGCACGGCGCCCAGTGCCAGGCCTACGCCGATCTGTCCGGCCAGCTTGAACCGTCCGCTCAGCCCCGACTTGTCCTTGCGCACTACTTTGATATAATCGTCTACAAAGCCGACCACGCCGAGCACGAAGGTGGTCAGGATGATCATCCAGGTATAGATGCTGTCCATAGGCATCCACAGCAGGGCAGGAATGAGTACCGCCAGCAGGATGATGATACCGCCCATGGTAGGGGTGTGCGCCTTGTCAAGATGGCTGTCCAGGCCGATGTCGTCGCGGATATTTTCCCGCAACTGCATCCGCTCAAGCCAGTTGATGATGCGCCGGCCGATCAACAGACTGATAAAGAGCGCCATAGCCGCGGCAACCGCACTTCGCGTAGTGATAAACGCAAAGGCGCTGAAGCCCGGCGGCTGGTATGTCTTTTCAAGCCAGTCTATGAGTTCGTAGAGCATTAGCCGTCCTTGTCGTTACTGTTTCCATTTCGTTTTGCCAGCGCCTCGCGCGCTACCTCTCGGTCGTCGAATTCGTGCCGCTTGTCCCCGATTTCCTGGTAGGTTTCGTGGCCTTTGCCGGCGATGAGAATCATCGTGTTGTTGTCGGCCGCAGTGATAGCATCTTCAATAGCATTTCTGCGGTCGGTGATTCTGGTCACTTTCTTTTCATCTTCAAAGCCTTTCATAATTTCGTCGATGATGGCATCGGGATCTTCCTTGCGGGGATTGTCCGATGTCACGGTCACCATGTCGGCGTACTTTTCAGCGATGGCGGCCATCTTGGGACGCTTGGAGGCGTCTCGGTTGCCGCCGCATCCGAATACCACATGCAGCTTCTGTTTGGCCGTCTTCAGCTCGGCCAGGGTAGTCAGCACATTTTCCAGGGCATCGGGGGTATGTGCGTAGTCGACCAGGACGATAGGCTGTCGGGCCTCTTCGCTAAGTGTTACGCGCTCCAGCCGGCCCGATGCACCGGTTGCCGATTTAAGTGCCCGTGCGATTGTCGTAAATTCATAACCCAGGGCCCGGCAGATGAAGACCGCCTCGGCTACATTGTAGGCGTTGAAGGTGCCCACCAGATGGGTCTTGAATTTGACCCCGTCTATTTTCAGTACCAATCCGTCAGCTGTATTGGATACCAGTTCGCAGCTATAGGCCATCTCCTGCTTGAAGCTGAAATCGATAATCTGTGCGGGACAGTCGAGCGCAATAAATTTCGCATGCTCGTCGTCAGCGTTGATTACTGCCCATGAATCATGGTCGAGCTGGTCGAACAATTTCTTTTTGGCCTTGGCATATTCCTGCAGGTTGGCGTGATAGTCCAGGTGGTCATGGCTCAAATTGGTGAATGCGGCTACCTGGAACTTGATTCCCGCCACACGTTGCTGGTCGATGGCGTGTGAAGACACTTCCATCACAAGATGCGTCGATTTGGCGTCGACCATTTTTCGCATGTCGCGTGCCAGCTCGGTCGGGTCGGAGGTGGTCAGGATGCTGTCGAGTACCTGGTCGTCGATACGCTTGGCCACGGTTCCCAGCAGGGAGGGGCGGGCTCCGCCCATCTCTTTCAGCAACTGGTAGGTCAATGTAGCGACGGTTGTCTTGCCGTTGGTACCGGTAACACCGATAATTTTGAGCTCTTTTTCAGGATATCCCTCAAATGCCTGTGCCAGCGGACCAACCAGCGCCCGGCTGTCGGAAACTTCCAGGATACATACATCTTCTTCGGAGTAGTAAGAGTCTTCGCAAATTACAACGGATGCACCCTTGGAGATGGCATTTTCGATGAACATATGCCCGTCTACCTCGGTGCCCCGCACGGCTATAAATACGGAGCCTTCCTCTACCTCACGCGAGTCCTGCGTGAGTTTGCCGATCTTTTCGGGCTGTGGGCCCGAGACGTCGATCGGCTTGCATAATGTTATGAGTTCGTCGTAGGTCACGATGATTGTGGTTTCCTGTTGGTTATGGCCTTTGGTCTCCGGTTCCTGCGATGCTTTCCAGGGCTTTGGCTTTTCCTCTGACGGTCACCGTCCGCCCTTTCTGCATCAGGTCGCCGGGGCGCGGGAACTGGGTAAATACCGTACCCGATCCGATCAGCTTGGCTTCGAAGCCGCTGCTGTTGATCAAAAGTGTGGCCTTGCGCATGCTCATGCCTCCCAAATCGGGGATGACGGCATAATCGTCGGGAACATCCGTGGTGTCGGCCTGCAGGCGCGAAACTGCGAGTGTCAGTCTGACCGGTTCTCCGGCCTTCAGTTCGGTACCGGGAGCGGGTTCCTGGCCGATCACCCAGTCGCCTGTGCCTGTAGTCTTGTAGGCAAGCCGCTGGTGTTTCAGCACGGCACGGGCTTCGCTAAGCGGCAGGTCGCGCAGTTCGGGTGCATAGGCCAGGTGTTCATTTTGAGCTTCGCTTTCCAGAATTTGTTTCTCAATTTCGTTGTCGAGGCCGGCAATGCGGTTGGCCGCCTGCTGGAAAATGGGTCCTGCCGTGGGGCCGCCGTAGGGCGGGTACATGTCGGGCTCGTCCAGCACGATAAGACAGACGTATTTGGGGTTTTCGGCCGGGAAGAATCCAACGAAGGAGGCGCGGTATTCGCTGCGGTACTGCCCGTCGATGTACTTCTGGGCGGTCCCGGTTTTGCCGGCGATAGAAAGGCCTTTTACCTGGGCCATATCGGCTGTGCCCGAATCGGAGACGACCTCTTTAAATACGGGATAAAGTTTTTCCAGTGTTGATTCGCGGGCAATCTGCCGCACTTCAACGGGCTGTTGCTTCCAAATCACATTTTCGCGGCCGTCGGTGATCTTCTCTACGAGGTAGGGCCGCATCATCCGTCCCTTGTTGGCAAAGGCGGCATAGGCCTGCGCCAGCTGGATGGGTGTAACCTGCACTTCATAGCCGATGGCCATCCAGGGCAGGGTCACCAGGCTCCATTCGTAGGGCTTCTGCAGGTGACCGTTTTCCTCGTTGGGCAGGTCAATGCCGGTGGGCGTGCCGAAGCCGAGGTTACGGGCATACTGGTAGAAGCTGTCTTTGGAAAGCCTCATGGCGATTTCAGCCGTGGCTACGTTTGACGACTTGCTGATCACCTCGGTGAAGTTCATCGTGCCGAGAGGATCATGGTCGCGCATCCACTGGCCGTAGATCTGCCGGGTACCGTCTTCGGGGGTGTCGAACTGTTCGGTGAAGTTTACCTTCGCCTGTTCGACGGCCGCTATGGCGGTTACCAGTTTAAAAGTTGAGCCGGGCTCGATCATGTCGGAGATCGCAAAGTTTCTACGGTTCTCGTTTTCTGAGGAGGCGGGGTTGTTGGGATTGTATGTGGGATAATTCGCCATCGCTTTAATGGCCCCGGTGCGGGGGTCCATTACTATAGCGGAACCGTAGTTGGATCCCGTACGCTCGATCCCGGCTTTAAGTTCTTCTTCTATAATAGCCTGTATGTGTGAATCAATGGTGATATGCAGCGACTGTCCCTGCTCGGGCTGCTTGCGGGGCGCGCCAACGTAGGCAAAGATGCGTCCGTTGCGGTCGCGACGCACCTGCTGCACGCCGTCGGTGCCTTTGAGCACATCGTCGTACTCTTTTTCGAGGCCGATCATGCCGTCTACGTTGTG
>CAYWDK010000098.1:0-6600 GCA_964457025.1 uncultured Balneolaceae bacterium | reverse complement strand
GGGAGGAAGAGACCAGGAAATACTCCTGCTTCAGCCTCAGCTCCTGTCCCTTGAATACCTTGTCGTTGGGATAGAGCACGCGGGAAATGTTCTCCTCCAGCATATTGTCACGAACGGCATTAATATAATCGCCCTGGTTAAAACTTTTCAGGTCAAAGGCGTGTGAGGCCGTTGCCTTCCAGAGCCGGAGGTGATTCACAATACCATTATCGTAACCGGGCACCGGCGTATCGTAGGCTACCGCCAGCACGTCCTGGGTGTTAATCCATTTGAAATGGTTCCTGCCGTTACCGTCTTCCTCGAGGGCAGTCTCCCCATAAAACTTGACCGGGTACTGCACCTTGGGGCGGATCACTCCCCACGGGTAACCGTACTGCAGCCAGAGATCGGGCTGCTCAACCTGCCAGCCGTCTTCGATATCCTGGTTGAAAATGCCATAGTCGTAGCGGATACCGTAACCGATGGAGGGGATGCCCAGGGTCGCCATTGAATCCAGGAAACAGGCGGCGAGACGTCCCAGTCCACCGTTGCCCAAGCCGGCATCCACTTCGGCTTCCTTTACCTGGTCATAGTCTATTCCCAGCTCTTTCATCGCTTCGGCGGCTACATCCTGCAAGCCCAGGCTGACAAGCGTACTGTCCATCAGCCGGCCGATCAGGTACTCCATCGACAGGTAGTACACCCGCTTTACTTCTTTCGAATAGTAAAGCTGCTGGGTGTTGATCCAGCGATCGTGCAGGCGGTCCATGACCGCAAAGACCACGCTTCGGAAATTATCCCATTCGGTGTTGGAGTATTTGTCCTTGGCCAGGGTATAGTGCAGGTGCTGCTTGATGTCTTCCTTGAAGGAATCGACATCCATGCCGGTGCGCGGTGACGGCTTTTTATCGGTTGCCATAATCGGTATGCCTCTTCTTAAGAATCCTTTTGATAACTCATGGAAATTAAGGAATGAAGATTAGGCATTTTTTCCTAATTCCTCTTCGGCTTTTCCCGGTTTTTCAATCCTTCCGATAGATACCGTAATCAGGCTCGAATCCGGGCCGCGTGATGTTGGCAGGCAGCCCGAGATCCAGCAATCCTTCATAGGCATTGATGGCAACAAAATCCTGCTCAAAGAGCCCGTAGACGGCCGAACCGCTCCCGGTCATGGAAGCATAAACCGCACCGAACTCATAAAACTGGTCCTTGAGGTTACCCGAAACGTGGATGCGCTGAAAAACCGACTGCTCCAGATCATTAAACAGCATATACCGCCATTCTTCAGGATCTTCTTTGGTAAGTACGCTCTCTATTTCAAAGTCGGGATTGGGATTGGGTTGACAATACTCATAGGCTTCGGCCGTGCTGCTGTGCTGGTTGGGGAAGCAGGTGACGATCCACAAATCGGGCTGAATGTCCGCTACTTCAATTTCATGTCCCACGCCTTTACCAATGCCGGTTTCCCCTTTGATAAAGAATGGGATATCGGCACCCAAATCACGGCTCAAGTCGATCAGCTCATCGTAGCTGAGTCCCAGCTCTTCAATCTTGTTGAGCATACGCAGGGTTAGTGCCGCATTGCTGCTGCCCCCGCCCAGTCCCGCACCGGCCGGGATGTTCTTTTCAACCCGTATGTGATAGTTGCTCTGCAGGCCCACATACCTCTGCATGACTTCAACAGCCTGGACAATAAGGTTGCGGTTGTCGGTGGGAATCTCATCGTCGGTCAGCTCGACTTGCATCTCACTCGACTCCCTGACCTCAAAACGATCTTTCCACTCCAGGAAGCAGAAGCCGGTCTCGATACGGTGGTAGCCCGTCGGCAGGCGCTCAAGGACGTTGAGGCCGAGGTTGATTTTAGCGTACGAATCAGCGATCCAGGTGGTCATGGTCAATTGATAAAATAATTAGTTGCTACTTCAAATCCCACGGGTCTTTAATTACGATTACTTTTCCTCGTTCAAAAACCGGTCTTTAATTTTCATCATATAGTCGTAGGCCGCATCGTGCTCGTTGGGGATTTCCCCTTCCAGGATCGCTTCTTTAATGGCGTCTTTGATATCTCCGATCACCGGACCCGGCTTCACGTCCAGCGCCTCCATAATCTCGTTGCCGTCCACCGGATTCTTCCACTTGCGGATGCGGTCTTTCTCTTCGACCTCTTCGATCTTCTGCTCTACATAGTCGAAATTCCGGTTGTACTGCTCTACCTTCCGGTCGTTCTTGCTGGTGATGTCGGCCCGGCACAACATCATCAGGTCGTCGATATCGTCACCGGCGTCATAGATAAGCCGGCGGATTGCGCTGTCGGTCACCTCGTCCGAAACCAGGGCTATGGGACGCAAATGCAGCCTCACCAGCTTGCGCACATAGCGCATACGCTCGTCCAACGGCAGACCCAGGCGCCGGAAGATCGGCTCTACCCAGTTAGCACCTATGGCGTCATGCCCGTGAAAGGTCCAGCCGGTACCGGGCACGAATTTCTGCGTGGCCGGCTTGGCGATGTCATGCATAATCGCCGCCCATCGCAGCCACAAATCGTCACTCACCTCGGCTACATTATCCAGAACCTTGAGCGTATGCCAGAAATTGTCCTTGTGACGCACCCCGCGCACCTCCTCCACGCCGTGCAGGTCGGCCATTTCCGGGAAAAAATGGCGCAACAAGCCTGTCTTGAACAGCAGCGCAAAACCTTCCGACGGCTTGTCGGCCATCACAATCTTGTTGACCTCTTCAATGATCCGCTCTTTGGAGATGATTTCCAGCCGGGCTGCCATCTCTTCGATGGCGGCAAAGGTCTTCTCCTCGATTCGAAAACCGAGCTGGGTAGCAAAACGGACGGCACGCAACATGCGCAGGGGATCATCCTCAAAAGTAGTAAGCGGATCGACAGGCGTACGGATCAGTTTTTTTTTCAGATCCTGTATTCCTTCAAAGGGATCGATCAGCTCCCCGAAGGTCTCCTTGTTCAATGACCAGGAAAGGGCATTGATGGTAAAATCGCGGCGCAGCTGATCGTCTTCCATCGTCCCGTCTTCCACTACGGGCTTGCGGGAGTCACGGTGATAGCTCTCCTTGCGGGCACCGACGAATTCCAGGTCAAGCCCCTCGTACGAAATGTGTGCCGTGCCGAACTGCTTGAAGATCGAAAAGTTTTCGGCTCCTAGCTTTTCGGCAACTTCCTTGGCCAGCTTGATTCCCTGGCCTATAGTGACAAAATCTATATCGGTCTCATCCGAGTCAGGCAGCCGGTCCAGGTAATAATCGCGCACATAGCCGCCAACTACATAGACCTCCTGGCCCAAGGCCTCCCCGGCTTCAGATATTACTTCAAAAACTTCTTTATGTTTGGACTGGATTTCTTCCACAATAGTAAATCAGGAGTTCTTGTTCATTGCTGGTAATTCCTGAACGACAGGGAATTTCAAAATGAGCGTAAAAATAAGAACAAAAACACTTGCTTTCAGGTATTCTTTACTCAATCTTTCTAACGTCTAACAAACCGATTTTGCCTTGAACAGCTCTCGCTCAAAGTTTGCGCTCCGGATCAGCCTTCTGGTATCCGTGCTTTCTCTGCTCGCCAAGAGCGGAGGATTTTACATCACCCAATCCACCACTGCACTTTCCGATGCCCTCGAGTCGGTCATCCACATTCTGGCAGTCGCTTTTGTCTACTACGGGCTTACGTTGAGTGCCAAACCGGCTGATGACAAACACCTCTATGGACACGAACGGGTCGAATTTCTTTCGGTAGGCATTGAAGGTGCCGTGATACTGCTGGCAGGCATCACCATTATTTATGAATCGGTAAGCCATTACCTTTACGGACACGTAGTCCAGAATATTGACTTAGGTATTTTTGCCATGTCGGCCGCTGCCATAATCAATTTTATACTGGGAACCTACCTGGTCAAAACCGGTCGGCGCGAGAACAACATGATGGTCGTCAGTAACGGCAAGCATACGCTTACCGATGTCTGGACCAGCGTTGGTGTTGTGGCCACCCTTGTTATTATCCGTTTTACCGGCTGGATGCTGCTCGACTCGCTGGTAGGCATAGCCTTGGCACTCTATATCATGTACCAGGGGTTTCAGCTGCTCAAATACTCCGTCGACGGTATCATGGATTCCAAAAATCCCGAGGTAGACAGAGCCATCAGAAAGGTGCTCGACGGCGAGTTGCCCGGCTCCATGACCGACTACCACAACCTGCGGCACCGTACTACGGGACAGACCACCTGGATCGAGCTGCATGCGCTCTTTGAAAAGGAAGTCAACCTAAAAAAAGCCCATGAAGACGCCACCCTGCTGGAAAGGGAACTGATCAATGCCATCCGGGGAGATGTGATCGTTACCATTCACCTGGAACCGGAAGGGATTCACGAAGAAGCCCACCATTTCTTGCGCGATGCCGACCAGGACCGGCCTCTGGAAGACTATATTTAGTAGCTAGTAGAAAGTCATAAGTAGAAAGACCCGGGCCGAAGCAGGAGTGTTTGCCCTATTTCTATAGCCTAATTAAAATAAGACTGCTACTTACTACTTTATACTTTCGACTATATACTAACTATTAAACCGAGACACCTACCTTCGAGTGGTCGCCCACATGCACTTCCTGTTTTACATCCTTAAGCTCTACGTGCTTGCCGATGGTGCTGTTCTCAATGGTGCAGTTTTCGAGCGTGGTGCTCTCCTGAATAAGGCTGTTCTTGACCGTGCTGTTTTTCAGGCTGCAGCCTGAGGCGATGCTGGCATGGGGGCCTATGATGCAGTTCTCCAGTTCCACATTGTCGCCTATATAAACCGGCTGAATAATTTTGGTCTCCTTGAAGCGGCTCTCGTCGATATCTGCGGCCTCTTTCTCTACAACCATGCCGGAGGTCTCCAGCCAGGCCGGGAGCGTACCGCAGTCGAGCCACTCATCCACGGTTGCCTTCTTGAATACTTTCCCATCCTTGAGCAACCGGTCAAGGGCGTCGGTCAACTGGAACTCGCCGCCGTGTCCCCGCACATCGTTCTCCAGCAGGTATTCGATTTCTTTCTTGAGTTGTGCACCCTCTTTAAAGTAATACACGCCTATAATTGCCAGCTTTGATATAGGTTCGCTGGGCTTTTCCACAAAGTCAGTGATCTTTTCGCCTTCGTGCACGGCCACGCCAAAACGAGAGGGGTCCTCAACTTCCTTCAGCCAGATCACGCTGTCGGCATCCTCAACCGATACTTTGCCTTCCATATCAAATATGGTATCTGCAAAGACGATGATACACTCTCCTTCAAGGTCCTCTTCGGCGCAATAGACGGCATGGGCCGTACCTTCGGCCGTATGCTGCACCCTGAAAGTGGGTTTTGCGTTATGCCGTTCACACATGGTGGCCAGGGTATCCTTAATCTCCTGGCCGAAATCGGGTCCCAGAACAAAAACGATTTCGTCGATGGTGCGATCCAAAGTGCGCACAAAAGTCTCGACGATACGCTCCACAATCATTTTTCCGGCTACGGGCAACAAAGGTTTGGGAGTAGTGTGAGAGTGGGGGCGAACTCTTGTACCACGGCCTGCCATCGGGATAATTAATTTCATATATTTGAACGGCTTTTACTTTGGATGATAAATTACGGATACGCTGAAATTTTGAGATCCCAATATAACGGATGTTCATTACTTAAGCGACCTGTCCGCAGCCAAAATACTCACTAAAACTCTATCGGATTGAACTGGTTTCATTTTCTCGACCTCCTTTCCCTTGCCTTCGTAGTGGTAATGGCCCGCCACACCTTTCTGAGAGCGCGCTTCTTCCTGCACATTTTCCAGCAAAAGGGATACAAGTTCAATGAGTACCGCCACTGGCTCATCGAGCACTGGAGCGGCAGGGTACTCACTCCCGAACACATCCTCTACCTGCTGGTCATAGCAGGCATGCTCTGGTTCCTGTCCGACAGCATCACCGGTTTTACAGCCGTTATTATTCTCAGCATGTTCGGCTTTTTCTGGTTCGGACCTTTCAACTACTACAAGGGACAGAAACAGAAGAAACCGCTGGTTTATACCCCGAGAGTACTCCGGCTCTGCTTGCCTTATGCTCTGTTTTGTGCCGCACTGCCCTTGTTTGCCACCGCAACCGCATGGCTGGGGTACGTTCCTTTTACCGGCCTGGAAATTCGAAACCCGGCCCTCTATCCGACCGACATCTACCTGTTGGCTTTCGGGTGGATCATCGGCAATGCCCTGGTCCCCTTCTGGATCTTCGTGGCCGGGACACTGACCAAGCCTATCGAAAATGCGATCCACAATCATTTTATCCGCCTGGCCAAAGAAAAACTGGCGCGCATGCCCGAACTGAAAGTCATCGCCATCACGGGAAGTTACGGTAAGACCAGCACCAAATTCATGATCCGTGACCTGCTCAAGGAGCGGCTGACCGTCTGCTCCACGCCCGGCAGTTATAACACCCCGATGGGGATTTGCAAAGTCATCAACAACGACCTCGAAGCCAGCCACCAGGTATTGATCCTTGAGATGGGAGCCCGCTATGAAGGCAACATCGACGAACTGTGCGATATCGCCGAACCCGATATTTCGGTTGTCACAAATGTCGGCATTGCCCATATGGAGACCTTCGG
>CAYWDK010000097.1:2866-6657 GCA_964457025.1 uncultured Balneolaceae bacterium | reverse complement strand
TTGATCCTTAATCCATGATCCCTGATCCGCAATGCAAGAATATTTCAAGGCTGGAACAGTTGCATTACTCTTTCTTTTAACAATAGTCGCCATCCCCCAAGCCTACGCTCAAACGGTCCACGGGCAGGTCTCGGTGATGTCGGGCCCGGGCAAGACGGACGTGCAGACCTTCATCGTGCTTCCGCTGGATGATGGCGGCACTTTCACCTTTACCAACCTGGCTTTTTTTCAGCGTTTTCATGATGAGGAAGACCGGCCTTTCGACGAGATCGGCGTTCAGGGGGCGCTCTACTGGAATATCACCCAAAGCCTGGCGGTGGGGCCGGGGATGTACTACAACAGTCCCAAGGGACTGATGCCGCGTATGCTGCTGCAGACTTTTCACAGCATCGGTCCGGTGACGCTGATCACCAATCCCGCTCTCTACCACCACGAGGACGGCTACTGGGGAGGGGAGCTCTACGCCCAGGCCACGCTTATCCAAAAATTAAAACAGGGTGCGCCCTGGCTGCTCTTTGTGCAGGCGAATATGCTCACCACCCTCGACCGCTTCGAAGACCATGGGCGCAGCTTCCTGCAGCTTCGGGCCGGCCCGCGTTTCGACGGCGGCATCCAATTCGGCCTGGCGTGGGACAAAGACTGGTACGGCCCGGCGAAGATCTCGCGGAGCAGTGTGGGGCTGTTTGTCGAGCAATGGTTTTGATAGGGGGCAGAGGGCAGACGGGAGACGTGAAACGTCAAAGGTGAAACGGGGAGTTTAGTTAACGGTAGGCGGTTGGCAGTGAATTCCAGCCTCGAACCTCTAGCCTCTAACTTCCAGCCTCCAACTTTAAACATCCAGCATCTACAAATCACCGCGGAGCGGTGGGGCGTCGTCAGCCGCAGAGCAGCCGACGGAGATAGATTTTTATTTATTTAAACTAAATATCTCGTCCGGTTGCTCCGCAGCCGGACGCCCGGCGGACGCTCCGCGTCCATTCTTGCGCATTCGCCGGAAATTGCTTAGCTAGTTACGAACCCTTTAAAACCAAAAGATAGCCATCATGAAAAAAGGACTTTCCGTGGGACTGCTTGTCGCGGGCCTGCTGCTGTTATACTTCGGATACCAGGAATATCACTCCTTCGGCTCGGAGGTTGACCGCGCCCTGGGCGGCGGGGGCTCCAGCGAAGCCATCTGGATGCTGGCCGGCGGTGCGGCTGCGGCACTGGCAGGCCTGTTCGGCCTGTTTCGTGGCAGGAAGTAGCTTTAGGCCACAGATCATTATGACAACTGTAAAATCAGTGTCGATTTACGGCTGCACTCCTTACCAAACCGGCTGATAACCGATGATAACCTTCAGTTTTTTCCAGGTGATGCTCATCAGCGGCTTGATCAACGCGCTGATTCTCTTCTTCTCGCTTTCGCGCATGAAGCCCCGCTACCGCCAGCCGGCTTTGTACCTGGGGCTCTTCGTCGTGGGTTACCTGCTCTATCATGTAGATCTGCACGTAAGGCCCGACATCCAGTCTACGGTCACCTTTATCATCCCGCACCTGCCGATCCTCTATTTTATGCCGGCGCTGCTGTTCTTTTTCGTAAGCAGTGTCTTTTTCCCGGAGGAGAAACTGCCGGGGCGCTACCGGTGGCTTCTGGTGCCCGGCCTTCTGGATATCGCCTACTCCGTTTTCGGCTGGTCATGGGTACAGTGGAATCAAAGCGGAACCGTCTATGACATCATTACCGGCCCGGTAGGTTTCTTCGCCTACGAAGGCGGTGCGCTGCTATTCAGCGCCCTGGTGCTGGGGATGCTCATCGTGCGCCTGTATCGCCTGAAGAACGTCCGCACCGAAACCTTTCGCTTTTTCCGTTATATCCTGGCCGGTGTCGCAATCATCCTGCTGCGCTGGCTGGCCTTTTTTGTGGTGGATGTGGGGTTCCCGTCCGTGGACGCGGACGCCCTCCAGACTCCTTTCTGGATATTTGAAGCGGCTTTTCTGATCTATGTAGGATACAAAGTGCTCAACGCCCCGAAAGTACTGAATGCCAGTTATTCGGGTTACGAGGCGCCCGAGGGCGAAGCCCTGCGTGAGGAAACGGCCCGGTTGAAGGAAGTGGTCGAGGGAGAGAAGCTGTACCTGGATCCCGGCCTGTCGCGCAAGCAGCTGGCCGTTCGGATGGACTGCAGCGAAGTACATATATCGGCGGTGATCGGTGAAGGGCTTGGTACGACCTTCTACGGCTACATCAACCGCTTGCGGGCCGAGGAAGCGCGGCGGATGATCGATGAGAACCGTCTCGAGTCTTTTACCGTGGAGGGCCTTACCCGCGAGGCGGGATTTAAGTCGAAATCCACCTTCTACAAAGCCTTTCGTGAACAGACCGGCATGACGCCATCGGACTATGCCGACCGGAATCAGCCCTCCTGATATGTCCGTTTAACGTTAGACGAACGCTTCCGGCTGGGCCGCATTAGCGGGAAGAGGTACTTTGGGGGAAAGGAACCTCAATCCCAAAAATTTCCTGCCATGTCGATTATCAATATCTGCCTGATGCTGCTTTTTGTTTCCGTACAGACGCAAACAACGGCCCCTGACACTCTTACGCCCGCCCTCCTGCAAGAACATACCCTCTATTTCGACCTGGCTGAAGACCATTTTGAGGGCGCCCCCGGGCTGGAAAAAGAGATTGAAGAAGCCGCCTTTGTCGCCCTGGGCGAATTGCACAACAGCCGGATGATGTCCCGTTTTACGGAAACGCTGCTCCGCTTTGCCCGTCCCCTGGGGTACGGTAACTTTGCCGTGGAGACCGGCCCGTGGTCGGCCGAAAAGCTGGAACAGTTGATCGCATACGGCCCCGGCACGGTCAGCGCCTTCTATGACGAATACTCCTCCAAACTGTTTGACATCTATCCGGTGCCTTTTTTCACCGGAAAAGCCGACCTCGACTTTTTGTCGGCAGCCCATTCGCTGGGTTACGACCTCTGGGGAGTGGACCAGGAATTCTACTACGGCCTTAGCTATTTAATCGACGACCTGGCTATCCTGGGCGAGGAGCTGCTGGATGAACAGCAGGAAGCCGACCGCTCGAAAATCCTCTCCCGGCTCTGGTGGTGGAACCGGCGCTCCAAACTATTCTCCTCCTTCGATATGAGTTGCCGGCTGCAAGAGGACGAGGCTATGCGGAGCTACCTCGACTCTTTTGAGGGCGTCCCGGGCCCGGCGGCCGTCATAACCGAAGCCATCCGGCGCAGCCTGGAGATCTACTGCCTGGCCGAAAGCGGCCGGTGGAGCGAGAGCAACCGGATGCGAATTGACTATTTCAAGGAGAACTTTGACCGCTACTACAGGTCGGCGCGGCAATCCGGCGGCGACTCCCTGCCCAGGGTCATCCTGAAGATGGGCAGCTACCACGCCGGCCGCGACAAGAGCCCGCTGGATATCCATGACATCGGCCACCATCTGCAGGAGAAGGCCCGCGCGGAGGGTGAGGGGCGCAGCAGCCTGCACCTGCGCTTCCTGCACCGCTGGGTGGACGGCGACGACAAGCTGGGCGACCCTAATTACAGCCTCTCCGTCCATTTCATGCAGGTGGCCCGGCGTGACGAATGGGCGCTGATCGACCTGCGTCCCCTGCGCCAAAGAATGGCTTCAGGAGACTTGCAGGGCAACGACTTCGAAGAGCGCGAGATCCGCAACTACGACTATTTGATAGTTATGCCGGAAGATTATAGGGTTGAGAAGCACTATTAGTGGTGAAAGGGCAGACGGCAGAGGTGAGACGTGAAATGTGAGAGGTGAAACGTCAAACGTGA
>CAYWDK010000097.1:0-2766 GCA_964457025.1 uncultured Balneolaceae bacterium | reverse complement strand
CTCTAACCTCGAACCTCAAGCCTCCAGAAAAAACCACCTTACATTTTGAGGGAAACCACACGTCGTTTTGGGCAAAACCACATTAGGTTTTTGGGGAAAGGAGGTTAGATTTTTATATCTAACCAATTATGTTTTATGGTTTTAATATTGATTTTTAACATAGCTATAAATATGCTTTAGCAACTATTAATTAATCATCAAGAAAATGGATGCTATTGACAAGATTGAAAGATTACAAAAATTGCTTTCTAGCGGGGCTATAACACAAGAAGAGTTTGAGAGTCAAAAAGCAATAGTATTAAGTGGGGAATCTGGTTCTAATCCTAATACAGTTCCAAAAGGATTTGAAGAAAAAGAGAGAAGTTATTTCAATCATGGCGGAGTCCATATTACAAGTACACGAGCTATTTTCCCTAAGAAAACTTATGCAATGGCTAATATCACTTCGGTTTCAATAGGAGTAATAAAACCAAATAGGACAGCTCCATTGATATTACTTGTGATTGGTTTATTCCTGCTACCAGCAATTACTGAATTAGGTATTCTAACTGTAGTTGGTAGTTTAGTATGGCTTTTTATGCTAAAGGACGAATACACGGTAAGAATTGGCAGTGCATCTGGTGAAGTAGATGGCTTGACTTCCAAAAACCAAGAGTTTATCCAAAGAGTTGTTTCAGCTATGAATGACGCAATAATAAATCGAGGGTAATTAACTCAAGACGCGTCTCTAAATTTGTCGTATCTCCATTCTAAGTTTTCTTGGTTAGGCCAAGCTTTTTTTGATCTTGGAAGTATGAGCCTCTGGTTATTTAGTTCTTGCAAACCATGTTTAAGCATGGGTCCATCATGTTCTTCAAGGATATCTCTACGGACTTTGATTTCGTAGTCAGGTGTGACTCCCAAGATATGTCGATCAAAAGCGGTGTGGTGAATTTTGCAAAGTGCTAATCCATTGTCTACAGTAGGCTTCCCCTTTTCTTCTGTGTCAGGGATAATATGAGCTGCATCCAATAGTTCGCTATGCTTGAGTTTGCAAAAGGCACATTGTGATTTATAAGCTGCAAGTACTCGCTCCCTAAAACCTCGTTGGTGTAGCCTACTTTTAATAGTTGATGTGATATACGTTCTTCTTGCCAGTGAGTCATCTTCGACAACGTTCGCTTTAGTGTCAAGATCATAGTGATCATCTGCTGCAACTGTAAAGGTTAAAGAGTCAGGATCATCTCCAACAATGAATACTGGCCAAACAGCTAAATACTTTCCTGGGATTATACCATGGAAATATATGAGTGGTTTTTCCTCCTGCATCAGTTTTCGAAGTCCAATATTATCTCGATGCATGGGATCTGTACCACGATATTTATAGAGCAAAAGGTCCTTCTTATTGAAACTGTCCTCATAAGGACCATCAGGGGAAGTAGTGATAGTTAATGGAAGGTCAAGTTGTTTGGGCTTAAATATTCCCTGAGCAGAAATTAAATGGATACGTTCATTTTGGAATGTGAATCCTTCCTCCAATAGAGTTCTTGGAAGTACATCCCCATGACGATCAACCTGATCATTTAGCCAATTAAATGCCGCCAACCGAACCTTTTCATCAAAAGTCATCACCGATACTGTTTAGTTGTTAATCTCTTGGAATTTTTCTCGATGCTCAACTAAAGCTTCTATAGCCGGATAACAGGACTCGTTATCAGGCAAATATATTTCCATCCCTTCTCTATCTACTACATCCTCGATTCTATTCTCTTTTCTTTTGAGCCAATTTGATAATACGATTTGGTAGTTATCATCTAAAGTATACAGGTAGCGATCAAATAACCAATGATGAGTGCCACAAAGGGCTAAACCA
The DNA here is from genome assembly GCA_964457025.1 of uncultured Balneolaceae bacterium. Classification (GTDB taxonomy): domain Bacteria; phylum Bacteroidota; class Rhodothermia; order Balneolales; family Balneolaceae; genus CAYWDK01. The sequence continues at coordinate 914 of CAYWDK010000097.1, read as the reverse complement.
TTGCGAGGATCGTCGGTTCCATTATTTTCCCAAGGGATGATATGTGCTCCCTCAATCAAAGATTCGTCATTTTGAGTCACAACTCGTGATTGGCAGAGCGCGCAGGTATCTTGGTAGATTCTTCTAATGGCCCTTCGAAAGCCCTTGTCTCTAACTTGTCGCCTACTATTTTGTGAAATATACCTTTTCTCTTTGTCTGAGGCATACTTTTCGAAGGGCTCATTAACTTGCTCAAGTAGCAGTTCACTGTAATTGTATGCGATTTTATTTAGTGAAATGAGCTCTCGTAGTTGATCAATTGTTGCATCATCAAAATAGGTGGTTAGTAACAGATGCCTGTATCTATTTCTTTTCTCGGGATCTACAAATTGTTGGAAAAGCTCTTCTGAAATTTTTGTATGTGAGACTCGATCTTGTAATCCACTAACCGAAGGGGTATTCTTATAGGGAGTAGCATCGTCTTTATAGACCAAATCCCAGAACGGTTCGCTTTTCATATGGAAGAAAGGAAGAGCAATAGTCGTGACTTGATCCTTCCTCATTATGGCATTCCAGTAGGTGTAAAAGGTATCGACCAGGTCATTGCTCAATTCGATATGAGGTCCGCTAATCCATCCACTTTCAATACCATCTAATACAGAAAGCAAAAGGAAGGGCTTGTGTGGTGCCCTTCCTTTGGTGCTCTCACTCCAGCCGTGAGTTTTATCAGACCGAAGGTTGGTTATCTCTTTCGCAAAAGGTATTGAGTGTTTTGCCATAGTTATGGATTAATCCATCATCTCCCCCGCCTCGTCTTGCAGGCTGTTCCATTCGCTTAGGATATCCTGCAGTTCGGTGTTTAGTGTTTGGTAGCGGGTGTAGGCGTCGCCGCCGGGGCGCTGGTCGGCGGAGGCGGTCATGAAGTACATGTATTC
>CAYWDK010000096.1:0-6712 GCA_964457025.1 uncultured Balneolaceae bacterium | reverse complement strand
TATGTTACAGCTATAAAAATTTTCAGAAATATTATATAGAAAAGGGTCTTTGGAAAGCTCTTCTAACGAACTGCCATAACAGAAAAGCTACCGACATACCCCCTGTCAAAAAGATGCGCATCGTTAGGGGAAAAGATGCGGTTTAACCGGATGGTTAATGCGCAACTTTTGGTGAAGAGATGCGCACCTTTTTACCGCAAGGCACTTTGCCAATTTGAAATGTTGAATCGGAGGCTGTAGATCGAGGATTGCCCCTGCCTACTGCTAACTGTTAACTGATTTTCACCTTAACCCTTCCCCAGCACTTCCCGCGCCCTTCGTCGGCCCCGCTCCAGCAGCTGCCGCACGTTGGCGTTCTCGAAGTTGAGGGCGCTGCCCAGGCTCTCTTCCGGAGCGATGATGAGCGGTTCGACATGCTTGTAGGCGCTGCCGTCGGACTTACGGAGGGTCACTCCTTCGGCCTCGGCCTGCTCTACCAGCCGGTTTATGGAGAGAAAGCGGTCGATGTCTTCCTGGAAGATCTCATCGAGCATCACGGTGATGGTGCGGAATGCGATGTTGATGATGTCGCGCACTTCCTCGTCGGTGCTGACGTGATCGAGGGGCTCCGTGGGGATGATCACCACGCGGTCGGGCCCGTGGGGCAACACTTCTTTGATGGGCGAGATATTGCGCAGCCCGCCATCCACCCACACCGAACCGCCTGCCTGCACGGGATTGAAGACGACCGGGATGGCCGTGGAGGCGAGCAGGCGCCGCAGATCGCCCTCGTCGATGGCGTGTTCCCCGCGACGGACGGTTGCCTTCACGTAGTCGCCGGTCTCCAGCTTCACGAAGCCGAAGTAGAAAGGCAGCTTCACCTCGCGGCCCAGCAGGTGCTCGCGCATCATGCGTTGCAGCGGCTCATTGTTGAATTTGGAGACGGGCGGCTTGCCGAGGCCGATCCGGTAGGCCAGGTATTTGCGGGCGATGGTGAATAGCGACTGCTCGGTGCGCACCTGTCCCGGCCGGAGGTTCTCCCATATGCGGATGAGGGTGTCAAACTGTCCCGTGGCCAACATGGAGCCGTTGAGGGTGCCCACGCTGACGCCGCTCAGCACATCAAATTCAAAGCCCTCTTCCAGCAGCACCTGCAGCACGCCGGCCTGCCAGGCCCCTTTGGCGCCCCCGCCGGAGAGCACCAGGGCGGTTTTACGATCGTTATCGGCAGGTGTAGTGTTCATGGCTTCCCTCCTGTCGGCCTGAGTCTCTGTTTTTGTGATCCATACGCACTCTGACTATAAGACCGCCGCAAGGAGGAAACATTACAAATTAGTAGCGGATTGCGGATTGCGGATTGCGGATTGCGGATTGCGGATTGCGGATTGCGGATTGCGGAAAGATAGAAAATGAAAATTAAATGCAACTTTCATTCTGAATTCTGCCTGCCCGCCGAAGTTTTATGTAAGCGAAACTCCTGACTCCTGAATTCCCCCTATACACTTATACCTTATTCCCTTATACCCCTCCCTTCGTTTCACCTCTCACGCCTCACATCTGCCCTCTGCCCCTTCACTCCAGCAACTCATACACCTTATCCGGAATGCGATGCGAGCGGTGCACCACCATCCCCTCGGGATCGATGAGCACATAGGCCGGGCGGCCAAGGATGTCGTAGCGGCTGACGATCTCACGGTCGGCTTTCAGGTTGGGGAAGCGAAGGCTGTTCTTGCGGATGAGGACCTCCACCTCGTTAAAGTTCTCGGTGGTGACGCCGATCACCTCCAGCTTGTCGCCCCTCGATTCGTAGATGTCCAATATCTCCGGGAAGGCCTGGATGCAGAAGCCGCACCAGCTCTCCCAGAAGTCAAGCAGCACCCATTTGCCCCTCAGCTGCTGCAGGGAGACGATTTGGCCGGAAAAAGTGGGATAGCTGAAATCCGGCGCTTCCCGGTTGACTAGGTCCATCTTGGGATCTACGAACTGGGACATCTTTTGTGTCTCGAAGGAGGCAAAGGAATACTCCCGATAGGAGTCGTCCATCCCGATCGAGGAAAGGATCTCCCGGTCATTACGTATGATGTTGCTCAATATGAAGCGGTAGGTGACACTGAGGCTGCTCGGCGATTCTACCAGCCGGCTGATTTCGGTAATACGGTAATCCTCTTTGGAAATCCTGATAGTCCGCGTCACGCTCTGCTCGTAGGTGTTGGGCGGATATTTAAGCTCGATGACCCAGGCCCTGCTTTCCTCCAAAAGGCGCAGCTCCGGATCGCCCTCCAGGATGCTGGTAACGAAGTTTTCGTCGATGATCCACTCCACGAAGGGCGTGAGCACCACCCGTGCCTTGGCGCGGTTGTCCCGCATATGGGCCGAAGGATAGGAATGGGGATCGAAAACAATGATCCTTTGCGTTTCGTGGGTCGCTTCGTAGCTGTTGCTGCCGTCATAGAAATAGCTATAGGCTTTGCCCTCGTACTCGGTATCGACCCGGAAGTAGGCTGCGAAAATGGAGTCGGTCGGCACCCGCTGCAGCCAAATATCGGCACTGGCACGCGATTCAGGCTCCTCGTCGATGGCTTTGGTTTTGGTATAGGCCGAAGTGTAGCTTAGGGTGGATGTTGCCCGGATGGAATCTTCCACCCTCTGCAGGATCTCCTGAGCGGACTGCGATTGTGCTGCCGGAACACATCCCATGAAAAGAACGGCAACGGCAAGTACTGTCTTGATATAGTTCATCACGCCTCCTCTTTTTTTATTAACCACTAAGACACGAAGGGCACTGAGTTGGGATTACGGATTACGGATTACGGATTACGGATTACGGATTACGGATTACGGATTACGGAAAGATAGAAAATTGAAGTAACAGGCAAGTTTTCATTCAAAACTCCCCGTTTCACGTCTCACGTCTCACGTCTGCCCTCTGCCATCCTAACTGCACTAAGTCTCTTAGTTGTCAGGAAAAAATCAAACCTCCCCCGGATCCGCAAAGTCGCCGGTAGACTCCAATACGCCGGCCGGTAAATCCCAGGCCGCCTCGTCGTCGTGGATGTAGACGGCGTAGCCCCATTCCCCGTCGGCATTGCGCGCCATGCCCAGAATAACGCCCTCGCAGCCATTGACAGCCGCATGCGCGGGATCGGAAGAGCGGACGGTTACTTTTTCATTAAAATCAAAAGGGGATTGATCAGTCATATTTTTATGTACCACTAAGACACTAAGGGCACTGAGCAAAGCAAGAAGCGAGAAGTAAGAAGCAAGAGGAATTGCTCATTACTCATTACCCGTCGAATCGGCCTCTATGTTTTTCATCAGCTCCTCATAGGCCTTGCTCTCCTTGAATTTTTGCATGAGCTCTTCCTCCCTTTGGATGACGGAGTCGATCTCGGTTTTGAAAATTTCAGTGCTGACCTGCAGCTGCACAAATTGTTCGGTGCTTCCGTCGGCGCCGGTATTGCGACTTTCGGCCTTATATTCCATATGGGGCGACTCTTCAATGTAGGCAAGCAGATCGTCAAACCTCATCATCATACCCCACTTTCGCTGCCTGCAGTGATAAAATCTGTCTCCCCACCCTCTACCGTCTCTTCCATGAACAGCCTGGCTTCATAATAGCCCTCTTCCGAGAGCAGCTTTATCTCCGTGGCATTGCTGAACTGTGAATAATAGGTAGTCTGATCGGCAGAAGAATCTACCTGAGAAAAATTCTTTGTTAAAGCAGAAACCTGGATGTCACCTACCTTCTGATTGATAAGGACTTCGGAGTTTTCTGAATCGACTATACCGTCAAAGGAACTGTAACCCAGATCCAGGCTATCGGAAAAGGAATGGCGAATCGCTATCGCTTTCGTCTGGATTTTTTCAGCAAGGTACTGCAGGCTCATGATAAGGGCGTCGCGAAGTGTTTCGCTGCTCGATACGGCGTAGAGCCACTCCTCGGTATCGTTCGGGGGATTCAGGTACCAGTCGGGCAGCTCATCAGCCGGTGCCGGTGCCTCTTCCTCGCCACTATTAAAGTCCTCGGTAACGAAAATAAACTCCCCTTCGGCATTGTCGAAGCGGCCGCGGATGGGATAGTGCGGACGGTTGCTTACAGAGCTGGAGAGCTTCACCACGCGGTCCTTCAGGAAGGTGTAGAGCTCGTCGGCGGTGATCAGATTATCTTTGTTGAAGTCGGCGTACCGGTCGTCCAGCGCTTCCATCAGGGCCTTGGTGAAAGCGCTGTGTCCCCATTCGGGGCTCTCCACCACCTCCTGGTCCTTGCCGCCGGCGGTGATGATCTGGATGGCTTTGGAACGGGTCATGGCGTCGAGCAGGAAGCGGGCGGGCTTGCTGGAGGCGCCTCCGCGGGTGGAGGCTGCCAGTCCGCCGTAGCAGGCGTCGACCAGAAACAGCTGGTGCTTGGCCAGCGGACGACGGCTCAGGCCGGAAATCATATCCATGGAGAGGGCGGAATAGGCCAGTCCGTCCGATTCGGCGTCGTAGGGGATCAGGTAACCTTCCTCGCCCAGCGCCACACGCTCGCTCTGCCCGTGTCCGGCCCAGTAGACCAGCAGGCGGTCGTTTTCGCCGGTCTGCTCGCTGATTTCAGTAAAGGTTTTGATAAAGTTTTCGCGGGTGGCCTCTTCATTGTATAGCATGGTGATGTTCTCCTGCGGGAAGCCGAGCTTCTGTATCAGGCGGGCGATGGCTTCGGCGTCGGCCACGGCGTAGTTGAGCGGGCGGATGGAGATATCCTCGTAGCGGTCCACCCCAACCACGATGGCATAGCTGTTTTCATAGATCACGCCCGGCTGCGTCGCCCCCGGAGCGGACAGGCTGCCCACGCCCCTGCCCTGCGATTGCGCAAAGGAGGAAACAGCACCTAAACTCATGCCCCAGATAGCTGCCAGTAGTAAGATGAATGTCTTTTTCATAACCGGCTAACAGTTTCCGAAAAATAATCGGGAGATGCCAGTGAGGTTTACCACTAAGACACTAAGGGCACTGAGTTGCGGATTACGGATTACGGATTACGGATTACGGATTACGGATTACGGATTACGGATTACGGAAAGATAGAAAATTGAAGTAACAGGCAAGTTTTCATTCAAAACTCCCCGTTTCACGTCTCACGTTTCACCTCTCACCTCTGCCTACTCCCCATTGTGCCTTGCCATTTCCTCCTCACTGAGGCCCAGGAAACGGGCGGCGTTGCCGTAGAAGATGCCGGCCTTCTCCTCTTTCGTCAGAAAATCCATGCCGTTGAGGAAGTTGACCGCGCTTTCTATGGCGCCGGGCCAGGCCATCTGGTCGGTGCCGTACATGATCCGGTCGAGCACGCCCACGCGCTTGGCCAGCTTAAGCAGGCGGACGGCATAGTCCTGTACGATGGGATCGACCCACAGCAGCACGCCTAGGTCGACGTAGAGCTGCGGGTACTGCTTCATCATCCGTACGGCGTATTCGTAATAGACTTCGCCGCCGTGCATCAGGTAGATCTTGAGGTTCGGGTGACGGATCAGCGCATCCTCGATATGCATCGGATCACCTAAAGAGAGGCGAAAATCCGGACAGCAGTTGTAGGGCGTCCTCGGCGGGCCGCCGCCCGTATGGTAGGCCACCGGAATGCCGTACTTCTCGCAGATGCGCAGGTAGGGTTCGTAAATCGGGTCGCTCAGCGTCCGGCCCCGGTAGACGGACGCCACTTCGCCGAACACCTTGATGGTGCCGTTTTTGACCAGCTCTTCGAAACGGGCGGTATCGGGCAGGGTCACCCAGTCGCTGTATCCCGGAAGAAACCGTTCGTTGTCGGAGAGATGCTTCTCAATGGTCCTCACCGTATTGCCGTCGATGACACCCTTCACGATCTTGAACCGCTCCATATACGCCAGGGTCTGGTTCAGGTGCTCCTCTACCGTAGCCGGTGAAGCTACGCCTGTGGGATGGGTTTGCCCTCCCCAGTAGTCGTCGGCATTATAGCCGTGCAGGTGCATGTCGATGATCGGCCCCTCGTAGCGGCTGCTGCCGGTATCCTGCGCCGGCAAGGGTCCTGCAATCACTGAAACCGTAATAAAAACCGATACTATTATTTTCATCAATCCCTCCGGATGTTTCATCATATCCTCCTTTTAATGTAATTGTATAGTTGAGACCTATCGTCCGCCCCGCGGTACCGATGTCACGCTGGAGTGGAAGTGTACGATTTTCCACCCGGCGGAAGTCCTGGACCACACCTTGGTGATCACCTCTTTCATGGCGGTGCCGGCACTGTCGCTTTCCGGTTTGAAGTCGATTTGGCGAACGGCATAGGCCGAGGTCGGGGAAAGCACGTAGTAATTGTCGGTGATGTTGCCGGATTCCGGGAAAGGCCGGGGAATCCGCTTGCAGAAATTGAGAATAAATTCTTTGGAAGGCGCCTTTCTGCCGTTGGCGTAGAAACTCACTCCCTCTTCAAAAAAGGAAACCGTCGTTTCGCAATCCCCCTCTTTGAAGGCTTCCTCTTCCGTCCGGCTCAGTTTTTCAATTTCGGCCCGGATGGCCTCGCGCTCGGTATCGTTCAGCTCCTGGGCATGAAGCAAAGGCGCGGCTCCGGCAAACGTAAACAGCAATATCAGTGCGGCATATTTCATATGATCCTATCTCCCTAAGTTTTTGTTTTGATCACATTAATACCCCGGCACATAAAAGTCAAAAACGGATTACGGATTACGGATTACGGATTACGGATTACGGATTACGGATTACGGAT
>CAYWDK010000095.1:0-6775 GCA_964457025.1 uncultured Balneolaceae bacterium | reverse complement strand
GGCCGTCCTCATAACAATAACGCCAGGTCTCATTCGGCTCGATGGAGCGGATCAAGGGGTGGTCGCTCTTCCGGTAGTGTTGCCGGGCATGCCTGTTCTTGGACGAGTCACAGCAGCCCACATAGCCGCAAGTCAGGCACATACGCAGGTGCACCCACTCGTCACCTTGCTCGATGCAATCTTTGCATTCAAACAGATCGGTTTCAGTAACTTCGATCATATGTAAATGAGAGCACTCCATAACAATCAGATAGTGTATTCGGGATTGAGGATCATATCATCCGGCGCTACGTCATCCGACAGGCTGAGCTCGGCCAGCTTTCGTCCCGCCTGGGTGATGGGCATGCATACGGCGCTGGCGCCGGCTTTCTGCAGGGCGCGATGTTCCTCATCGCGCATGGTAAGCGCATAGATGGTGCCCGCATAATTATTTAAGCGCATATACTGCGTAGCGTTGACCTTGGCTTCAGGCGTACCGATGGCGAGAATCACGGAGCGGATATTGCCCATATCCAGATTATTCCATAGTTCGATATCCTGCATATCTCCGTAGATTACTCTTCTGCCTTCGGCAATGTTATTTTCAATGCGGGCCGGATCGATATCCATGCCGACTACACTTTTCTCGTCCTTGCGCAGCCGGTCGTAGGCGGCTTGGCCGGCACTGCCCATGCCTACTACCAGGTACTCGGCCGAGCCCAGGGAGATGATCTGCTGGTCCGGGTGACGCACATCACGTTCAAAGCGGGAAAGAGCCATTTCAAACTTTTGCCAGAGTTGTTCTTCCCAGATGGAGAGCGGCGCGTTGAGCGCAAAAGAGATAGCGGTCAGCAAAGCAAAGGCGACTACGACACCGGGCGGGATGAATCCGGCCGAGGCGGCAACAGTACCGGCTATAAGCGTAAATTCGCTGTAAGAAGTGAGGGAAATGGTAGCGATGAAAGAGGTCCGTGCCCGCAGACGGAAGAGGAGAAAGAGACCGAAGAACAACAGCGCCTTGACCGGTAACATAGCCAGCGCCGCCAGTGCGAGGTAGAAATCTTGCAGACCGGGCAGGCCGGTCAGGCCTACTTCAAGGAAGAACCCGACGAGAAAAGCCTCTTTGAGCCCCCACAGTTTCTTGGAGAGTTCATCGGCTACGGCGTGGCCCGATAGCAGCATGCCGGCAATAAGAGCCCCCAATTCGGATGATAGTCCTAGATAGTCGAAGAGCGCACCGCCCCCGATGGCCAGCATCAGGCCGAACAGAAGTTTGAGCTCCTCCTCGCGGGCATATTCTACCAGCTTGATGATGCCCGGCCGGACCAGCGGTAGACCGAGCAGGGCCAGGCTCCATGGCGAAGGCGCCGTGCCGCTGGTAAGCCCCAGCAGGGCGATGGCTACCATATCCTGCAGGATGAGGATACCGATGGCGACCCGTCCGTGAAAAGCGCCCAGTTCACCGCGGCGCTCCATATTCTTGGCGGTGAGTACGGTACTGGAGAAGCCGAGTACTATAGCAATAATAAGGGCTGAGAGCGGCTCGTAGCCGAAGGCCAGAGCAATAGGCACAAACAGCAGGATACTGATGAGCAGGTGGATACCACCGGTGCCCAACACCTCTGTGCGGATGATGTTCTTCAGCCGCAGGTGAAGGCCCACGGTAAACAGCAGGAAGATAACCCCCAGATGGGCAATTTCGTGGAGGGCCGGCCCGGCTTCATAGCCATAGGCCGACAGGGCTGCTCCGGCTGCCAGGTAACCGACCAGCGGTGGCAGCTTGATGCGGGAGACCAGCATACCGAAGACAAAGGCAACACCTACCCATACTACATCCATCGCAAAAAGGTTTGAAGTTTATGGTTGGAACCAAGCTAATCTAATACTAAAAGAAAAAGAAAAGAAAGGCAGTCAGGCCAATCTTAACTATACGCTTTCGGTAAGGGTATCGATCATGCTCCGTACCGCGTCAATTTCGTCCTGGTTCACGGTGTGGCCCATATCCGGATAAATCTTTTTGGTGACGTCCGCTTCCAGGGAAGCCAGTATTTCAGCGGTTTCATGCACCCGTTCCTGGGGGATGTGCGGATCATAGTCGCTGCACCCCATAAAAACGGGAGTCTCTTCAAAGGAGCCGCTGTAGTTGTCGGCATCTACTTCCGGGCCTATCAGTCCGCCGCTCAATGCCACGAGACCGCCGAACCTTTGTGGGTGGCGTGCGGCAAACTCGGATGCCAGGCAGGCACCTTGTGAAAAGCCGAGTAAAATGGTTTTTCCCGTAGCGATTCCGGCTTGATTGAGCGACTGTATTTCGTCATGAATGGCTTGCAAACCACTGGAGATGCCCGGTTCATTTTGCTCTTTCGGTGCCAGAAAAGAGTTCGGATACCAAGTGTGGCGGTCGGCCTGAATTGCACGATAGTGGATATCTTCCCGGCCGAATTCATCGGCAAACAGCAGCATGCTGTCGGCGCTGGCGCCTCGCCCGTGGACCAAAATCATGGCGGCGGATGCTTCTTCTGCCGATACACCCGCTTTGGAGACGGGCTTGCCCTGGTGCGGGCCGTGAAAAGGGTTATTGGGATCGACTCTGAAGAGTGACATGACTGTATCTATACCTCGATTTCGGGAAGGTGGTTCTCGATTAGTTCTCTTTTGGACTCCAGCCAGGGCGGCAGGATCAGCTTTTCGCCCAGGTGTTCGGGGTCCTCGTCCACGGCGTAGCCGGGCCCGTCGCTGGCCATTTCAAATAGTACTCCCGAAGGAGTACGGTAGTAAACGGACTTAAACCAATGCCGGTCGATAATCTGGGTGGGTGAGTAGCCGAGCTCTGCTACTTTTTGGCGAAGCTCGTCGAGCTCTTGCTCATCTTTGGCGCGGAAGGCGACGTGGTGGATGATGCCCCTGCCGTTTTTGCCGGATTGTGAATCGGTTTTCTCGATAATAACATTGGCACCGATGGGAGCGTCGGTTGTATAGAGTAACCGATTCTCTTCCTCAGCCGCTTTCTCGAAGCCCAGTATCTCTTGCAGGATGTGTGCGGTAGACTCTTCCTCAGTAAGTTTTAAGGTAGTCCCCCAGAAACCCCGAATGAGGTTTTCTTTGCTTACGGTTCCTTCCCAGGAAGATTCGACGGACTTGTCGGTGTTTTCAAAAACCAGCTCCAGCTTTAATCCGTCGGGGTCTTGAAAAGGCAATACTTTTCGGCCAAAGCGTTCGAAAGCTTCTCCGTGAGGTACCTCTTTCTCAGCAAGACGTTTTTCCCAGAAATCGAAGGACTGTTCCGGCACGGTGAAAGAGACGGTAACCGCTTCCCCGGTACCCGGCTCTCCCTTTACGGCCCGTGGCCAGGGGAAAAATGTAAGACTTGATCCCGGTGTGGCGGCTGGATTTCCGTAAAAGAGGTGGTAGGTGCCTGGGTCGTCCTGGTTTACCGACTTTTTGACCATGCGCATGCCGAGCGTATTGACGTAGAAGTCGGCATTCAGCTGCGGGTCTCCCGCCAGTACAGTGATGTGATGTAATCCTTTATGATGGTTCATAGCTTCCTGTTGTTAATGGTGGTAAATCCGCTTCAATCAAATCCCGCTGTTTCTCCATCTGCTTGGGCAGCTTAAGGCTTGTGCCAAGTGATGCGGCATCCTCATCAACGGTAAAGCCGGGCGGATCGGTGGCTATTTCGAAAAGCACACCTCCGGGTTCATGAAAGTAAACCGAGCGGAAGTAGTGGCGGTCTTTGACAGCCGTCACGTGGTATCCGTGCTCAAGCAACTGCTTGCGCATTTTCTGCTGGTCATTTTCATCTTCGGCGCGGAATGCAATATGATGGACCGTACCCGTTCCTGGGCGACCGTCCAGATCGGCTTGATCAACAATCTCTACCACAGAGCCGAAGTCGCTGTCCGATTGATACAGGATGCGGTCGTGTTCCCGGTCTTTCTCTTCAAATCCGAGTATCCCGGTCAAAAGCTCACCGGTAGGCCCGTATGAATCTTCAGCCAGGGTGACCCCGTGGATGCCGCGGATGGTGTGTTTGCCCGGAATGGGCCCTCCGCTCCATCCGCTTACATCATCTGCTGCCGGATCGGCGACCAGCTCGAGATGAAGTCCGTCCGGATCTTGCAGGCCGATTACTTCCTTGCCAAAACGGCTGAAGGGGTTCATAAAGTCAATATCGTGTTCATCCAGATAGTCCGTCCAAAAGTCCAGGGAAGAGGGCGGGATACTGAATGCGATAGCGATGGCTTGCCCCCGGTCGGGATAGCCTTGCTGGAGGCGCGACCAGGGAAAGAAGGTAAGAATCGATCCGGGTGTTCCGGTTTCATTACCGTAGTAGAGATGGTAAACGGAAGGATCATCGAAATTTACCGTCTTCTTGACCAGCCGAAGGCCCAGCAATCCCGCATAGAAATCAAGATTCTGTTGCGGATCGCTAGCCACGGCGGTTATGTGATGTATGCCACGCTTATGATTCATCGCTTACGCTACCTCCTTTTCTAAACTTCCATCCATAAAAGGATAGTCAGTATAGCCTTTTTCAGTGCCTCCGTAAAATGTGCTTTTATCCGGCTTGTTCAACTCCACATCGGCGGCAAAGCGTTCGGGGAGGTCCGGGTTGGCAAGAAACAGTCTCCCGTAGGCTACCAGGTCGGCTTTCCCTTCTTCAATGGCCTCGATGCCCGACTCCCGGTCGTAGTTGGCACTTGTAATAATAGTACCGTCGTATATGTTGCGGAAATAGGCGGCGACTTCGGGAAGGTAGTTCTGCTTGTCGCGGAGGTCGCTCGCAGGCTCCACAAAATGAATATAGGCCAAACCCCTGCCGTTGAGCTGGTCTACTACATAGGTGTAGGTATGCTTGGGATTGGTATCGTGAATACCGTAACCGGTATTGTTCGGGGAGAGGCGTATACCTGTTCGTTCGGCACCGATCTCCTCCGCAACCGCATCGATCACTTCCAGCACAAAGCGCGCACGGTTTTCCACGCTGCCTCCGTAGATGTCGGTGCGCTTGTTGGTACCGTCTTTGATAAATTGCTCGATCAGGTAGCCGTTGGCGCCGTGCAGTTCCACGCCGTCAAAACCCGCTTCGATCGCGTTTGCGGCAGCCTGGCGGTAGTCGTCGATAATGCCCGGTATCTCGTCGGTCTCCAGGGCCCTGGGCGTGCCGATCTCTTTCATGCCTTCGGCCGTAAAAATCTGCCCGTCGGGCTTGACGGCAGAAGGGGCTACCGGCTTATCGCCGTCATGGTACATCGGATGCGAGATCCTTCCTACATGCCAGATTTGTGCAAAGATCCTTCCGCCCGCTTCATGCACGGCGCCGGTTACTTTCTTCCAGCCTTCAACCTGGGCATCGGTGTGAATGCCGGGCGTCCAGGGATAGCCGACACCCTGGGGCGAGATCTGGGTGCCTTCCGAAATGATGAGTCCTGCCGAGGCACGCTGCCGGTAGTAGGTGGACATCAGTTTGGTCGGTATATTACCTTCTCCGGCACGGCTCCGCGTCATGGGCGCCATAATCACCCGGTTGGGCAGTTCCAGATCGCCCAGCTGGTAATTTGTAAGTAATGGATTGTTCTCTTCTTGCATGAGTTCTTCAACTGATTACGATTTAAATTCGAATATTAGTTTAATATTAAATTAATTTATATTGAAATAGTTAGTTTCTATGGCCTCCATCAATAAAGGTGAAGAGCGTTCCCTGTAGTCAGCTTTTCCCATAAACCGGAACGACTCCACCCCGGCTTACCCGGTTCTGTGGAGAGACCAGGTAGAGGATCTGTGCTGCAATTTCATCAGGCTTCGGCCAGTTGGAGTGGTCGGCACCGGGCATGGCCTCCCTGTTGTCGGGGGTGTCGATAATGGAGGGTGCAATGGCATTAACCAAAATATCCTCCTCGGCCACTTCTGCGGCCAGTGCCTGGCTAAAGGCGGCCACACCGGCCTTGCTCGTCGTATAGGCGGTCATGCCGGCACCCTGCCGCGGTTCAAGGGCGGGGCGTGCTGCAATATTGACGATGCGCCCGCCTTTCCCGGCTTCCCGGAAGTTCATGACGGCAAAGCGGGAAGCGTTATAGCAGGTCACCAGGTTTATATTGATCTGCTTCATAAAATCGTCTTTGCCGGTATCGGCAATCTTGCCCATCCCAAATCCTCCTGCTATATGAATAGAGGCCCAAAGATCGCCATGGGCTTTTACCGCCTCCGTATAAAACTGTTGGGTTGATTCCTCATCCGTGAGGTCCACACCCGTTTTGAGAAACAGATGTTCATGGTCTTTCAGCTCAAAACGGTCCAGTTCCGCCTGGTCAAAACAGGGGATGCTGCAGCGGGCGCCCGTCTCAAGCAGAAGCCGGGTGACGGCCGAGCCGAGCACTCCCGTGCCTCCGGTGACAACTATATGATTATTCGTTAAGTCAATATTCATAACTGCTTGTGCTCATGTTTTGGTAGTTTCTGTTTGCTTTGTTTAGTACCATACGTTATTGGTAACAAAATAATTTCTGAATTGATTTGATGGCAAGCCTATGAAAGATCCTGGAATCCGATCCGTAGTTGAACTTATCGACCCGCCTAAAGGCTTTCAGCCCTGGCATGGGGGACCCACACTGATGGGTTGTCTGCGTGGTATCAGCGCCAAAGAAGCCGCATGGAAGCCGGCGCCCGATCGGCACAGCATCTGGGAGCTGGCCCTGCATATCGCTTACTGGAACTATTCGGTGCGCAGATACCTCGATCCGGAAGCCGAGAAGGGCTTCGGCCGGTCGCCAGCCAACTGGCCGGTGATCGATAA
>CAYWDK010000094.1:0-6839 GCA_964457025.1 uncultured Balneolaceae bacterium | reverse complement strand
GATTTCATAAAGCGGCGGTCCGACTCCAGCCGGTCGGCGCTCAGCGGCAGGTGCTTGCCCTTGCCGGTGGTGCCCGCCGAGAGGGCGAAACGGGTGACCCTTCCGGGCCAGAGGATATCCGAACCGCCCTTTTTGATTTCTTCGATGTAGGGTTGCAGATCGCTGTAAAAATGAATGGGCAGGCGCTCGGCAAAAGTGGAATAATCACCGATATCAGCGAAACCGTACTTCCTTCCGATCTGCGTATCGGCAGCTTTGTGCAGGAGTCGGTTGAGGGTTTCTTCGTGTAGGCTGATGGTATCCAATACTGTTCCCGCAGATAATTTCGGTGATCGGTTACGGCAGGATGATAAGCAACAGCCTGCTCAACCGCATACTTTTTCCCGGATAGGATATAAAAAGCGTTGCGCTGATTTCCTTCAGAAATCAGCGCAATCTCAAATCAGTGTAATAAGTGATCGATTAACGGTTCTCTACGGGAATCCACTCTTTGTTCTTCTCGCCCACATAGAGCGCGCGGGGACGAACCAGGCGGTTGTTCTCAGCCTGCTCGATATAGTGCCCCGTCCATCCGGAAACGCGGCTCATGGCAAAAATACAGGTGTAGAGGTCCGGTTTGATACCCATAGAGTAGTAGACCGTAGCGGAGAAGAAGTCCACATTAGGATCGATGTTCTTCTCATCCTTCATGATTTTGAGGATGGCCTCGGACCATTCGTAGAGTTCCAAATGTCCGGTCTCTTCGGAAAGCTTTTTGGACATGCCCCGGAGGATGCGGGCACGGGGATCCATGGTTTTGTAAACCCGGTGGCCGAAGCCCATCACTTTCTCCTTGTTGGCGAGACGCTCTTTGATGTAGGCGACCGGATCGTCACCTGCTTCATCGATGGCCATCAGCATGTTCATAACGGCTTGGTTGGCGCCTCCGTGAAGGGGTCCCTTGAGGGCGCCGATAGCACCGGTAACAGCAGAATACATATCCGACTCGGTAGAACAGATGGCGCGTCCTGTGAAAGTGGAAGCGTTCATACCGTGCTCGGCGTGCAGAATCAAACACAGATCCATACTCTTTTCAGCCTGCTCGCCCGGCTCGGTGCCATTCAGCATGTATAGGAAGTTATAGGCGGTGCTGTGGGTATCGAGTGGCTCGACGATCTCATTGCCGTTGCGGGCACGATCAAAGGCCGCGATGATGGTCGGGATCTTGGCCGTGATGGAAATTGCTTTATTCAGGCGGAATTCAGCTGCCTTGTCGGTTTCCTTGTCATGAAAGTCGGCAAGCATCGAGACGGCGGTGCGAAGCACGGACATCGGCTCGGCGTTAGCCGAAGTTGATGAAATGTAGTTGATAACAGGCTCGGGAAGAGCACGTTCGCTTTGCAATTGCTGGTTCAGCGCATCAAGCTCGTCCTGCTTGGGCAGGCGGTCATGCCAGAGCAGAAAGCAAACTTCCTCGAAAGTTGCGTTCTCGGCGAGGGTATCGATATCGTAACCCGCATAGACAAGCTCCCCTTTTTGTCCGTCGATAAAACTCTTGTTGGTCGTAAATGCGACGATGCCTTCCAGACCTTTGTTGATGTGGGGATATTGACTCAGGTCAATATTGTTTGCGATGCTCTCAGCCATTCTGTACTCCGGTTTAAATTTTTACTTATTACTTAATGAAATTCGGTCAAATATAAGGTTAAGGCGGGAAAATTTCAGATGATAACTTTATAATACCCGCGCTCAATCCTGACCCTCGGCTAGTACAACGCTTAAACTGGGTTGAGCGTTTACAAGCTGTCCAAATTTAATACTTCCCTGACTTTTTTATTTTAAAAAGAAGTAACAATTACTCCTTTGTTTTGGCCTCTTCCCAGAGCCGGTCCATCTCCTCAAGCTTAACCTCTCCCAGCTTCTTGCCGGAGGCAGCTAGCTGTTGTTCAATGTACTGAAAACGCTCTCTGAATTTGCGGTTGGTCAGCCGCAGGTTATCTTCCGCATTCAACTTGAAAAAGCGCCCCACATTGACCAGCGAGAAGAGAAAGTCGCCGAACTCTTTTTCGCTTTTGTCACGGTCGCCTTCCTGCAGGGCTTCCTTCAGTTCGTCCATCTCTTCTTCCAGCTTGTCCCAAACTTGCTCCCACTCCGGCCAGTCAAAGCCGACGTTTGCGGCTTTCTCCTGCATGCGCTGTGCCTTGATGAGCGCCGGCAGATGGGCAGGGATGCCGTCAAGTACCGACTCCTTGCCTTCTTTCAGCTTGATGGTCTCCCAGTTTTCGGCTACCTGCCGTTCGTCTTCGGCTACGGTGTCACCGAAGACGTGGGGGTGGCGCCGGATCAGTTTCTCCTGGATGGCGTAGATGACGTCCTCTATGGCAAAGTTGTCGTCTTCGGTCGCCATCCGGCTGTGAAAGACCACATGCAGCATCAGGTCGCCGAGCTCTTTTTTCAGCTCGCCCATATCCTCCCGGTCGATGGCTTCGACAGCTTCATAGGCTTCCTCAATCAGGTTGTCTTTGATGCTCTGGTGGGTTTGCTTGCGGTCCCAGGGACACTCTTTTCGGAGAATCTTTACGATTTCGACGAGGTCGTCGAAGCTGCGGGTCGGTTTCATTGATGCGGGTTAGTGATTGATAGAAGTTGAAGGCTGCAAGTTAGAGGTTGGAGGCCTCTTTTTCATTACTATTTTCCAGCCGTCAGACTCGAGATTCTAGACTACGTCTTGCGCTTTTTCTTCTTAGCCGCCGGGAAGAGAATGTTGTTCAAAATCAGCCGGTAGCCGGGGCTGTTGGTATGCAGGCTCAGGTCGGTGGGAGGGTCGTTCACGCGGTGGGTGTAATCCTCGGGGTCGTGGCCGGCATAGAAGGTGAAGGTGCCGCGCCCGTAGTTGCCGTGCACATACTTCACCATATTCCGTCCCGGACTTTCGGCCAGGATCACCACCGACTCCTTGACCTTGTCTTTCTGGAAAGCGGTGGTCTGTCCGTAGAATCCGCGCACGCTGCTCACGTGGTTCTGGGTGAGCATGGTGGGGACGGGGTCCCATTTAGCCGAGAATTCAAAGAGGGTGAAGAAGTCGAGCGACTGGTCTACCTGGTTTAGCTGGATGGGTACGTCGATATCGGCGTGCTCGTACTCTGCCGGATTCTTGCTTATTTCAAAATCGGTAAAGGCCAGCGTTTTGGAATAGTCCAGTTTTTCCTGGGCATTGGGGTCAGCCGGATCTCCGTCGAACTGGGAGGGAGCGATGTCCACATCTTCGGCCGCCAGGGCGATGTCGAAGGTGTCGGTTCCCGAGCACATGGAGAACAGGAAACCCCCGTTGCCGACATACTCTTTAATCTTCCGGGCAACAGCTTTTTTCTCTTCACTCACCTTGTTGTAGCCCAGTTCCCGGGCCATTGCTTCCATCTGGTTGACCTGCTGAATGTACCAGGGCTGGTTGCGGGAGCTGGCCCAGAACTTGCCGTACTGCCCGGTAAAATCTTCGTGGTGCAGGTGCAGCCAGTCGTATTCCGAAAGTTTGCCGTTCAATACTTCGGGATCCCACACCTGGTCGTATTCAACCTCGGCGTAGGTGAGAGCCAGCGTCACGGCGTCGTCCCAGGGCAGTGCCTGCTTGGGCGTATAGACCGCTATCTTCGGGGCTTTGTCCAGCTGAACCACGGCGGTATTGACATTGGGCTGCTCCACTTCCGAGATGATGCGCGACTTTTCAGATCCCGAGATCACTTCTGCTTTCACATTCTTGAGCCGGCATTCACGCAGCAGTTCTTCGGAATAGCCGGTCATGAAGCTGCCCCCGCGGTAGTTCAGCAGCCATTCGGCCGTATTCCCCTGCTGCAGGTTGTTGAAGATAATACCGTAAGCCTTCAGGTGGTTGGTCTGGGAGGCATCCATAGGAATAAGCAGGTGCTGCTGGGCCAGAGAGACTCCGGCTAAAGAAAGTGTCAATATTATTGTCAGAAGGATGCGTCTGATCATAATCAGGTCTGGGGTTTTTGCAATTCTTGAATTCGATTTCGGGCATAGCTGGCATAGAATCCCTGGGGATACTCCATCAGGATCTGCTCATAAAGAGCGACGATGCCTTCCTGTGATGTAGGGATGGAGATTTTTTCACTCCCGGCTGTATCGGCCGTTTGCGTATTCGGCTTATCAGCGGAATACCGGTCGGCAAGCCGCGCTTTCTCCCAAAGCAGCCGTTCCCGCAGGGGAGAATAGCGGCCGTTGAGGTTCAGGTATTTGGTGATCTGCTCATAGACCATGGGAGTTTGGCCCGGCCCCGCATGCGTGCTCAGTTCCAAAAGCGCCTCGTCGGCCAGGGGGTGGAAGCCGTCGGTAGCCAGCAGTGAGTCGAGCTGACGGACAGCCTGCTTTGATTCGCCCTGTGAAAAGTGCTCGACGGCTTTGGCAAAGGGGCGGATCTTTTCCCCGGTGCTGTCAGCCTGCAGCCCTTCCTGTATCCAGACGCGCAGCTGAACAGCGTCGTTGGCAAAATAGGAGGTGTTCTGACGCTCCAGCGCATTGAGCTGTATCTTGGCAAATTCGTAATCGCCGGAGTAGAAATCGGTAAGTGCCAGGTAGTAGCGCGTCTTTTCGGCCAGCGAGCCGATACGTTCCTGCTTGGTGCTGCGCGTAAAGGAGACGCGGGCCCGCGCATAGTCTTTCTCATAGAGCTTGATGCGGCCGTCGATATACTCACGATGGGCCAGGTTGCTGCTGTCGGCACGGCTTTGGAGGGTGGCGAGAAAGTTTTTGGCTTCTCCGGGATTGTGCAGATGGTCAAGCGCCAGCTCGGACTGTGCAATCAGCACGCGGTCCATATACTGGTAGCCGGGCTCGTTCTGCCGGAGTTGCTGTAGAATATCGTAGGCTTTCCGGTAAAGCGAGTCACGCTGGGCGGCCGTACCCAGGTTGTAGTTGCCGAGGTAGTTGGCCCACTCGGTGTAGACGGTGCCGAGCTCTTCCATGCTGCGGCTTTTTGCCGATAGGATGTTGTTCTCTACATAGTGGCGGTACGATTTCTCTGCCAGCTCGAATTTCTGTTCCGAAAGCAGCTTGGCGCCCAGGCTATAGAGGGTGTAGGTAACGCGGTTGTGCTGCTGCTCGTAATTCCGGGCGGTTACGTAGGCACGTTCATACAGTTCGCGCTCCATCAGCAGCCACACTTCCAGCTGCAGCAGGCTGAGGTGGGCCGGGTTGCTGTCGGGCAGCTCTTCCAGGAAGTCGCCGATCTCCAGTATGGCTATATCGTAGAGGTAGTCGTCGTTAAACCGGAGCATCACGCTCTGTACGTAGCTGATGCGGTCGGGATTGTTTTCGATCAGCGAAAGGTATTCGCGTACCGACTCCTCGTACCGTCCCGCCTGCAGGTAGACCTGGGCCAGCTCCGAGGAGATTACGCTGGAGTTGGAAAACATTTCGGCTGCTTCATTATAAACTTCTATGGCCCGGTCAAATACCCTGCGTTCTTTCATCGAACGTGCTACCGAGAGATAGGTCTGGAAATTGCCTCGCGACTGTTCCAAAACGTTACCCCACGCCTCATAAGCAGCTGTGGTATCTCCCTTGGTGTGGTACACCTCTGCCAGCCGGATGGAGGCTTCCCGAGGGTAGTGCGGCCGCTCCATGGCCCGTCGGATGGCGGCAATGGCGTCCTCGTACCTCTTAAGGTTGACGAGGCTTTCGGTCATCCGTTCGAAGTAGATGATGGAGCCGGGATCGTCGCTGTGCAGCTGACGGAAGATGTCGTAGGCCCGCTCGAATTTTTGCTGCTTGAAGAGCTGGTCGGCGATGAAATAGCGGTTATCGGTTTGTGCCTGCACCCCGGCTATCCCGGCAGAGGCGGCAATTGCCATCACGAGAAGGCATCGTATAAAATAGCTACCGGGATTCATAGTTGATCAGTTCTTCAGTTCCTGTTTGGACTCATGCAGGTATTCGGGCGCAAATTGCTTCATTTTTTGATAAAACGCATAGAGCGGGAATCCTACAACAGTATAATAGTCTCCTTCAATCCCTTTCACAAAGAGGGCGCCGAGGTCGTCCTGTATGCCGTAGGCCCCGGCCTTGTCCATGGGACTTCCGGAATCAACGTACCCTTTAATATCTTCGGGATCGAGCTCGCCGAAAACGACATCGGTCCTTTCAGCGAACGTGCAAATCTCCTGAATGTTACCTTCGCTACCGGTTTTTACCAACGCCACCCCGGTGAAGACCTGGTGGGTATCGCCGCTGAGTCTCTGTAGCATTTCAACGGCATGTTCGGGCGACTCCGGCTTCTCCAGGATCTCCTCTTCAAAGACCACGATGGTGTCGGCGCCGATAACTAGTTTGCCCGCTTTGCCGGAAGCCACGTCCTTCGCCTTGCGCAAGGCGAGCGTCTCCACGATTTCAGCAGGGGAGAGGTTTGGGTCGAAGGCTTCGCCCACCGGGCTGGGAATGACTTCGAAGGGGAGATTGATCAGCTCCAGCAGTTTCTTGCGGCGCGGGCTTGCGGATGCGAGGATGATGGATTTCAAAGATGGAGTTAATTACGGGTTAATAAAGATCGAAAGATTTGTTATCCTGTTGTCAACCAATAAAAAAGATTCCAAACATAAAAACCATCGAAGGAATGGCTCAAAACAAGAAAAAAACAAAGGCGGATCATTCTGCCATGCTATACGGGGCTTGGAACTACAAAATCATGGCGCTCGGTTTGTTGCTCGTCATCGTAGGTTTTTCGGCCATGTATCTGGAGAACGAGGTGCATGGTTTCATCTCGCTTTTTGTTTCTCCCATAATGATTATGGCGGGTTACCTGGTTGTTATCCTGGCCATCATGAAGACGAACGGAGACCGGGATTCCA
>CAYWDK010000093.1:1819-6911 GCA_964457025.1 uncultured Balneolaceae bacterium | reverse complement strand
TACCGCTCTCCGAAATTCCTGAAGGTCTCTATCGCCTGCGGGTAGCGCCCGCCGATCTTCTCGTTCACTGCTTTGTAATAGAGCGCCTTGCGAGCCAGCTCGTCATCGCCCTCCGCGGCTTTGGCAAAAGCGTCGGCCGCCCAGTGGTAGATCTGCTGCTTGTTGTACACCCATCCCAGGCCGTAATGGGCCTTGCGGACGTTGTCGGTTCCGCGCTCGCGGTTGATATACTGCTTGTAATAGTTGGAGGCTTCGTCGAAGCGGTTGAGGTAGTTGTAGCTTTCGGCGATAAGATAGACCGCCTTCGATTTCAGCTCCTCGTCCAGGTAAGGCATGGCGTTCTTAAATGCCTCGATGGCCTGCTCGTACTTTCCCTGCTGGTAGTACGACTCGCCAAGGGCCGTGCCGATCCGGCGGGTCATCTCGTCGTTGGGATACCGCTCTTTAAGGATCTCGAATGCAGCCGACGATTCGTCGAAGCGGCTCTCGCTCAGGTAGAGGCGTCCCCTGCTGTAGAGCGCTTTGGGCGCCCACTCCGATTCTGGCCAACTGTCGGCTAGGTCCATGAATACCGCCCGCGCCGTGTCTTTATCCCCCATCGAGACGTAGGCTTCGGCAATCCAGTA
Source organism: uncultured Balneolaceae bacterium (assembly GCA_964457025.1). Taxonomy (GTDB): domain Bacteria; phylum Bacteroidota; class Rhodothermia; order Balneolales; family Balneolaceae; genus CAYWDK01. The sequence goes on along the minus strand of CAYWDK010000093.1, from coordinate 6,285 downwards.
TTTCACCTCGGCGGATTTGTTCTTGTCCAGGCCGTAATCGAGCGCTCGCCGGTAGTAGGTGATGGCGCGGTCGAACTTCAGCTGCCGCTCGTTCATCTGCGCGAGCTCGATCAGCAGACGCTCGCTGAATACGTTGGTGGGATGCCCGCCGATATAGTCCTCATAGTAGGAGGCGATATTCGAGGAGTCGGCACGCCCGAGCGCCCGCGCCCGGTAGTATTCGGCCGAGGGCCTCAGCTGGTGTTCCGGATGTGCCTGTACAAACCGTTCGAATTCGGCGGCCGCTTGCTCATAAAGCCCCTTGTCGAAGAGCCGGACAGCCTGTTCATAATCCCGGTTATCCGGCTGTTGAATCTCCTGTGCCTGCAGCTTCAGAGTGGGTAGGCTGGCTAAGGTGATCAGAAGAGTAAGGGTGCATACGGCAGTCGTGCGGATATGAGACATCGGCTTTAGTTGGCAATTTCTTATTACAGTTACTACTGAATATATCAAGAATCGGCTATTTAACCCTATGAAGTACCGGCATTCGAGTACTTGCAGCTATGGAAAACCAATGTAACCATAGTACAACATATAGCTTATTGGGAATGAGCCTTCAGTAGTATCAACGCCTAAGATAAAAATTAGTTTCCTCAATCAGAAAACCCCTCGCTTCGAATCAGGTCTGCTAAGACTTTAAATTCTTTCCTTGAATACGTGTCACTTGAAGAAAAATGGTGGTGCTAAAACTTGGATTTTAATTGAGTTATCACTTCAGATTACAGCCAAGTGCTTATAGCTAGGCGATTTAACGGAACGTTATACTACCTCAACTTGTAGTTACCCCCGAAGAAGAGACCATAATCTATTAATAGCCCAAGAAAATGATTTGAGCTCTTGGGAACAATTGAGATACAATCGGCCAATCTTCAACTATTATTAGTAATAATCCTCAACTACATAAACTGGGACTAAAATCTGCGACACAGGAGTTGGCATGAGAAACTATTTGACTACCGGGGATCCTACCATTGATGGAGATGCCATCGAGCTGGTAAAGAAACATGGAGAAGAATTTACTTCATTAAACAGGCTTGCAACTTTCATCTGCAAAACCCCCGTCTCCCTGGTGAATGTGCTTGATAAGAATTTTCAATTCAACATTTCCAAATACGGCAAGTGGGAGGGCCATACGACTCCAAAAGAAGAGACCGTCTGTCAATTCACCGTCGAAGATGAAGAGATTTTGGTCATACAAGACACGAGAACGGATGACAGAACAAGCTCTATTACCGAAATCATTGAAGATGATTCCATCCGTTTTTACGCCGGCGTTCCGATCAAGTCTCCCCGGGGACACCGTATCGGAGCATTTTGTGTTATTGACAGCAAGCCGAAAAAACTGTCGGACGTTCAAAGGCAGGCCTTGATAGATCTTGGCAAAGAAGTGGAATTACGCATCAGGCTGCTAAAACAAAAAAAAGAACTGGAGTTTAAAAATAGGAAACTTCAGGAAGCGGCGGCCTTTCTTAATAATTCCACCGATATACTGCTGGTGGTAGACCCGATTACTTTTAAGGTCGCTAACTCAGTAGGAGCAAAATCCATCCTGGACAGTTCTGATTCCTCATTGATTGGAATGAGCTTATTTGATTTGATCGACGAAATAAATATAAAAAACCACATTAAACAATGGGTTAAAGGGGGCGATAGAAATGATAAACTGGGACTCCCTGTACGCCTTAATAAAAACTTTGGCGACGATATCTGGCTTAATTTAATCTTTTCGAATTATAAAGACAGCCTGTTAATAACCGGCCGGGACATCACCCGCCAACAACGTGCCGAACACCGGCTGAAAGAATCATTGGAAGAAAAAGAGGTCCTGCTCTCCGAAGTGCACCACAGGGTGAAAAATAATTTGGCCGTTGTGATGAGCCTTATACAACTGGAACGCTTCAATTCCGATAACGAAGTGGTAAGCAACATTCTCCACAATAGTGAATCCAGAATCATATCGATTGCCAAAATACATGAACTCCTTTATCAATCGAACGATTTTTCGAGCGTACAATTTGAATCGTACGTGACAGAGCTAATCGATTATCTGGAGGATACCTTTGATTTGAATAGGAAAAACATAAGTATCACTCTTCGCATAACGGATTTTAGCATTAACGTAAATCAGGCCCTGCCTGTCGGCTTAATCATCAATGAGCTGGTAACCAATTCGATAAAACATGCATTTGGCAAATCAGGGGGAGGCAATATTACCATTACGATAGTTGAGGAAAAAGATGATCAGGTAAGAGTTGAGGTGAGTGACGATGGAATCGGATTGGATATTGATACCTCAAAATTATCAGAACAAAGCAGTCTTGGTTTCACGCTTATCAATACCTTAGCCAAACAATTGAGAGCCGAATTTGATGTTGAAAATGGTAATGGTTCCACCTTCGTATTGACGTTTCAAAAGAATGACCAGAACGGTAGTGTGAGTACTTATAGAAACAGAAAAAAATGATCCATAAGGAATTTTTTCAGCCGGCTACATATCCAGGTACTTGATTAGTTCGTCGGCCCGGGTCTCGATATCCATGCCGAATACTTCGTTGCCCGATTCGGTGAGCACGTCATAATCGTACCGCCGCAGCGCGGAAGCTACCCGCGAAACGTCTTTCAGGTTTAGCTTGATGGAGATCTCAAACACTTCCTTATCCTGTTCGGGCATTTCTACCGTTATGCCGAGGATCTTGGCCCCCTCGGTCTCGATAAGGTGAACGATCTCGGAAAGGGTGAAGTCGCGCCGGTCGAGCTTTACGGTAATGACGGAACCGAATTCGGCCAGGTTGAGCATGCCTGTAAGCGCTTCGAGTACTTCCGATTTGCAGAGGGCTCCCTGGTAAGTCCACTCCTCATCTACTACGGGAAGCAGGCGTATCTCATACTGCAGCATCAGCCGGGCTGCTTCAAAGATATGCTGGTTCAGGTAGATTTTGACCGGCTCGTCCAGTTCAAGGTCTGCTATGCGGTCGTCACTGCCAGCCTCTTTGAGCCGTTCAAAGGGGATCTGCCCTATCAGTTTTTTGGTGGTGGAATCAACGACGGGCAGTATTTTTACCTCCGCTCTCTCCATGGCCTCTATGGCCCGGGCTGCGGTATCTTGCGCGGAAAGCGGTGATATTTCTGTATTTAAAGCCTCTTTAGTAAGCATAGCCGGATCTGTATAATTGTCGCTTATAGTTACATAACAGATTCTGGAGAATCAATATTATCAAGTAAATTTTCCAGACGCATCAAATCATCCTTTGCGATACTGAATGTCAGCTTGACGCTTGAGTTTACGTATTTTTCACTATGGATGTTCGCCACACGGTGAATAAAAGCGACCCCTTCGTACTTGGAAACGGGGATTTTCATGGTCTTGGTGACGAAATCCTCTTCTATAAGCTCCTGTATCCGGTCCTCCAGTCCCTGCAGGCCGATCTTACGTTCCGCCGATATAAAGACAGCTCCCGGGTAGGCCGCCCTCAATTCGGAGATACGGTGCGGCTCCAGCATATCGATTTTATTAAAGACGACCAGCACTTTCTTGTCCACTACATCCAGCTCTTCCAGGGTATCCTCCACCACCTCCATATAGTCTTCAATCATCTTGGAAGATGCGTCGACCACGTGCAGCAGGATGTCCGATTCGCGCACTTCGTCCAGCGTGGACTTAAAGCTCTCGATAAGATTGTGCGGCAGCTTGCGGATGAAACCTACGGTGTCGGAAAGCAGCACATCGTAATTTTCAATGTCGAATTTGCGCACTGTGGAGTCGAGGGTGGCGAAAAGACGGTTTTCAGCCAGTACCTTGGTATCGGTCAGGGCATTCATCAGGGTCGACTTGCCCGCATTGGTGTAGCCTACCAGCGAAACACGGATCATATCCGAGCGTCCCTTGCGTTGGGTCTGCCGCTGCTTGTCGAGCTTCTCCAGCTTTTCCTTGAGCGTGGCGATGCGCTTGTCCACCAGGCGGCGGTCAGTCTCGATCTGGGTTTCACCCGGACCCCGGGTTCCGATACCACCCTGCTGGCGCGAAAGGTGAGTCCAGAAGCGGGTAAGGCGGGGCAGCAGGTACTGCAGCTGGGCCAGCTCCACCTGCGTCTTGGCCGCGGCCGTCTTGGCGCGCGAAGCGAAGATATCCAGTATCAGGCCGCTGCGGTCCAGTACCTTGGCCTCGGTCTCCTTCTCGATATTGCGGATCTGGGTAGGCGACAGGTCGTCGTCAAATATGAAGGTCTCGATCTGCCGGTCCCCTTTCATCTGCTTCATTTCGCGCAGCTTTCCCTTTCCTATATAAGTAGAGGGGTCGGGATGGGTACGGTTCTGCAGGATCTTGTCCACGACAATGGCGCCCGCGGTATCGGCAAGCAGGGCCAGCTCTTCGAGATATTCTTCAGCAAGGATGCGGGGAGTCTCCGGGCCGTATACGCCCACCAGAA
>CAYWDK010000093.1:0-1719 GCA_964457025.1 uncultured Balneolaceae bacterium | reverse complement strand
GCAAGGATGCGGGGAGTCTCCGGGCCGTATACGCCCACCAGAAGGGCTCGTTCCTGTTTTATGTCTGAATTGCGTACTTCTTCTAACAAATTGGTCTAATGAATATAAATGAGGTTGGTTAAATATAAGGATTAATCGGCTCGATTACTCAAACTCTTCTATCCGGACCGACTCATTGGCATAACAACTAATCCGTCGCCCGAGTTTATGCGAAATCAATTTTTTAAACTCCCGCACCTTCCGGAAGGGTACATTCAGTTCCAGCCGTATCATATTGTCGGGTGTGGCACTCTCTGTTTCCGAATATAAAAATATAAAGGTCAGCCCGTCTTTATGGTCCTGTTCCACAAAGTCGCGGACCTGATGCCAGGCTACCGTCTGCGACGGCTCGTTCACATTCTTGACAATACCGTGGTCGGTTATATACCGCTTGGAAGCCAGGTAACTGGTCATGAACCATCCCGCACTCATAAACAGGTAGAGCGAGGCGGCCAGCATCTCGTTAAGCGACTGCTGCAACAGGCCCACGCCCATAAGTATCAGGCTGAATCCCAGGAAGATGGTGGAAAAGAGCGGATAGCCTTTCATTTTGCCCGCTTTCCAGTTCATGCGGACATTTCGAAGGCGCACCACATTGGCCAGGGTGGCCATCGCCAGGCCACAGGAGATCAGGCTGAAGAGAGCCAGCAAAATCCAGAAAGCGATATGTATGTCCGTTCCGACCATCTGAAAACTGTTAATTACGATATGGTTTCCGCACGGTACAGCTTCGAAACCAGCGTCTCGGCCAGCAGGCAGAGGATCGCGAGCCAGATGAACCAGCTCCAAATCTCTTCTCCGAAGCCCGCCGCATTCAATTCTTCGCGAAGGTCCTGCCCGGAGAGGCTGCCTGCGTCGATAACACTGTTAATAGTTAAGAAGTTACCGAGCATATTGTCAAGTTGCTTGTCTTGTAACGTACTGAAATCCGATTCCATTATATGCTGATTTATAGCGACCCTCCGCTGCTGTTCGCCGGCATGGATGGTCAGTATGCCGGGCTCCCACTCCCTTCCCGGATATCTCAGGCGAATGCCCTCGGGCAGCCCCTGCACTTCCGGCATGACCGTCTCCTCGCCTTTTACCAGCTCTACTTCCCTCTGGGAAATACCGCCTTCCCAAACAAAGGGTTCGCCCAGTATGTGCTGCTCTATGCCGCCCCTCTCGGTAGATGCCGCATAGAGAATGCTGCGGTAGTAGACGGGTGCAAAGAGCGGGTTGATGGGGAAATTGGACCAGCCGGGGTCGGCGCCCAATGCCGATATGAGTACTTTGCCCTCACCGAAGCGCTGCTCGGCCAGCAGGGGCGCACCGGAACCGGACTCCAGAATAGTGTAGCTGCCGGTATTTCCGGAGGGACGGTACCGGTAGTAGAAAAAGAGTTCGGGCAGGTCTACGCTAATCTGTTCATCTTCTTCCTTCTCGAAGAGCTCGTCCAGCACCGGGTGGCCTTCTACCAGCTCGCCCATCCGGTCCACACTCCTGAAACTGGCGTATTCGCCGCGGATATTGCTGAATTCCCCTGCGTTGAACAAGCCAAAAAAGTCGTTGTAGTTGCGCACGTCACCCTGCTCGGAGGGGAAAAAAAGCAGTCCCCTGCCGTCTTGCACGTAGCGCTGCAGGTCGTCGAACCAGTATTCAGGTATCTCACGGAGGCCGTCCAGCACGATGACGTCGTTG
>CAYWDK010000092.1:0-6917 GCA_964457025.1 uncultured Balneolaceae bacterium | reverse complement strand
CACTCTTCCCCTCTTTTTTGAAAGAAGAGACCACATCACGTATGCCTTGTATGGTATCTATGGCTTCCATTCCTTCACAGAAAAAAAGCGGCACGATAAATCATGCCGCCGGTTATGGAACGCGGATACACAAAGAAAACAGAAGCTCACTGATCACCGACACAATCTTTCGGCGGCGAACATCTGCTCTTCCGCTTCGTCCGTGTCCCAATAGTAATGTTATACCGCCCGGTTGGGATCGAAATTCTCGAGCAGTTCCTTAATACGGTTCAGGAAAGCCCCGCCGTGGGCACCGTCGATAATGCGGTGGTCGTAACTCATGGATAGATACATCATATGGCGGATGGCAATCACATCGCCCTGGTCTGTTTCCATAACAACCGGACGCTTCTCGATGGCTCCCGTTCCGATAATAGCCACCTGCGGCTGGTTGATAATAGGCGTTCCCATCAGGTTGCCCACGCTGCCGTAGTTGGTCAGGGTGATGGTGCCTCCCACAAGGTCGTCGGGACTCAGATTCTTGTTACGGGCTTTCGCGGCCAGTTCGCTTACCTCTTCAGCCAGGCCTACCAGGTTCTTCTCCTGGGCTCGCTTGATAACGGGCACGATCAGTCCGCCTTCGCCGCCTTCACCCAACGCCACGGCAAGGCCGAAGTTGATATCGCGCTTTACGATGATCTCGCTGTTTTCCATATCCACCGAGCTGTTGATCAGCGGATATTCGCGAATAGCCTGAATGATCTGTTCAATGAACAGGGGGGTATAGGTCAGTTTCGTGCCGGAGCGTTCCTGGAACTGCCGCTTGTTGGCTTCACGCCAGCGCACCAGGTTGGTGACATCCACCTCGGCAAAAGTAGTAACATGGGCCGAAGTCTTCTTGGAATTCACCATATGGTCCGCAATCATCTTGCGCATACGGTCCATCTTGATAACCTCTACTTCGCCCGAGGGACGCTGTACATTAAGCTGCCCGGCTTTGATGGCGCTCTTGTCGCCTGAGGTCGCTTCTTTGGCGGCGGGACGGCTGAGGCCTGCATCTGCAGCCGGACGTTTCCCTGATTTGCGATCGTCCAGATAGGCCATGATATCCTGCTTGGATACGCGACCGCCCTGGCCGGAGCCATCAATACTTTCAAGCTCTTCTTGCGAAATGCCTTCTTCCTTGGCAATGGACCGGACCAGAGGAGAATAAAAGCGTCCGTCGCTTCCGATGCGCTGCGGCTCGCTGCCGCCCGAAGGCGCGCCGTTCGAGCTGGATGCGGATGTTGCAACCGCAGCCGGCTCGGCTTTTTTTTCGGTCTTGGCGGAGGATGTCTCTTTTTTATCGGCTCCACCTGAGGGCTTCGATGCAGCCGAAGCTCCCGAAGCGGCCTTGCCGGTGGCAATAATGGCGATGGTCTGACCCACTTCAACCGTCTCGCCTTCTTCAACTAAAATCTCTACAAGCGTACCGCCTTGGGGCGAGGGGACTTCCGTATCTACCTTATCGGTAGATATCTCCAGAAGAGTTTCATCTTCTTCTACCGTATCGCCGACGTTTTTGGTCCATTCGATGACCGTGCCTTCCATAACCGATTCGCCCATCTTCGGCATCTGCACTTCGATGCGCTCGCCTTCGCCGTCCGATCCGCCGGATTGCGGAGCCTCGGCGGCAGGAGCAGCCTCTTTGGCCGGCTCTTTCTCCTCTTCTTTTTCTTCGGCTTTGGTCTCTTCCTTTTTCTCTTCAGCCTTGGCTTTGGAGCCGCCTCCGCTGTCGACATCTGCCGCTTCGGCGTCGGTTTCAATAATGGCAATGGCCTGTCCTACTTCGACGGTATCGCCTTCTTCGGCCAGAATCTCAACGAGGATCCCCGCCTGGGGAGAGGGGACTTCCGTATCTACTTTATCGGTGGCTATTTCGAGGAGGGTTTCATCTTCTTCCACCTTGTCACCGACACTCTTGCTCCATTCGATGACGGTACCTTCCATAACCGATTCGCCCATCTGGGGCATTTCAACTTCTACTCTGGCCATTTCTAAAAAGAATTAAAGCATTAAACAGTTAAAAAATTTCGTCTGAATTCAGGCTGAAAATCAGCCCTTAAAGATCATAATAAATGAGATTAGATCAAAACAGGAGTAATGAGTGACGAGTGATGAGTAAATGTGCCTAAGCACCTTAGATTTGACGAAGCTGAAATATCTTACTCCTTACTCATTACTCCTCACTCATCAACCCAAAGTTCGCCAGAGCAGCAACAGGCACGTAGCGGCAAAAACGATACTGAAGATAGTAAACAGATGATCGGACAGCCACTTGGGAAGAAACAGATCGGCAACCGAACCCACTTCGGCGCCCATGCGTTCGGCCAGGTCGGTGAGGGGACACCGCCAGTTATTCAACACCAGCGCCAGCAGCTCGCCCACCGCGATTCCGAAGGCCAGCCAGGTCAGCCCCGTAACATTGTCCAGAAGCGCCGCAAAAAAGACATAAATGGTACAGATCCCGATCAGGAAGAAGAGAATGGAGTGGATGAACTTTATGAAGAATACGGTTTTGGACATAGGTCATTGCTGTACCCATCAGACGGGTGATAAGGTTTATGATAGGGCTCTCTCCAAATCCTCCATCAGGTCGTCGGGATGTTCAAGCCCCACGCTGATACGAACCAGGCTTTCGGGTGTCTGCGACTGCTCGCCTTCGCTGCTGCGGCGGTGCTCCCAGGTCGTTTCGACCCCGCCCAGACTGGTGGCCCGTTTGATGAGCTGTGATTTGCCGACGATGCGGATCGCCTCCTCGGCGCCTCCCTTCACCAGAAAGGAAATCATTCCCCCGAAACCGCTCATCTGTTTTTTTGCAATCTCGTAACCGGCATGCGTCGCAAGGCCGGGATAGTACACTTTCTCCACCTTTGCGTGATTCTGCAAGAAGCGCGCCAGGTGTTCGGCGTGTTCGTTGTGTCCCCGCACCCGATAAGGCAGCGTGCTGATGCTGCGGCTCAGAAGCCAGCAGTCGTGCGGCGAGGGCACACCGCCGGTAAGCCGCTGGATCTCACGGATCCGCTCGAAAATACGGCCGTTCTTCCGGGCGATGACTGCTCCGCCCAAGATGTCACTGTGCCCTCCAAGGTATTTGGTGGTGGAATGCAGCACCAGGTCGGCGCCCAGATTCAAGGGTTGCTGGTTGACCGGCGATGGCCAGGTGTTGTCCACACAAGTCAGAATGTTATTGGAATGGGCTAAGGAAGTGATAGCTTCAATGTCGGCGATATTCATAAGGGGATTGGAAGGAGTCTCGATCCAGATCAGCCGCGTGGTGGGCTTGATGGACTCCTCTACCTTCTCCACATCCGTCATAGGGATGAAGTCCGCCTCCAGCTCCCAGTGCTCCATCAGGTTTTTGATCAGCTTGCGGTTGCCGACGTAGACATCTTCCGGCATCAGTACATGGTCGCCCGGCTTGAAGGTCTGAAAAACCGCGGTGGCCGCCGCCATTCCCGAAGCAAAAGCCGCGCAGGCTTCGCCCTCTTCAAGCCCTGCCAGCAGTTCTTCCAGCTGTAAGCGGTTAGGGTTACCCAGACGCGTATAGTGCAGGTCGTCTTCCTTCCGGCCGGAAGCGTCAAGCTCGTAGACAGTACTGGGAGAGATGGGCGGGACAATTTCTCTGCCTTCCCTGGCAGAGTCCATTCCGATGTGAATGGCTTTGGTTTCTAAACGCATAAGCTTGCAGTCTTTTTGAGATTCAGACGCAAAGTCGTAAAGAAAAAGTAGAAAGGCTAATATACCACTAAGACACTTAGTGCACTAAGTGTCTTAGTGGTGATAGAAATTAATATTGCAATTAGCAGCAATTTTCTTCGGCGGCGTATACCTCGCTTTCGCCGAAGGTATAAAAGGCCTCCCACTCTACGCCCTGGGGGTCGGTAATCCAGCTTTTATCGGAATTGGCGTAGCAGCAGGTGGTCTTGCCTTCTTCTCGGGCCAGGCCGTGGGCGCGGCCGATATTAGTGCGCAGCTGCTCCAGCTCTCCTTCCGACTCGGCCTGTATACCCAGGTGCTCGATACCTTTGGCTCCTTCCCTTTCCGCAATAGAAAAGTTCACGCGGGGATCATCGAGCATCCATTTGGCATAATCTTCTTTTTGAACGGTGGGGTCGGCACCAAAGAGGGTTCTGTAGAATTCAACCGATTCGTTGAGGTCGTTTACTTTTAACATGACGTGCATGCGTTTCATGGTATTCTCCTTAATCATTTTGTTTGGGTTAACTGCTTCGTTCACCCATGTAGTCGGAGAAAAACCAAAATGGACGCAAAATTTTTTTAGCAATCCTCGTAATGGTCCTCTTTTACCTTACGGTAGGCTACGGCACGCCCCTCTTCGCCGAATTCGACCTCGCAACATTCCGCCAACACCTCGCCCAGCTTCTCCCGGGCGCGCTGCACCCGTGACTTGGCCCCGGAAAGGGAAAGGCCGAGCTCGTCGGCCACTTCCTGCTGGGTCTTGCCCTGTACATCGGCCATCTCAAGCGGCACACGATATTTCTTTGGGATCTCTTCGATCATCGGAATCAGCCAGGAAAGTACCTCCTCATGGACGTCGTGGTCGCCGTCAAAGTCATTCAGATTCAGCTCCGGACCGTCGCCCGCTTCTTCTTCAGGTGCGGGTTCCGCTCCGGCCGCCTCTTCACGATCCCGCCCTTTTTTACGGTAATAGTCGGCCAGGGCACGCCGGGCGATACCGAAAACCCAGGATTGTACCTTATCCTCATCCCTGAGCGAATCAATGCCTTGGTGGATACGGATAAAGATGTCCTGCAGCACGTCCTCGGCGTCGGCATCATTTGAAACCTTCTGCCGGATGAAAGCCCGGACATGGTCACTGAACTCTTTCCACAACGCTTTTGTACGTAAGCTCTGATCACTCATAATCCATATAACCTTAGTGCACTTTGTGTCTTAGTGGTTACCCCTTATGGCCCGTATCCGCTGCAGTACCGGCGGATGTGAGTAGTTCAGGAATACATAAAAGGGATGTGGCGTGAGGTTAGAGAGATTGTCTTTTGACAATTTTTTGAGCGCATCGACCATCGGCTCTTTTTGATAGGTGGTTGAAGCGTACTCATCCGCCTCAAACTCATACTTTCGGGAAATGACCTGCATGAAAATGGACAGTATCATATCGATCGGCGCATACAGCATACCGAAGAAGATGAGCCCGGCGTAAATCGACTGTTCCTCCATATAAAACGCTTCGTAGAGGCCGGACGAATTCAGGAATACCGACAGCAGAAAGAACATTACACCGGTCTGTACCACGCTGATCACCATATTCTTGATGATGTGCTTCTTCTTATAGTGGCCTATCTCATGAGCCAGTACCGCTACCAGTTCTTCATCGGTGTGGTTGTCAATTAGTGTATCATACAAAGCAATCCGCTTGTTCTTGCCGAAGCCGGTAAAGAAGGCATTCGATTTGCTCGAGCGCTTTGATCCGTCCATCACATAGATGCCCTCCAGCGCAAAGTTCACCTTGTCGGCATAGTCGCGGATCTTTTGGCGAAGGTCTCCTTCCTCCAGCGGTTCGAATTTGTTGAAGAGCGGCATGATCCAGGTCGGAGCAATAAACTGTATGAAGAGCGTAAAAACCGTTACGGCTCCCCAGGCGTAGAGCCAGGCGTAGTCTTCGATAAAGGTGAAGAAAGCGAGGATGCCCGCCAGCAGCGGACCCCCGATCACTACGCCCAGTGCCAGGCCTTTGACCATATCCAGTACAAAAGTCTTAACGGTGGTCTTGTTGAAACCGAATCGCTCTTCGATCACAAAAGTGGAATAGATGCTGAAAGGAAGCGAAAGAATCGTTTTGAAGAGGATCAACAGTCCGATGTAGGTCAGCCCGGTCCAAATGACGCCCAGCTCCCAGCCGCGCACAAGCCCGTCCAGCCAGTTGAAACCGCCGGCAAACCAGAAGACGAGTAAGACCGCCAGGTTGAAGACCGAGCTTACGATACCAAATCGGGTGTTGACCTGGGTGTACTGCTGTGACTTTTCATAGGTTTCCCGGTCGTAGACGTCTTCGAATTCTTCGGGCAGTCCCTGGTCCAGGGAGCGGATATTGTAGAGATCGGCTATAAGGTTGAGTGTGAAATCAACCGCCAGCGTAACCAGTATGATGATGCTGAATATGTTCATGAATAAACTTCAATATTAATTCTCATTGTCATCCTGAACTTGTTTCAGGATCTATAAGCACGGAATTCAAAATAAGATGCTGAACCAAGTTCAGCATGACAAAGTCTTTTTTGTAAGGAGCAGCCATTTCATAGGTCCTACAAAAACACAAAAGTAATTTTTATCCATGCCATTCCAAACAACTGGATTTAAGAGAGGGTATGTGTACATCCTGTCTAACAAAAAATGTACAGTCCTCTATATCGGCGTAACCAGCGACCTTCGCAAGAGAGTTTGGCAACACCAACATGGTGTTGGTTCTGACTTCACTACAAAGTACAACCTTCAACACCTGCTCTATTTTGAAGAGCATGAAACAGTTCCGGAAGCGATAGACCGAGAAAAGCAGCTGAAAAACTGGCACCGGGAATGGAAATTGAATCTGATCAAGCAAACTAATCCGGAAATGAAAGATTTGACATCTCTTCTATTCTAAGCCAGCTCTTTATAAAGCCGTTTCATCAACTGGATTTGCCCTATATGATAGGTGTCATGGGCGGCCACGCCGTCCAGCAACTGGCGGTAGGTCCACTCTTTCTTGCTTTCACTCTTCTTGTCGAGCTGTTCAGCGGGAAATGCCTTCATGGCTTTAACCAGTTTTTCGTGTTCCGCCTTTATGAACTCCTTGTCTTCTTTCCACTGCTTTTCGGTGGGGTTATCGATCACCGGCCAGTTGGCTGGCGACCGGCCGAAGCCCTTCTCGGCTTCCG
>CAYWDK010000091.1:0-6934 GCA_964457025.1 uncultured Balneolaceae bacterium | reverse complement strand
CTACTTATTACTAATAACTAGCCCTTGAGCTGGGCGTAGGGCTTCATATCCAAATCCGCAAACATCTTACGCTTCGCCATCATATAGCCGGTTATGGCGATCATCGCGGCATTGTCAGTGCAGTATTCCATGCGCGGAATGTGCAGCCAAAGTCCTTTCTTTTCGGCCATCCCCTGCACTTTTTCGCGAAGCATGGAGTTGGCCGACACCCCTCCTGCCAAGACAATAGTCTCTACTCCGGTATGATCTACGGCATTGCGGAGCTTCTTAACGAGCACCTCGGTGATGGCATGTGAAACGCTGGCGCAGATATCGTCGGTATGCTTTTCCAGGAAACCGTCTCTATCCGCCTGTTCTTCCAGGTAGTACATAACCGAAGTCTTGAGACCGGAGAAACTGAACTCAAACTCTTCATGCAGCAAAGCCTGGGGAAACTCATGGAAACGGGGGTCTCCTTTTTTCGAGCGCTCGTCAACTATGGGTCCTGCAGGATAGGGCAAACCGAGCAGCTTGCCGATCTTGTCAAAGGCTTCTCCGGCTGCGTCGTCGCGGGTCCGCCCCAGCAGCTTATGCTCGAAAGCATCTTTCACATACACCAGGCGGGTGTGCCCGCCCGAGACGGTGAGCGCTACAAAGGGATACTCCGGCTTCTCTTCGATGAAGTTGGCATAAATATGGGCATCCATATGGTTGACGCCGATGATGGGTATATCGCGCGAAAGTGCCAAACCCTTCGCAAAACAGAGGCCGACCAGCAGCGATCCCATCAGGCCGGGACCCTGTGTTACAGCAACGGCGTCGATCTCGTCAAGGGCAAGCCCGGCCTCATCAAGAGCCTGCTCCACCGTCGCCCAGATCGTCTTGTGGTGCGCCCGCGAAGCCAGTTCAGGGACTACACCCCCGTATTGCTCATGCACGGTCTGGGAAGCAATGACATTAGACCGCAACCCTCCGTCGGTATATACCGCGGCAGCAGTCTCGTCACAGGATGATTCAATGCCCAGAATATTCATAGTTTTCAAAAGCAATTCGTAATGCGTAAAGGCTGAAGTTACGCATTACGGATTAGGCATTAAAGCTCAACCAAAAGAAAAGCCCCGCACCTGACGGCACGAGGCTTTTTAAATGATCTAATGATTCGCTCTTACTATTTATCGTCTTCTTCGTCATCAACAACTTCGAAGTCGGCGTCAACAGCGTCATCACCGGAATCTTCGTCCTCGGATGCCTGCTGCTGTTGCTGTCCGTTACCGGGAGCTTCTGCGCCGGCTTGAGCCTGCTCCTGCTGGGCAGCCTGATAGATCTCCTGCGAAGCGGCAGACCATGCGTTGTTCAACTCTTCCATGGCGTCATCGAGAGCTTCCACATTCTCTTCTTTGTGGAGTTTCTCGACTTTCTCGAGCGCTTCTTCAATCTTCTTCTTGTTGTCTTCGGAGATCTTGTCGCCGTGCTCATCCAACTGTTTGCGGGTTGAGAAGACAAGACTGTCGGCTTCATTGAGCTTCTCGGCACGCTCTCGGATGCGCTTGTCCTCTTCCGCGTGCTCTTCGGCATCCTTCTTCATCTTCTCGATCTCCTCTTCCGAAAGTCCGGAGGAAGACTCGATACGGATGCTCTGCTCTTTGCCGGTGCCTTTGTCTTTGGCGCTTACGTTCAGCACGCCGTCGGCGTCAATGTCGAAAGTAACCTCGATTTGAGGTACGCCGCGCGGCGCGGGCGGAATTCCGTCAAGGTGGAATCGTCCGAGCGTGCGGTTGTCCTGCGCCTTGGCGCGGCCACCCTGCAGCACGTGGATCTCCACGCTGGTCTGGTTGTCGGCAGCCGTGGAGAAGGTCTCCGTCTTGCTGGTCGGGATGGTAGTGTTGGCTTCGATCAGCTGCGTGCTCACGCCGCCGAGCGTCTCGATACCGAGCGACAGCGGGGTGACATCCAGCAGTACCACGTCGTCAACGTCGCCGGACATTACACCACCCTGAATGGCGGCACCCACGGCAACAACTTCATCGGGGTTCACGCCTTTGCTGGGATCCTTGCCGAAGAACTCTTTGACTACTTCCTGGATCTTCGGAATTCGCGTAGAACCGCCTACAAGGATAACCTGATCGATTTCGTTCTTGCTGAGCCCTGCATCCTTCATAGCCTTCTTGCAGGGATCGATGGTCTTCTGCACCAGATCGTCGATCAGCTTCTCGAACTGCGAGCGGCTGATATCTACGTTCAGGTGCTTGGGACCGGCGTCAGTAGCCGTGATAAACGGCAGGTTTACATTCGTTTTCTGCGAGCTTGAAAGTTCGATCTTGGCCTTCTCGGCAGCATCTTTCAGGCGCTGCATGGCCATCGGATCTTTTGTGAGATCAATACCTTCGTCTTTCTTGAACTCGTCGGCCAGGTGGTTGATCAGGCGCGAGTCGAAGTCGTCACCGCCGAGGTGCGTGTCCCCGCTGGTCGATTTCACTTCAAAAACGCCATCGCCCAGTTCAAGGATAGAGATATCGAAAGTACCTCCACCGAGGTCATAGACCGCGATCGTCTGGTCCTGGTCCTTCTTGTCAAGGCCGTAAGCCAGTGAAGCGGCGGTCGGCTCGTTGATAATTCGTTTTACATTCAGGCCTGCAATATCGCCCGCTTCCTGCGTGGCTTTTCGCTGGGCGTCGTTAAAGTAGGCCGGTACCGTAATTACGGCGTCGGTCACTTTCTCACCCAGGTACTCTTCCGCGGTCTGCTTCATCTTCTGAAGCACCATGGCAGAAATTTCCTGCGGCGCATATTTGCGGTCTTCGATCTGCACACGTGCCGTGCCGTCGTCTCCTTTTACCACTTTGTAGGATGCCTGCTTCGCTTCTTCGGAAATCTCACTGAAAAGACGTCCCATGAATCGTTTGATCGAGGAAACGGTCTTTTCAGGATTGGTTATTGCCTGTCGTTTGGCAGGGGCACCTACCAGGCGTTCGCCGTCTTTGGAAAAAGCGACAACGGATGGAGTGGTTCGGCCTCCTTCGGAGTTCTGAATGACTACAGGCTCATTGCCCTCCATCACGGCAACGCACGAGTTCGTAGTACCTAAGTCAATTCCTATTATTTTACCCATAATACGTAATTGTTATTTTTGTTTTGCTGTTAAACTGTTATCGGAACGATGCCGGCGCAAAGCGCGGTGACATCGTAATTTGAAACTCTATTTAATCGGGATGCTCTTGGCATCTTTGAGCACATCCGATTTCGGCATCGAAATCGTCAGTACCCCGCTGCGGAAATGAGCGTTCACTTCGGCGGCATTGGCATTTTCGGGCAGCGCAAACGACCGGGAAAATACACCGGACCGTCGCTCCTGCCTTCTGTAGTTTTCGCCCTCGCCGAGCTCTTCAACACGCTCACCCTTAACGGTAAGCACCTGGTCTTTCAGGGCTATGTTAATCTCTTTCTTGGTCAAACCGGGCAAGTCAAGCAGAATCTTATACTCTTCTTCGCTTTCAATAATATCACAGGTCGGAGTAAAATCGTGACCTTTATCTTCCAGAGGCACAATGCGCTCTACGAAGTTCTGGATATCTTTCCCCAGTTTACTCAGTTGTTTTTCAACATCAATGGTAAATTCGCTCATAGGTTCACCGGTTTGTTCATATTCACCTGTATTATGAGCAATGACAATGCCAAGACGGGCTATATCCGCCCTTTTATGACGTATTGGCATTATAGATGTGCAAGAGAAGGGGATTTGTCAGAATTGCGGTATTGAATACTGAAGCGGTATTCAATTCGTCAGTGCATCCATGTCGTCCCAGAAGCCGGGATAAGAAACCGCTGTACAGCCGGCATGGCGCACCCTGCTGCTCTCACGGGCCATCATAGAGAGCACACCGGCCGCCATGGCAATGCGGTGGTCATGATAACTTTCAAATTCGGCGGCTTTGGGTACGAAATCGGGGCTGCCGTTGATCTCAAAACCGTCTTTCAGCTCGATAAAGTCGGCGCCGGCTTTTTCCAGCAGTTCGGCTACCGCTTTCAATCTGTCGGTTTCCTTATGCCGCAACTCCCCCGCGCCTGAAATGCGCGACTTCCCATCCGCAAAGAGCATGGCCACCGCAAGTATGGGCAGCTCGTCAATACAATTGGGAACCAAGTCGGAAGTGATATGCACCGGCTGCAGACGACTGCTTCTCACCCGCAGGTCGGCCACCGGCTCGAAACCTTCGTTACGTTCATTATCTATTTCGATGCGGGCCTCCATTTTCCGGAGGATATGCAGCGCCCCGGTCCTTGTGGGATTAACACCCGTCGATTCCAGCTTGATCTCTGCCTGCGGGTGTACCGCCCCGGCAACCAGCCAGAAGGCAGCGGCCGAAAAGTCGCCGGGAATACGATAAGTCTGCTCGGGGATCTCTATCTCCCGGCTGCTGCTGATGATCTTATTGCCGCCGCGGTGATCCACGGGGAGGTTGAGCAGCCGTTCGGTGTGGTCGCGGCTTGTTACGGTCTCGATTACCCGGCTCGGCTCTTCACTGAACAGGCTTGCCAGCAACACGCATGACTTCAACTGCGCACTGGGAATGGGAAGCATAAACTGCATCGGCCGCAGAGGCTTGCTCCTGCTGATCTTGAGCGGGGCATAATTATTATCCCTGGCTTCGATCCGGATACCCATCCTGCTCAGCGGGTCGATAATTCGCTTCATAGTCCTGGCCGAGAGCGATTCGTCACCGGTAAGTGTACAACTCACCCCTGCCCCGCCTACGATACCGCTCAACAGGCGCATGGTGGTGCCGGAATTGCCGCAGTCCAGTTCCGATTCGGGATCTTTCAAGCCCTCTCTTCCGACGCCTTCAATAATAATCCGCCCGTTATCCTCTTCTATAGATACGCCGAGGGCCCGCAGGCATTTCAGGGTACTCCGAGGATCGTCGGCCTCTGAATAGTTGGTGATCTCTGAAGTTCCGTCATGCAAAGCGGCAAACATCGCGGCCCGGTGTGAAATGGATTTGTCGGGAGGTAAGGTTACGCTTCCCTCCACCTTCGAAGCCGGCGGTACATTCCTGTGCGTACTCATAGATCAGTTGGATTGGAGCAGGCTTTGCGCCCGTTTGGCTTCTTCGGTACCGGGATACTGTTCTACGATGGCATTGAGCGTATTTCTGGCCTCACCCTGGTTGCCCAGTCGGATATAGCATTCGGCGCTCTTCAGCATCGCTTTGGCTACCCAGTTGTCAAAGGCTTCATAAAGCACCTTCACGTTGGAATAGGCATCCAACGCCTGCTCAAACTGTTGCTGTTGCTGGCGGCTTACACCCAGCAGATATTGCGCCTCGGCCCCGATCTCGGTGGTATTCGATTCGGCTACCAAGGCAAAAAGGTCCTGCGCCTCGGTATAGTTTGAACTCTCCAGCGCTACCCGTCCCAGCCCGACCCGGGCAGGATCGTAGTTGCCGTTGATCTCCAGGGCGGCGTTGAACTGTGTGCGGGCCTCATCGATATTGCCCATCGCCAGCTGCGCCTCGCCCATACCGATACGGGCTTCCAGGCGGAAATCACGGCCTTTTTCGAGCAGCCGGTTGTAATAGTCAAACGACTCCTGATAATTTTCCCTTTGAAAACTGATACGTCCCAGCGAAGCCAGTGCAGGACCCGCCCGCTCGGAAGAAGCAAAAGATTCGACCACCGTCAGGTACGACTCGATGGCTTTGCCGATCTGCGCCGTCTGTTCGTAAGCATTGGCCAGGCTGAAGTGGGCATCGGGAAGCAGCTGTTGGTTATTGGTAATGCGGATGTACTGGCGCAGCTCTTTGATGGCCTGCTCATAGTCGCCCGACTGCATCAGGTTGTCGGCCTGCCGGTAGCGGAGGCGGTCAGCCATAGTACTTTGCGGGTGATCCTCAAGAAAATCTTCCAGGATGGCGGAACTGGAATCGGTCCTGTTGGCGGAAAGCTGCGCATACTGGATGCCGTTCACCGCCTCGATGATATATTCGCTGCGGGGGTACTCATCCATCACTTTCTTGTAGGCCGCTATCGCCTTGTCATACTGGCCGGCATTGTAGTAGGCGTCACCGATATTGTACTGCGAACGAGCCGCCCAGCTGGTATTGGGATATTTGTTGATCACCGTCTGGAACTCCTCCACTGCCTGGGTATAGTTGCCTGAATTCAGGTAAATATATGCGATGTTGTACTGGCCCTGCTCGCGAAGGCGGCTGTAGGGATAGATCCTCAGGAACCGACGAAAGGTGGTGACCGCTTCGTAGGTGTTCTCGGCCCGGTAGTAACTGTTTGCGATCTGGAACATGGCGTAGTCGCCGCCCGGCTCGGCCCCGATAGCCTTGTTATAGGTCGCTATGGCATTTTCGTAGTCGCCGATGGCATAATAGGAATCGCCTAGCCTCAGCTGCGTGTCGGTATCGTAGGGGTAGAGCTCGATAGGCGGCGCTTCGTACTCTTCCAGAAAGGTCCGCAGCGGCTCGATGGCTTTCTCATATTCGGCCATCTTAAAATGACTCCAGCCCAGAGCATAGTGGGCCGCCCCGACCAGCTCGTGGTCCGGATAGCGGCTTATAAAGGTGGCGTACTGCGTGCTTGCCGGACCGAAATGATCCATATTGTAATAGGAGTCGGCGCTCCAGAACAGCGCTTCGCTGCCCAGCTCGGTCTCGGGCGCCGTTTCATGCACGCTCTCAAACACAGGCTGAGCCTGCTCGTAGGCTTGGTTGCGGTACTGCACCCACGCCTTCTGGAAACGAGCCTGCAGCTTAATGGCGGGGTCTATTTCCGTCAGCTCTTCGGCCGCCTCAAAGGCCTGTAGGGCGCGGGTATACTCCTTGTTGGCAAAATAAGACTCGCCCAGCAGGGTATAGACCTTTCCCGCCCAATCCAGGTCTTCGTCACTTCGCACCAGGGGAAGCAGCACTTCAATAGCTTCGCTGTAAATCCCCATCTCAAATGCGGT
>CAYWDK010000090.1:0-7022 GCA_964457025.1 uncultured Balneolaceae bacterium | reverse complement strand
CAATCTCGTTCTCTTCTTTCTCGATGCCGAAGTTAACGGGCACCGGATATTTTTCCGTAAAGCAGGCGGTGCAGTATTCGTTCTCGCTCGGGTTGGCCTCCTTGACCGCATGTACCAGTCCGTCAGAGGAAAGGTATCGCAGGCTGTCTACTCCAATCTCTTTGGCCATCTTGCCGATGTCGCGGTCAAAACGGTTGGCCATCAATTCTTCGGGACTGGGAAAATCCATGCCGTAGTAGCAGGGACTGATAATGGGCGGGGAACTCACCAGGAAATGGATCTCCTTGGGGTTGGCCTTGCGGATCATGTCCACCAGGTAACGGGAAGTCGTACCGCGCACAATGGAGTCGTCCACGATAATAACCGAGCGGCCCTCAATGACACCCTTAACGGTGTTGAACTTGGTGCGTACCTTCTGTTCGCGCGACTTCTGTCCGGGAGAAATAAAGGTCCTCCCCACATAGTGGTTGCGGATCAGGCCTATCTCAAACTTGCAGTCGAAGCCCATCTTCTGGTTCTCATGCACATAACCCAGAGCCGCGGTGTTACTGGAGTCGGGCACCGAGATAACAATCGGCTTTCGGTCTTCGGGGGCCTTATCTACTACTTCGTTAATGGGATGTTCCTTGGCCAGGTATTTGCCGAGGTTACGGCGCACCTTGTCGACATTCTCCCCGAAGATTTTGCTATCGGGACGTGAAAAATAGACGAATTCAAAAATGCACTGGCTGGAGTCGGTGCCGTATTCCGGTTTCAGAGAGTAGGAAGTCGGCTCACCCTCTTCGGCCACTTTACGATCGATGACCAGTACTTCACCCGGCCTCACATCACGTATATACTCGGCATTGATGATATCAAAAGCGCAGGTTTCGCTGGCCACACAGTAGCTGCCGTCGACCTTGCCCAGGGCAAGGGGACGAAAACCGTTGGGATCACGGACGGCGATCAACTGGCTGTCGGTAAGCATCACCAGGCTGTATGCCCCTTCGATCTGTTCCAGCGCTTCCAGTATCTGCTCGATCTGGGTTTCCTTCTGGCTTTTGGAAATCAGATGCAGAATCAGTTCCGTATCGGAGGTGCTTTGGAAAAGAACTCCCTCCTGCCGGAAACGGTCGCGCAGCTGCTTGGCATTCGCCAGGTTGCCGTTATGGCCGATGGCGATGTTGCCCTTGCGGTAATGCACGCGAAAAGGCTGGATATTCGCGGGGTTTTTCGATGCTCCCGTAGTGGAATAGCGGTTGTGGCCGATAGCAGCATGGCCTTTGAGCTCATTGCTGAATAATTCCTGGTCATCAAAAACATTCAGGACCAGGCCGAAATCCTTATGAGCGGGCATAGTCCAGCGCTCTTTGTCTTCGTCATAATAGGAGGTGACGATGCCGGCCGACTCCTGCCCGCGATGCTGAAGGGAGTGCAGTCCGTAGTAGGTCAGAAGTGCCGCATTGGGGTGATCGTAAATGCCGAAGATGCCGCAGTAGTCACGAGGTTTGTCGATCATGTGCCTTAATCGCATTCGAGGTTTTGGAACAGATCAAAGTTAAGAAAATCAGCGGCTAATTAGTAAAAAAACATCGGTCGTTTTATCGGGCTTTATTGGCAGGGGAAATGTACCTAGAAACATAAAAAAAGCCCCTGCACTTTGGTGCAGAGGCTTTATGTGAATCAGAGCGGGAAACGAGATTCGAACTCGCGACCTTCTCGTTGGCAACGAGATGCTCTACCACTGAGCTATTCCCGCTTTTAAGAGAGACCAAATATAAGGCGCAGAAGGGATACTTTTCAACAGAAATTTTGAGAAAATCCTAAAAGCCCTGCATGCAGCCCACACTTTATCTCCTGATTTTGGCACGGACTTTATCGGAATCGATTACCTCATCGACCTGCCGGTCGTCAGGAAGTACAGGTTTGTCGCGGTAGCGGTCTACCACACAGATAAAACCGAGCGGCTCATCCTTGTCGGCATGAAACTGGTGCATCGTCTCAGGGGCAATATAGACCACATCGTGCAGGCCGAGATCGTGCAGTTCGTTTTCTATGACGACCGAACCTGAGCCTCGTATGACGACCACCGAATGGGGATGCCTGTGCATCTCAAAAGAGGTGTAGCCGCCGGCCTCCACTTCAAAATAGCGCGTCTGAAAGTTCAGCCCCTCTTCGCCTTCCCCCTCCCCTAGCAACGAATGGCGGGAGACGCCTTCATAACAGCCGGGCGTATCTTTGTACTCTTTTCGAGATACGGACTCCCAGCGGTAGTCTCTGCATTTAATAACTTTGGAATTGTTCTCGGTGCTCTTACTCATAAGAAATCTACTTGAGCATCCCGGAAAGTTCTTCGGCCGCGGCACGCGGTCCGGCGGAATGTTCATAAAGGCTTGTTCCCAATAAAAATACCGTATCGGGACCGTAGGTTTCAAGCCAGTGGGGAATATTAGAACGTTTCATGCCGCCGCCGGGCATGGGGAAAGAAGTTTTGAAGGGAAGTCCTTCCGAGCGTGCCGACTCGTTAATCGCCATGCACTCATCCGGAGTAAAAGAGAAACGTCCTCCGGTATTGGGGTATACTACAAGGTCGGCTCCCAGGGCCCGCCACAGCTGGCCGTACAGAAAATCGGGACTGAGGCCCTGCAGTTTGTTTGTCACGAGTCCGCCCGAAAAAGCCGGATGTGCTATGATCGGCAGTGGCAGATCAATACGCGCCAGTTGGTGCATGGTCTCCATGCCGGCGATATGCGGACAGATCAGCACGCCGTCGGCACCCATTTTATAGGCTTTTTTATACCGCTCAACAGATTCAGCCGCCAGGGCCGTGATATGCGGGAAGTAACGTGCACGGTGTCCGGTCTCTTCAAAAGCTTTCTGCACATCCGCCACACAGGACTTCACCCTTTCCTCGAATGGGGCATATTTCTGGTTGGCCAGGCCGTGATCATCCTTCATCAGGTCAAGCCCGCCGGCCGCAAACTGGTAAGCCAGATCGCCGATGCCCTCGGGCGGCGTTCCGAGCGGCTTCAGAGAGGTGCTGCTGAGGGCCCGGCCGTGGATATCCCACTTATCTCTCAGTTCTTCGATGCCGAAGGCCGGTCCCCCGAAAAGATCGCTGTTCAGCTTGTTCCATTCGGTGCCCGTAACCATGATGCCGGCCTGCAGAGAGATGTTGCCGTAAAGAATATTGAGAAACTGGGAAATGTCGTCGCCTACATTGTCGATGGGCCAGCTGATCTTCACTTCATATACCGCTTCATCAAGCTCGGAACAGGAAGCGGGTTTGCCGACGACCTTGGTCTCTACTTCGTCGGATAGTACCGCACGTGGCAGCTCTACGCTCTGTTCCAGGCAGATCCCCTCTACTTTCTGCCCGATCTCTTCTCCCTCAAGAACCGTAACCCGGTATGTGATATCGAAGGTGCTCATGTCGGTATAATATATCCAAAAAGCCGCTCTGTTCCCGTTTTTTTAAGGGAAGGCGGTAAAAACTGATCGTACTCTTATAAAACCATGGTTTCCGTGCGCTTGGGGCCGGTGGAAAGGATCTTCATCTCCACTCCAAGATAATCCTGTATAAAACGCAGGTAATCGGCCGCAGCTTCCGGCAAGTCGTCTATTCCGCTGCAGAGGTTGATGTCTTCTTTCCAGCCCGGCTTAGAGGTATAAACAGGTTTTACTTTCTCTACGGTAGCCAGGTCAAGCGGAAACACATCGGTCTGCTCACCGTCTATTTCATAAGCGGTACAGAGCTTGATCTCTTCAAAGTCGTTGAGCACATCCATTTTGGTGATAGCCAGCTCGTTGATGCCGTTGAGGCGAACCGCATATTTGAGGGCCACCAGATCGATCCATCCGCATCTCCTGGGACGTCCCGTCGTTGCACCAAACTCCTGCCCCTTTTCACGTAGCAGTTCCCCGTATTCGTTTTTAAGCTCGGTAGGAAAGGGGCCGTTGCCCACACGCGTACAGTATGCTTTGGAAATACCCATCACATGGGTGATGGCGGTAGGCGGAATGCCGGAACCGGTACAGGCCCCGCCGGAGGTAGGTGAGGAAGAAGTTACATAGGGGTAGGTCCCGTGATCGATATCAAGGAGACTGCCCTGGGCTCCTTCCAAAAGGATCTCTTCTCCCTGCTCAATGGCGTCATGCAACAGGGCGCTTGTATTGGTAATGTAGGGACAAAGCTTTTCGGCCGCTTCCAGAGCTTTTTCAAGAATGGCTTCAGCCTCGAGCGTTTCGTGCTTGTAAATATGCTTCAGGGCTTCATTGATATCCGCAAGGTTGCTTCGGAGCTTCTCTTCAAATACCTCGGGATGAAAAAGGTCTGACATGCGAATACCGACACGGGAAACCTTGCTCACATAGGCGGGACCGATACCTCTTCCCGTTGTGCCTATGGCATCGTCGCCGCGGTGCTTCTCCTTAACCTGATCGAGCAGCTGGTGATAGGGCAGAATCACGTGGGCAGCGTCGCTGATAAAGAGCCGGTTTTCGAGGTTTACACCCATCCCCTCCACTGTCTCAATTTCTTCGAGGAGAGCATACGGGTCGATAACCACACCGTTGCCGATAATACATTTGGCATCGCCGTTAAAGATACCGGAAGGGATCAGATGGAGTACTACTTTCCGGTCGTCGAACTTGAGGGTATGGCCGGCATTGGCACCGCCCTGGTAACGCACCACATAGCGGGCATCCTTGCTCAACAAGTCTACTACTTTGCCCTTGCCTTCGTCACCCCATTGAGCACCAACAACTACACGTATTGACATAGATTACAAGCTGCACAAAAAAAGGGGTGTCAGCCACCCCTCTTTTCAGTTAACATTTGGATGAACTACTTATCCGAATAGGATTCAACCGCTTCCTCAAGAGATTTATAATGCTTGAATACGGTGATAAGCTTGGTGATAACCAGCAGGCTTTCAATCTTGTCAGTAGCATTGGCTATGCGAAGATCGCCGCCGGCCTTGCGCATCGTGGTAAGCCCGCCGATGAGCATACCCAGACCCGAAGAGTTCATGAACTTGACCTTGCTGAGGTCTACCACAACATTGGTGTGGTCTTTCTCGATAAGCTCGTGAAGTTTCTCATTGAGGCTTACCGCATCGGGGCCTCCCATCACGTTACCCTTAAATTCAATAACTACACAGTTATAACGCTCCGAAACATTGAAATTCATCTTTTTTCCCGATTAGGTTAATGTTAGGAGTTAATTAAGCATTTTCTTTTCTGCGCTGAAGCTCAACGACTAAAGCACTTGCTACGAACAGAGAACTGTAGGTACCGATGATTACCCCAAGCATCAAGGCAAATGAAAATCCTTTTAACACTTCACCGCCAAAGATAAATAGCACGGTTACCACAAACAAGGTAGTTATGGAAGTAATGACCGTACGGCTGAGGGTGTCATTCAAGCTCTTGTTGATCATGTCGTTAAACTCCATCGTAGTGTACTGAAGCATGTTTTCGCGGATACGGTCATAAACCACCACGGTATCGTTTAGCGAATAACCTACAATGGTGAGGAAGGCCGCGATAATGGCCTGATCGATCTGCATGCTGAAGGGTACGATATCGTTGAAAATGGTAAAGATACCCAATACGATGAGGACATCGTGAAAGAGGGCGGCCACCGCACCCAGCGAAAACGTCCAATTTTTAAAGCGAATCAGGATGTAGATAAAGATGACGATCAGCGCAAAGATGATGGCGTTAAGCGCTCCCGACTTAAGATCTTCCGCAAAACGAGGACCGACCACATCGGTCTTAATCACCGTATTGCTGTTATCCGGGTAGATCTCATTCATCGTTGAAGTGATGATGTTCTGCACCTCCGAAATCTCTCCCGGGTTGTCGGTACGGATGAGGATCTCGTTGTCCGAACCGAACTTCTTCACTTCGGGAGTGCTTCCCAGCGGCGTAGAGAGCTCGCTTCTCACCTCAACGACCTCAACCGGCTGCTCGAACTGGAGAACGAATTCCTTCCCTCCCTTAAAGTCGATGCCGTACTGCAGGCCCTTGGTTATGATACCCACCAGGGCCGCTGCCAGGAGAATTCCCGATACCACATAGGCAATCTTGTGTCCTTTGATAAAATCAAAACTTGGTGTTTCAAACCATCTCATGGTGTTAGTTCCTTATTTGCTTTACAGTTGTATAAATTTCTTTGATGTCAATTAACCGAAATTGAGCTCGGCGGATTTGTCACGGGTCAGGTAATCGACCACTACACGCGTGATCACGATAGCGCTGAACAGCGACGCAACGATACCTGCCATCAGCGTGACGGCGAAACCTTTGATTGGCCCGACGCCGAAGCTGTAGAGGATGATCCCCACGAAGAAGGTCGTCACGTTTGCATCCACAATAGCGCTCATGGCGTTGGAATAACCGCCGTCGATTGCAGCCCTGAGAGTCTTGCCCCCGCGCTGTTCTTCACGGATACGGTCAAATATCAGCACGTTTGCATCCACCGCCATACCGATGGTCAATACGATACCCGCTATACCCGGCAATGTAAGCGTGGCCTTGAAAGCAGCCAGGATACCTAGTATAAAGAGGATGTTGAGCAACAGCGCCAGATCGGCTATGGCCCCGCCCTTGCGGTAGTAGACAATCATAAAGACAGCTACGATGAAAAGACCTATGGCCGTCGAGTAGAAACCGGATTTTATAGAGGCTTCACCCAGTGTTGCACCGACCGTACGCTCTTCGATGATATCGAGCGGAGCGGGCAGTGCACCCGAAAGCAGGATGTTGACAAGGTCTTCCGCTTCGGCAACACTACCGAGTCCCGTAATGGAAGAGCGGCCGTTGGAAATCTTGGTCTCCACATTGGGATAGGAGTAGACATAACCGTCCAATACAATTGCAATCGGCTTGCCGATATTGGCGCCGGTGATGCGCGACCACCGCCGGGCCCCTTCGGCATTCATATTCATGGAAACCTGCGGCTGGTTGGTCGTCTGGTCGAAGTTGATACTGGCTTCCTCGATCACGTCGCCGGTCATCTCGATATTGGCCCGTACGCC
>CAYWDK010000089.1:0-7059 GCA_964457025.1 uncultured Balneolaceae bacterium | reverse complement strand
CCGGCATTGAGATCAATACCGCACAAATAAAGGGGGATCAGTATCCCTCCATCTCCATTACCTTCCGGCACGACACGCTCTCGGGCAACCGACGCGTGGGCTCGCTTGTGACTTCCCCGGCCCCGCTCCGCATCATGCGGAAGGATGAGGGAGAAA
Source organism: uncultured Balneolaceae bacterium (assembly GCA_964457025.1). Lineage (GTDB taxonomy): Bacteria > Bacteroidota > Rhodothermia > Balneolales > Balneolaceae > CAYWDK01. Next base: position 6,903 of record CAYWDK010000089.1, on the reverse strand, counting down.
GCTTCCCGCCGATTGTCAACCCACAGATGAATATCATGCCGAGAGGATTCCTCCTCCGCTTCAGCATAAAAAGCAAAAGTGAAATCGAGTGGTTCTATAAAAACGGTACCAGCCTACAGGTAGTGGCGGATGACAGCCTCGTCTTTACACTGACAACGGGCGAACATCTGGTCATCCGGCAAGAAGCCTTCACCGACGTCGGCAGCAAACAAAAGCCTTCCCTCTCCGATACCGAGAAAGAAGAACTGATCGATGCCCTGAGCGGCTTTAAATCCTTTTATTATGACCGATTCGACGCCGGCTGGCGAGATGCGCAGTCGGATAGCGGCAGTGCCGAGGGCTATCTTGACTTCGCCAAAGCCCTCGACCTGGGCGGCGGGTTCATGGTGGAGCTGGAGGGACTGCTCTCGACCGACAAGAACGACATCGCGAGCTACCTGCAGGTCTCGCCCATCTATTTCCGAACGAATGACAACAAATTTCACCTCAACGCCGCCTATCAAAGCAGCCTGAACGGCGATGAGCAGCGGTTAATGGGGCGTCTCTCCTATCGCAGCATCCTGAAGCAAAATCCGGTCAACCTCACCCGCGGCTACGACCGGCTTCGGCTGAAACCCTACCTCAACGTGGGGGTTACGGTAATGTATTTTACCGACTCGGCCAACCCGCTGCAGAAAAAGGAGTATTTTTTCGAGCCCTTTGCCAGCGCGCTCTACATCATCCCGATCTCGGAAAAGTACACCGCGCGGATGGACGCCTTTGCCTACTGGCGGTCGGATGCCGGTACTTTTGATTTTATCTCAGAGAACATCGACTGGCAGGGCACCGTGCAGCTGGGCTACGGCATCGGCAGCTCGGCGCAGATCATCGGGAAATACTCCTATGGTACCTTCAACCTGACCAACGAAACCAACAACCGCCTGATGGTCGGTTTCCTGATGGAGCTGCTGAATAAATAATAGGGCCTTAAGCAAAACAGCTTTAGGTCGTTAGCGGGAAGAACTTACCGGCTTATCGTATTTGGTTCATCGGCTTTAACTATTACATTGTTTGGGTTACACTCAATAACCAAACCCAATTAATGGCCGTAAATTTAGACAAACAATTTCTGGTTTCGCTACTGCAACAGCTTGTCGGGATTAATTCCATAAATCCCGGACTTGTTGAAGGAGCACCCGGTGAAGGAGACATAAGCAGGTACATTCACCAAACACTGCAAGGCCTCAAAGTTAATTCTGTATTAGAAGAAATTGAATCCGGCAGATATAACGTAACGGCCCTAATCGAAGGCACCGGCGGAGGGAAGTCACTGGTTGTCAATGCCCACACAGACACCGTAGGCGTTGAAGGAATGGCCGATCCGTTTTCAGGCAATGTTAAGGACGGGCGCCTCTACGGCCGCGGATCGATGGATATGAAAGCCAGCATAGCCGCAATGCTGGCCATGGCGAAGTTCATAACCGAAAACGATATCCAATTAAAGGGCGACCTGATTCTTTCGTTCGTTGCCGATGAAGAGTTCGGGAGCATCGGTACCGAGCACTTCCTCGAGCATTACAGTGCGGATGCCGCCATTGTCACGGAACCGACAAGCCTGGATATCTGCCTGGCCCATAAGGGCTTCGGCCTCTATACCATTACCACCGCAGGCAAAGCGGCACATGGCGGACGACCGGACCTCGGAATCGATGCCAATAGGCATATGGGCAAAATTTTGGCGGAACTGGATAAGGTTTCCAGCGAACTGAAACAAAGGTCGCCTCATCCTTTACTGGGGGTCCCTTCCCTGCATGTGCCTGTCATAAAGGGCGGTAGCGAGCCTTTCACCTACGCCGGGGAATGTACCGCCAAAGTTGAGCGCCGAAGCCTGCCGGAAGAATCCGATTCGGAAATTCTGGCAACCTTTGAAGATATTATCCGGAAGCTGTCCGAAGAAGAAGAGGATTTCCATGCTACGGTCAGCTGCGAAATCTGGCGTGATGCCTTTGAGGCTGACAGCTCAAGCGCCATCGTATCACAGCTCTCTGAATCGGTAAAAGGTATTACCGGCCGGGCACCTTCCTATATCGGCCATCACTGGTGGGAAGATTCCGGGCTTTTCGGCAAGGCCGGGATGGATACTGTGATTATCGGCCCGCATGGAGAGGGCCTCCATACCACCGAAGAGTGGGTGGATATCGAATCGGCGGTGCGGCTGGCGGAGATCCTCACGCATACGGCAAGAAAATATTGCAATTGATATACCGGAATACAGAATCTTAATGACATAACTAATAAACCGAGAGTAACAGATGGCAAAGAAAGATAATGGTAAATGGAAACGGGCCCGATCCGGAACCAAGGCCGTGTGGAGTGGTGAGACGTCTCCCTTCTTCGAAGGAGCCTCACAAGTACCTATCGTACAAAGTGTAACCTTCGCCTACGAGGATGTGGATGAGTGGTTTGACGTGGCCATCGGCAAAAAGAAAGGCCATATATATAGCCGCAATACCAATCCTACGGTAGCCGTTTTTGAAGAAAAAGTCAGAATTCTGGAAAATGCCGAAGCTTCCACCAGCTTTGCGACCGGTATGGCTGCTATCAGTAATACGCTGTACACCTTTTTGTCTCCGGGAAAGCGAGTGGTATCATTGAAAGATACCTATGGCGGCGCCAGCAAGATATTCATGGACTTTCTGCCGCGACTGGGCGTAGATGTAAAGCTGTGTGAAACTACTGACCATGAGGAGCTGGAAAAAGAGATCGGCAAAGGCTGTAATTTGGTCTATCTCGAGACACCTACCAACCCCACCCTAAAGGTAATGGACCTGGAACGGCTGATTGATGCCGCCCAAAAAGCAGGTGCCCTTGTAGTAGTTGACAACACTTTTGCCACTCCCATCAACCAGAGCCCGCTGGCGCTTGGCGCCGACCTGGTGCTGCACAGCGCAACGAAATTCCTGGGCGGACACTCCGATGCGATGGGCGGCATTGTATGCGGAAGCAAGGAACTGATCGACCAAATTTTCCACTACCGGGAAATAAACGGGGCTTCGCTGGATCCTATGTCAGCTTACCTTATGGTTCGCGGCATTAAAACACTGGAGCTCCGTGTAGAACGGCAAAACAAAAACGCAATGGAACTGGCTCGTTTCCTTGAGGGTCATCCCAAGGTTGAAGAAGTATTTTATCCCGGCCTGGAATCACACCCTAACCACGACATTGCCAAACGTCAGATGAGGGGCTTCGGCGGCGTCTTTGCTTTTTCACTGAAAGGCGGATTTGAAAACGTTAAACCGATGCTCAATAAATTGGAATTTGCTCACCTGGCTGCAAGCCTTGGCTCAACAGGCACGCTTGTGGGTCCGCCTAAAGTAACCAGTCATGTAGAGACAACCGAAGCAGAACGTAAAAAACTGGGTATCCCGGAGGGGCTTATCCGCTGTTCGGTGGGGATTGAAAATATCGAAGACCTGACCGACGATTTTGACCGGGCATTGGCCTCGCTTTAAAAAGTGTAAATCGGTTGGAAAGCCTCTTGCAGATTGGTTATAGTTTGATGCTAGCACTCATCAACCAACCACTCTGCTATGAAAATGAAAATAAAGCTTTATTCACTGCTCTTTCTCTTCCTGCTGGCAAGCACTCCGCTGTTTGCGCAGGACGATTCGATCGTTTCGGAAACCAACTACAACGCACTTGAGCTTCGGAATATAGGCCCTGCCCTTACCTCCGGCCGTATAGCGGATATCGCTATCCATCCCCAGAATGAAAGTACCTGGTACGTGGCCGTAGGTTCCGGCGGTGTCTGGAAAACCGTGAACGATGGCACCACGATGGAACCGATCTTTGACAACCAATCGTCTTATTCCATCGGCTCGGTAACCATCGATCCCAATAACCCCAATACCGTCTGGGTGGGTACCGGCGAAAATGTCGGCGGCCGGCACGTAGGCTACGGCGACGGGGTATATAAAAGTACCGACGCCGGCAAGACCTGGGAGAATATGGGGCTCGAAAACTCTGAGCACATCTCCAAGGTAGTCGTGCATCCCGAAAATTCAGACGTTATCTGGGTATCGGCCCAGGGACCTCTGTGGAGCAGCGGAGGCGAAAGAGGCCTCTACAAAAGCACCGACGGTGGCGAAAACTGGACCAAGGTGCTTGGAGCCAATGAGTGGACCGGAGTGACCGACCATGTGCTGGATCCGCGTAATCCCGATGTAATGTACGCGGCTACCTGGCAGCGCCACCGCACCAAGGCGGCCTACCAGGGCGGCGGACCCGGCTCGGGTATCCATAAGAGTACCGACGGCGGAGAAACATGGACCAAGCTGACAACCGGCCTTCCGAATTCCAATTACGGAAAAATCGGGCTGGCCGTCTCCCCCCAGAATCCCGATATCGTATATGCCGCAATCACGCTCGACCGCACTACCGGCGGCGTCTATATGTCGGACGACCGAGGCGCTTCCTGGAAAAAGATGTCGGACGCCGTTGCAGGCGGTACCGGCCCTCATTACTACCAGGAGCTATACGCTTCTCCTCACGAGTTCGGCAAGATCTACCTGATGAACAACTATATGCTGATCTCCGACAACCACGGTAAGGATTTCTACAACATCAACAACGAGAATAAGCATGTGGACGACCACGCCATCGCTTTCAAGAAGAGCGATCCCGACTACCTGATCGTAGGCAGTGACGGCGGCCTCTATGAAACTCATGACGGCACTGAAAGCTGGCGTTTCATCAATAACATGCCGATCACGCAGTTTTACAAGATTTCGGTAGATAATGCCAAGCCGTTCTATCACGTCTACGGCGGCACGCAGGATAACGGATCGCAGGGCGGTCCCTCGCGTACCGACAAGGAGCACGGCATCGCCAACCGCGACTGGTACAAGACGCTCGGAGCCGACGGACACGACTCCGCCACCGAGCCCGGCAACCCGGATATCTTTTACGGCGAAAGCCAACGAGGCGGCCTTCACCGCATCGACCGTGTTACCGGCGACCAGGTATTCATTCAACCGCAGGCACCCGAGGGTGGCGAGGGCGAGCGCTTCAACTGGGACGCCCCCATTGAAGTGAGCCCGCACAGTCCCACCCGCCTCTACTTCGCTTCCAACAAGGTTTGGAAGACCGAAGACCGCGGTAACAGCTGGACGGCTATCTCCGGTGACCTGACTCGCGACCAGAACCGCTTGGAACTCGATATTATGGGTCGCCAAATGAGCTGGGACAACCCGTGGGATATGAAAGCCATGACCAATTATAATACCATCTCCTCCCTGGCAGAGTCTCCCCTTCAAGAGGGACTCATTTATGCCGGTACGGATGACGGGCGCATCCAGGTAACCGAAAACGGCGGCGAGAGCTGGAGAGCCGTCGAGCTTGGCGACATCCGGGGCGTACCCGCTACGGTATTTGTCAACGACATCTATGCCGACCTGCATGACGCCAACACCGTATATGCTGCCCTCGATAACCATAAGGACGGAGATTTTGAACCTTATATCGTTAAGAGCACCGACCGCGGACGCTCATGGGAGCTGATCAGCGAAGATCTGCCCGATCGCCATATCGTATGGCGCGTAGTGCAGGATGACGTTAAAGAAGACCTGCTCTTTGCAGCCACTGAATTCGGCATCTTCTTCACTGTTGACGGTGGCGAGGAATGGGTCGAGCTCAAAGGCGGAGCACCGACTATCGCTTTCCGCGACCTGGTTATCCAGCGTGATCGCGACGACTTGGTCGGCGGTTCCTTCGGACGCGGTATCTTCATTCTGGACGACTACACGCCGCTGCGCGAAGTAACGCCGCAGATGCTTAACCAAGAAGCCAAGCTGTTCGACAGCCGAGACGCTTACTGGTATGTGCCCAAGGAAGTAGTTGACTCGCCGGGGCATCAGATGTATACGGCCGACAACCCGCCATTCGGAGCCGTATTCACCTACTACCTGAAAGAAGAGCTCACTACCCTAAAGCAGGAGCGACAGAAACGCGAACGCGCTATCCCTGAAGAAGAAGACGTCCCCTTCCCCGGCTGGGACAATATTGAAAAAGAGATGCGTCAACAACAGCCGAAGGTTGAAGTAGTTATTAAAGATCAGGACGGAAACGTCGTTAACCGGGTGGAAGGCCCGCACACTGCAGGTTTCCACCGCATCGACTGGGACCTTCGTTATCCCTCCAAAGATATCGTGGAGCTTGGCGAACAAGGTGGAGGCGGATGGTTCAGCGGCGGCTTCCCTGCCGTTCCGGGAACCTACACCGCTACGCTTACCAAAACAGTAGACGGTGTTGTCTCACAGCTCTCCGAACCGATTTCTTTTGATGTGGTACCGCTGTATGACAGTTCTATCGAAGGTGCTGCCACCAACGAAGAGTTCATAGCTTTCCGTGAGACCATGGAGACCTTCCGACAGGAAATGACGGCGGCCTCCGACCTGCTGCAGGAGCAGATCGACCGTGTCACGGCTATGCAGACGGCACTCGATCGTGCCGAGCAAGAAGCGCCGGAGCTGGTCAAGCGTCTGCACGACACCCGCATGGAGCTGCTCGACCTTAACGAGCAGATGAACGGCAGCGAGGCCAAAGCAGAGGTAGGTGCATTCGGTCCGCCGACTCCGCGCGAACGCATGTTCGTGGGTTACCGCGCGCTCTCTACCACTTACGGCCCCACCGAGAATCACCGCAATGCTGTGGAAGCCGGACGCAACGAACTTGATGCCATAGAAACCGAGCTGAACCGCATTGTCAACAATGTGATGCCGAGCCTGCAACAGGCACTCGAAGCAGCCGGTGCACCGCCTGTGGAAGAGTAATAACCGCAACACATTTCAATTACAAACCAAAAAGGAGCGCTTCACGGCGCTCCTTTTTGTTTACCCCTAAGACACTTAGTGCACCCAAATTACG